>JANXRM010000040.1 GCA_025353015.1 Hyphomicrobiales bacterium
CCGCCACGACCACCCCGCACTTCGCCAACGACCAGGGCGTCGAGAAAATCGCGGTCGGGGTCCGGGAACTGCAGTGCATGGGCGCGCGGCCGCCTCACGATCACCCGCACGTGTTCCTCGACATGGGCCAGGACATCCAGATCGTCTGCCCCTATTGCTCAACACTGTTCGTGCACAACCCGCACCTGCACGAGGAACAAACTGAACCGGCGGGCTGCCTCGTTGAGCATCACGGGGGCGCCAAAGCGGCGTGAGCGGGGCGCATGCCAGGGCCATTCAATTCATTCAACGAAGGTCGGGTAGGGCTTTTTGCGAGACCCGACGTAACCGGCCTCTCCGCCTGTAGTGCCGGGTATCGTGCCTTGACCCGACCAACGGTTCGCGCCTGTTGTGAGCCTTGAACCGCCCTGGGCGGTTGGCCCCACAATCTCCGGTCCTGATTGCCGGCGGCGGCATTGCCGGCCTTAGCCTCGCGCTCGCCTTGGCGCGACTGGATATCGCAAGCCATATCGTTGAACGGCGCAACGCCTTTTCCGAGGCAGGCGCCGGCATCCAGATCAGCCCAAATGGGGTGCGCGCGCTCGACGTCTTAGGCCTGCGTGCGGCCCTGGAGCCCTTGGCCGGCCGACCCCGTGAAATTCTGGTTCATGCTGGCGCCTCCGGCCGCGTCCTCAAACGCCTGCCGCTCGGTGACTGGATCGAGGGCCGCCATGGCGCGCCCTACCTCGTCGCCCACCGTCGGGAGCTGCAGGCGATTCTTCTGGAAGCCGTTCGCAGCCAGCCGTTGATCCAGATTGCCACTGGTTTCGAGGCGTCCGGCTTCCAGGAAGCGGATCACGGCATCAGGTTGCACGATGCCTTGGGCCGCGCGATTGAAGGCCGGGCGCTGGTGGGTGCCGACGGCATTTTTTCCGGTGTACGCAAGCGGCTGCATCCCAAAATTGCCCTCCGGTTCGCCGGGCGCACCGCCACGCGCACCGTCATTTCAGCCGACCGCGTTCAAGGCCTGATCGATCCCGCGGCAACGGGCGTCTGGCTTGCGCCTGATAGCCATGTCGTGCACTATCCCGTGCGGGCGGGAAGCGAGATCGCCGTCGTCGTCATCAGCGCCGAAGCCTGGCCCGGAACAGGTTCAGAAACTGGCTGGTCGGCGCCGGCGTCGCCGGAAATGCTTGCCGCGGCCCTTCAGTCGTATGCGCCGCGCCTCCGCCAAGCCTTGGAGCTAGCGGCAGATTGGCGCAAGTGGGCGCTGTTTGAAGCCCCGGCACTCCCCACCCAAGGACAAGGTGCCCTCACCCTTATTGGCGATGCGGCACATCCGGTCCTGCCCTTCCTGGCCCAGGGCGGCGCCCTGGCACTGGAGGACGCGGTGACGCTCGCATCGCTCATCGCGGCGTATGGGACTGATATCAGAGCTGCCTTCCGCGCCCATGAACACCTACGCCATCAGCGCACAACCGCGATTGCAGCCGCCGCACGCCGCAACGGGCAGATCTATCACTTGAGTGGGATGGCGGGCCATGTCCGCGACATCGCACTCCGTGTCCTGCCGGCCCGCCGCATCATGGCCGGTTATGACTGGGTCTACGGCTGGCGTCCGGGCGGTTAGCAGCTCGACAAAATTACCCGGCAGCACTCTTCTCGTCAGCATCCCGAAAATACGGCACGACGACGCCTTTCAGCTTGATCGTCAATGGGTTGCCGCGCCGATCCCGGGCCTTGCCGGCGGCAACCTTCACCCAACTCTCGCTGACGCAATACTCTTCTACGTTGGTTTTCTCGATGCCGTTGAAGCGCACCCCGATATCGCGGGCGAGAACTGCTTCGCTGTAAAAAGGGCTGCGCGGGTCCGTCGACAGCCGGTCGGGCAGCGAAACTGCGGTCTCGGCCGTTTTGTCGTTCATGGCTCGGCTGCTCCGGTCCTGGTGGCGTTTGAATGTGCGCCGCACCTAAACAGATTTACTTAGCCGCGCCAACATCTGGGTTGCCCTGCTTTGGGCGTCGTGGCCACCCTGGCGACCACACTCTGATGGAGAAAACAGTTGTACTGACCGCCTTCGATCAAATTTCGCCCGCTGCCATAGAATTGCCTTTTGCGGCCGTCAGGTGGACTATTGCAATTACCGCGCGCTCCCGCCGACGGATTTTCGCCGCTGTATCGTTTGCGGTGATACGGGGAAGTGAGAGTGCAGCACGACATCGGACTCGGAGATAGCAAAGTCATGACAGCGAAAACAATTCTGGCAGCGGGTGCCTTTGTCGGCTTTCTCGCCCTTGGCACCACGGTCGCCAGCGCAGCTGCGCTGACGGCCGGCCGCACAAACGCGGCAGCGGACGCTTTCGCCCGCGAGAACGCGCTCACCCTGCAGCAAGTTCAGTATCATGGGCGCGGCAACTACCGCGGTGGCCCAGGTTATTATCGCGGCGGCGGCCCGGGCTGGGGCTATCGGCCCTGGTACCGCCGCCCCTACTACGGCACAATCATCGGCGGCATCGCGCTCGGCAGCATCATTGCCGTGACCGCCTACGGCATTGCGCCGCCGCGCCCACGTCCGGATATGTGCTGGTACTGGTCTGATCGCCAGCAGAGCCGCGGCTATTGGGACTACTGCTGAAATTCTGGCCCCCTCTCCCCGTGAAAAACGGGGAGAGGGTAGCCTCATGTCGACTCGACGAACTTGAAGCCGTCGCCCCAGCCCGTAAACCGGCCGGTGGAGGGTGAGGGAAAGTGGCCCGAACACACCAGCGTCGACGTATCGGCAAAGCGCGCGAAGAATTTGCGCCGGGTCGCTCCCGCGATCGCTGAATCGAAGTCGGCCATCATGCCGAGTTCGGGATAACGCGCCTGCAGCGGCGAATGGATCATGTCGCCTGTTATCACCGCATCGTGGCCGGGTTTGCCCGCCAGCACGGCGTAGTGGTCGATGGTGTGGCCGGGCGTCGGCAGCAGCGTAATCAGGTCGTTGAGTTGATGGTCGCTCTTGACCAGTTCGACGCGCTTGGCCTCGACGATCGGAAGGACCGAGTCCGTCACCCACGGGCAAGCCTCCGGGTTCTCTTTGTGGCGCTGCGTCCAGTGCGCCAGCTCCTTGTCGGCGAACACATACTTGGCCTTCGGGAACGTCGGCACCCAGCGGCCGTTTTCCAGCCGCGTGTTCCAGCCGGTGTGATCGACGTGGAGATGCGTACACATAACATAGTCGATATCGCCGACGCCGAGGCCGGTCGCCGCCAAGCCCTTTTCGTAACGGTCGGTGTTCATCATGTTCCAGAACGGACGCGCCGGCCGCGGCTTGTGATTGCCGACGCAGGTGTCGATCAGGATGTTGTGATGCGGCGTCTGCACCAGATAGCTCTGAATGCACAGCACCAACTTGCCGGTCTTCGGATCGATATAGCGCGGCTGCATCCAGGAGCGGTTCTCCTCGAGCAGCGCCGGCGTCAATTTCGGAAAGAAGAACAGCGGATCGAAAAACGGCTCCTCCTGCTCGACGATACGGTGGATGGTGAGATTGCCGACTGCGAATTTCGAGGTCATCAGAAGCCGCTCCGCTGCATTCAAAGGTTGGCGCGTTGACGTTTCGCCCAGCGCAAGCTTAGCCCCCTAAATGGCCGAACGGCAACGGGCTACCGACATGCAGAGCAAGCGGTTGTTGACCGGCGGCCAGACGCAACCCTATCCAGCTCCCTCTCCATGGCAGAAGAAGCCCAGGAAACTGACCATGACTGCGCAACGTCGAAACGGTAGAGTCGAAGGAAGGCGCGGTGGCGGCAGGTTTGGGGCGTTGCTGTTGACCGTCGGCTTTCGCCAGGTGCCGGTGCCTCAGTCCAAACCCTTGCTCCTTCAGCTTTCGAATTGCGAGGTACACTTGGCAGTTATCTACGGCACCCCCATCAACCTCCCGCAAAAGGTACAACACCTCCCGGCCACTCGCTTCACCAGCCAGCTCCACCGCTTTCGCCAGCACGAGCGCTTGCACGAACCCCAACCTCGTTTTTGGTAATCCCGTATCTTCGTGGTCAGCTTTTGATTTTACGTACATAATACATTGTTCTTATTATGCCCTCATTATACCACGCATGCCAACCACCCTGGTGTGCACCGTGCCGTGGCGCGCGGCCTTCGATTGGAAGGGCGGCGATTGCCGAGACCGGCATTTTCCACCATGCCCGGCTGCGACCTCGCCGGCTGTGCTATACTTGCCGGCTATGGAACCACTTAAATTCGATCGTCGCGTCTTCGCGGCCGATCCGCCGCCCGCCGGGCAACCCGTTTTGGATGACATGAGCGTGCTTCGTGACGCCTATCTCGATCTTCTGACCGATCCGGCCAACGGCTATTCGCTGGAGCAGGCCTTTCCTTTGCCTGCGGACTTGCCGAGGCTCTACGCTCAATTGCGGCTGCTGCACGCGTGCTTCGACAGTTTCCGCCCGCTCGATCCCGCTCAGGCCGAGCGGCTACGTGAGGCGTTCGACACCGACTACACCTACCACTCCAACCGGATTGAAGGCTCTACCCTCACGCACTCAGAAACCCATCTTGTCGTCAACAAGGGTGTCACCATCGGAGGCAAACCGCTGCGTGACCATCTCGAGGCAATCAATCATCAAGAGGCTATCGACTTCATTCGCGCCCTTGCGAGCACACCTGGCCCGATCACGGAGTTCGATCTGAAGCAGTTGCACGCCCTCGTCGTGCACGGCACCGTCGACAGAGCGGACGCAGGCACCTACCGCCGGCGTGATGTCAGTGTTGGCCGCTACATTCCCCCGACGTTCCTGCAACTTCAATCCGGCATGGATCGACTGCTCGCGTTCCTTCATGCCCATTCTGCCGCTCATGGCCCATTGACCGAGGCCGCCTACAGCGTTGCCATGCACCCCGTCGAGCTTGCTGCCCAGTTCCACGAGAAACTCGTGACCATCCACCCGTTCATCGACGGCAACGGCCGCACCGCCCGCCTCACCATGAACCTCATCCTGCTGCGGGCCGGCTATCCCATCACGGTCATCACATCAGACGATGCCTCGCGCGCCGAATACTATGATGCTCTCTATGAGGCCAACACGTCCCCGGCTGGCGACAACACCCGGTTCCAGCGTTTCGTTGCCGAGAACGTGCGCCGCTGGCTGCTGCGCTACCTCTCGCTGGTTTCGGTCGATGTCAGCCTCGAAGGCAAGTCGAAAGGCGGCCCGTTCTTCAACGCCATCGCCGATAGCATGGCCGCCTACAAGGCAGCCCGCCGATAACGAGACCGCAATTCTGGAGCAAGACAACAATGGCCATCGTCTGGCTGATGAAAGAGGTTTGCTGAATTCGTCTCGGCGTCGGCACGGTGCACGCCGGACTTTTGCGACGCCGCCGCAACGCCAGGGCTTCGAGTTCTGAACCTCGAAGCTCTTTTTCTTTGGCGATCACCCGCTTTATTTTGCTGATAACATTGCAGCCGAAAGGCGGTGCCGCATGACCACTTTGACCATTCCAGACGTTGACGACGACGTGGCCCGGCGGCTGCACACTCGTGCTGTTGTGCACGGTCGCAGCCTTGAAGCCGAAGCTCGCGCCATTCTCGCCGATGCCGTGGGAGGCGGTGCATCGAACCCTGTGTACGGAAACATCGCCGATGCCATTCGGGCTATCATGCTGCCGATTGGTGGCGTTGATCTTCCAGCTTTCCCAGACGAGCCGGCGTCCGACCCCCTGCGTTTTGACTGAACATGTTCATTGTCGACACCAACGTCATTTCCGAGGCAATGCGTAATCAGCCGGCGCCCAAGGTGCTCGCCTGGCTTGCCGGTCAAAACCCTTCCCTCTTGTTCACGACAGCCATTACCGAGGCCGAGCTTCTGCATGGGGTTGCTTCCTGCCAGACGGCAAACGCAAGGACGCTCTTGAGGGAGCCGCTCGCCGCATCCTGGCTCTCTTTGTGGGGCGTGTGTTTCCGTTCGACAGTCTTGCGGCCACCGAACTGCCAACTGTTCTCATTGCCCGCCGCCAGCTTGGCCGGCCCATCCAGGCGCACGATGCCTTGATTGCGGCGATTGCCCGCTCACGGGGTATGACCATTGTCACCCGGGACACCGCCGACTTCACCGATTGCGGGGTTCAGCTCTTGAACCCGTGGACGACGTAACGTCCAGGCGTGCCCGCATGGCCCAGCCTGACGGGCTTGCCCGCCAAGCAGCAAGCTGCCCTTCTTTGCCGAGACAGGATTGAGACACGGCGCGCAAACGTCGTTTTTCGCCGGTTCGGTGGAACCTCGACGAACCGACTTATTGAGACAGGATTGAGACAGACTGCTGAGACAGAGATTGTAACTTTTTTGTTAAGTCTCTTATTTTATTGGTCAGAGCGAGAGGATTTGAACCTCCGACCCCCAGTCCCCCAGAAATGATCAGTGTCGTTTCCCTAGGAATTCTCCGCATGTCATTGGACTATGCAAGATATTGTTTTGGATGCATAATTAATCAATCGTTAGTCCAGACAGGGCTGCCGTACTACAGCACGATCTGTGCATTTTGGGAACCCCACGGGAACCCCAGAACCCTGCAAATCTTCCATCGAAGCGGCGGATCCCCCTATGCAAAAGCGGATTACGAGTGCGCGTCAGGTCGAAACTCTGCGAGCGTCTGACAAGAGGCAAGAGCTGCGCGATGGCGAGGTGAAGGGACTGATCCTCCGCATCACATCGGCGGGAGACAAATCCTGGAGTGTTTTGTATTCGCGCCAGTCTGACGGCAAGAAGCGCCGGATCACTATTGGCCCGTTCCCGGCGGTTACCTTGGAGAAGGCCCGCAGGGAGGCACTGGCCGTTCTTGCCAGCATCGCGCGTGGCGAAGACCCAGCCGGCGAAAAGCAAACCAAGCGGGCGGAGCAAATTGACGTTCTGACTTTTGATGTGCTTGCCGACAAATGGCTGGAGAAGCATGCCCGCCCGAAGCTCAATCCTCGCGCCGTCGGAGAGTACGAGCGCACGATCAGAAGCGACTTGCGCCCGGCTATCGGTGCGATGGCCGCCGATGCCGTCACGAAGCGCGATCTCATTCTCAAGGTCCGTGACAAGATTGCGGCGCGCGGCTCACTTGTCCACGCCGATCACGCGATCTCGATAGCGTCCCGCATCTACGCTTGGGCCGTCGACGAGGAATATGTCGACATGAACCCGGCCTACAAGCTTCCGAAAGCTGCAGCTGGCCCCAGCGTGCGCGACCGGGTGTTGACGGATGCCGAAGTGCGGGCGTTTTGGGTCGGGCTGGATCGGGCTCCGATCGGTATGCCCATGCAGATCCTCTTGCGGCTCGTGTTGTTGACTGGCCAGAGGCGGACGGAAGTCGCCGGCATGCATCGCGACGAACTCGATCTCGATTTGGGACTGTGGACTTTACCCGGCAACCGGATCGTCAAGGGCAAGTTGGCCCATGGTCGAACCAAGAATGGCCGAGAACATATCGTTCCACTGTCTGGAAGCGCCATAACGCACATCCGCAATGCCATCGCGCTCGCTGGCTACTCTGAATTTGTATTTCCAAGTCCGCGCGATCAAGGTCGGGCGGGCCACATCCACGGCGAGGCTGTCTCGAAGGCCATGCGCAGGTTGCGCGGCACGATCCTCGAAGCCGATGACATCACAGCTCATGACCTCAGGAGAACGCTGCGAACATTTCTCGGCGAGCACGATGTGCCGGATGAAGTGGCTGATCGCGTGCTCC
>JANXRM010000084.1 GCA_025353015.1 Hyphomicrobiales bacterium
CGCTCTGCCGGACATCGCTATTTTCCCTGCGCCGGGTGCATCATGCCGCAGACGTGTTTCCGGCAGGACGTGGGCATCTGAAGGCGCAAATCAAAGACTCCACCTGCAAATTGCCAAGGTTTGCGCTATATTACTGGCAAATCACCCGTTCGGCACCCATGCGGCCGCCGGCAGTGACGGAAGGATGAGCAACTCATGACGTCCCATTCGACGATTAACAGCCCGGCGCCGCGCCGCCCGCGCCCGAAGGTGTTGACCCTGACGCCGGCCGCGGCCGAGCGCGTGCGCACGATCATGGCGGCCAAAGGGCCTGCGGTCGCCGGCCTCAAGATCGGGGTCAAGAAGGGTGGCTGCGCCGGTATGGAATACACCATGGACTGGGCGGAGAGCGTCGCGAAATTCGACGAAGTCGTCGAGGACGAGGGCGCACGCGTGATCATCGACCCGCAAGCCGTGCTTTACCTGCTCGGCACCGAAATGGACTGGAAGGTCGATAAGTTGTCGGCGCAATTCGTGTTCAACAATCCGAACCAGAAGAGCGCCTGCGGTTGCGGTGAGAGCGTTAACCTTGTGCCCGTTGCGACGGAAGCACTCGAGCCGCCGGCTGTCTGAAGCCAGCTATCTGAAGCGGCAGCCTGAGATTGGGTCGCGAGGGCAATAGTCGACCCGGGCTCAGGCGGTAACCAGTTCGCTGACTTGCGGCACACGGCCGGCGCGCTCGATCAGTTGGCTGGCATAGGCCGCGGGGAAATAAATACCATTGACGAATTGATGGCCTGCCTCGTGCCGGCGCCCGATCTCCACGCCCAAATGCGGCCAGACCGCATGTGGCAACAAGCGTTCGAGTTTGCCGGGGTTGAGCATGTGATCGAACGCCATCAGCTTGTGGCGGTCATGGCAGGACTTGAGCATCGTAAAATCAGGCAGCGATTGGCCTTGCGCGTTACCGGTGATGAACGCCTGGGTCGTCGCGAGATTATCGAAATAGGCTGCAAAGAAAGCGGCCTCGACGAGGATCTTGTCGACGATCTCCGGCAGTTGCGGCGATTGCAGAGCGACGCCAAGCGCTTCGTTGCGGTGACCATCCTGGCAGTGCGTGTTCAAGTCGCGGATGCGGCCGACCAGCTCCAGCATCTGGAACTGCGCACTAGGGTCGATCCGGTCGGGCTGCGCGGGGGTTGCGTAGCCGAAGAACGGGTGCAACAGCATCGCTCCATCAGAATAGGTGAAATGCTCGGCGAGATCGCGAATGTCGATTGGCGACCTGTCGGCATCGGTGAAGTCGTCCATGACGCCCGAAAGCATCAGCGTGCCGTTGGTGCGGATCGCGTCGGCGATGAGGCCGGTTGTGCGTAGCGTCCGCAACATGATGTCCCGGAGGCCGATATGGCGGTCCTTGCTCAAGCTGACAGGCGGTAACACGGCCGGCATTGCGGTGCGTGGCGCAGTCGTCAATTGGCGCTTTCCAAATGCCATGGCCGCGAAATCCTGGATTGATGCTGTGCAAGCGCGTGTCTTGCTGAGGCCGTAAGGGTCTCAGAACTCGGTTGAGTTTATGGCGGGGCCGTTAAGTCTTGCTTAAGGCGCACTGCTGCCGGCCAAGGCGCGCATTCGCCGGCATTTCACGTCTCAGAAATGCGTGGTCCAGGAGGTCGTGTCCCAGGTATTCGCGCTTCGGGGCTTCACGCCCAAACCGGCGGATGCGTGCCAAGCGGCACCGACGGCCGTTCCCAATGGGCGGGTGTGTCCGACAGAAGTCCGGCGTGGCGCACGGCCGTCATCGGGCCAAAGCCTGAAGGCGATGTTGCCAGCAGTTCCTGCACATCCTCGAACGCGGGCGATTGCGCTTTGAAGCCTTCGGCGCCATGACGGCCGAGGCGCCAGAGCCATTCGCCGGTCTGCGCCAACGATACGCGGACGAGCCACGAACCGCCTTCTTCGCGCTGCCGTTTGAGTGCGATTGCAGCGCCGGTGGCCATGAGATATCCCGCGCCATGGTCGAGGGCTTGGGCTGGCAATTCCTTGGGGCCTGATGCGATACCGGCGGCTTCAGCCTCAGCGTGGTTCAAGCCGTTGGCGTTCTGCACGAGGCTGTCGAAGCCGCGACGGTTCGCCCAAGGACCTTGATGTCCCCAGGCCGAGAGCGAGACGCAAACGATGCCGGGCGAAAGTTCGGCGAGACGGTCGGG
>JANXRM010000090.1 GCA_025353015.1 Hyphomicrobiales bacterium
GAAACCGTGCCTTTTCGCATGTTTCCGGACAAGGCGCCGGAGTTAAGTGCGTAGGAATGGTCCTGATTGCCCACCTGCACCGGAAAAACCTACAGGCCAAATTCGCTCCTGTCGTTCCGGTCAAGACATGGGATCAAATCACTGACGAATTAGTTCCCCGACCATTCTCCACGAAGTCGGACCTCATCACAGTGGCACATTCAGCATCGCGTACTGGGGTCTTGATCCCGCACGATGGGCTTGGGTTAGCATATTTGATTAGCCCAATAGGCGAAAAGATTATTGCAATGACTTCCTTTGAAGCAGCGATGCAACAGGAATCTGGTTAATTTTCAGCACTCTCCGAGATCTGTGATTTTGTCGAAATCATTTCGAATTTCGAAATGAGCATCGAACTTTATTTCCGGCTTTGCAATTTTTCAGCACAACCAAGGAATTGTTCCAACACAAACCCACACCGCCACACCGCCCTCACCGCCCGCGCCTTGGGTGATTGAGGCGGTCTTGCAGGGTCAGCCAGGCGAAGACCGCCGGCATGAAGTAGGGCGTGCCGGTGTAGAGCGGAACGGCAGGCGGCGCGCGAAAATCGAGTGCCGATTGACCGGCAGCATCACCCAGCACCTGCAACGCGGCCTTCTGTCCGGCCCAGCGCGCCCAGACGACGCCGGAGCCACAGTAGCCGCCCGCGTAGCGTACACCGTGGCGCGAAAAAATGCGCGGGATCATGTCGCGGTTCATGGCCACGTTGCCAAACCAGCTGTGCGTGATCTCAACGTCGTCGAGCACGGGAAAAATATCCACCATGGCGCGCCGCAAGCTTTCGGTTGGCCACTGCGGATCGCCTGAAATGGTGCCGTCGCGGCCGCCGAACAGGATGCGCCGGCCATCGGGCGAGGGGCGGTAGTAGTAGTGGAGCTTGCGTGTCTCGCTCAGCATATAGCGCTTAGGCATCAGCTCGGCCATCAGGTTGCCCGACAACGGCGCCGTTGCGATGATGCGGCTGCGAACCGGCACCATGCGGCGGCGAAGCCAGGAATCGGACTTGTCCGCATAGCCGTTGGTGCCCGTGATGACGTGGGCGGCCTTGACGACACCGCGCGTCGTTTGCACCTCGAAGCCGTTGCCCTCGGAACTGATGCCGGTAACGGCTGTTTCGCCGTGGACCTGAGCGCCAGCCGCCAGTGTGCGGGCGAGCATGCCAGCGTGGAGCTTGCCCGGATGCAGCCCGCCGATGTCCATGCGCACCATGCCGCCATGATAGAAATCGGTGCCGAGGTGGTGATGCTGTTCGGCCTTCGGTACGGCAAAGGCGTCGATGCCGAGCGTGCGGGAAAGCGTCTCCGCATCGCGAGCGAGCCGCTCGTAGTCGGCCTGTTGCGAGGCGCCGGAAAAGCGGCCGGTGAGCTGGAAATCGCAGTCGATGTTTTCCGCCGTGATGAAGGCGGCCAGATCCTCCCGCGCGGCCTTGCCCTCGAGAGCCAGGGCATCGGCGCGGGCCACCCCGAATTTTTTCGTAAGTTCCGCATGGCCCGGCCTGAGGTTGCCGCTGGCGATACCGCCATTGCGGCTCGAGGCGCCCTCGCCCGGTTTCATGCGGTCGAAGATCACGACCTTGCGGCCGGCGCGAGCGAGTGTCAGTCCCGCCGAAAGCCCGGTGTATCCTGCGCCGACGATGACCACGTCGGCGGCTGCCGGGACGGTGGCCTGCGGCAGCGTCTGGGGCGGCGCGGCATCCCACCAGTAGGGTGCATTGCGGATCATCGGTCGCTCGCGAGGCAGTTCGCAGCACAATGCATGGAAGGTTTCACGCTGCGCCTTTCTTTGCCGGTTTGCCGCTCAACGTCTCAGCTGTTGGCAGGAACCACGTCAGCAGGCCGAGCAACGGCAGATACGCACAGGCGCGATAGACGGCGTCGATGCTGGTCCAATCGGCAATGGCGCCGAGGGCGGCCGCGCTCAAGGCCCCCAGGCCGAACGAGACACCGTAGAAGAGGCCCGCAATCATGCCGACCTTGCCCGGCATCAGATCGAGTGCGTAGGTCAGAATCGCCGGAAAGGCGCTGGCCATGATGCCACCGATGACGCAGGTGAGGACCGCCGTCCAGAACAGGTTGGCGAACGGTAGCAGCAGCGTGAACGGCAAAGCGCCGAGGATCGAGAACCAGATGATTTCGCGGCGGCCGAAGCGGTCACCCATGTGGCCGCCGATCAGGGAGCCCAACGCTTGCGACAGCAGGAACAGGAACAACAGGATCTGCGAGGCCTGCACGGACACCTGATACTTCCCGATCAGATAGAACGTGTAATATGACGAGAGGCTCGCGGTATAGGCGCTCTTGGAAAACATCAGCAGGAAAAGCACCGACACGGCGAGCAGGATGCCCGGCGCGAATCCTCCCGCACCTGTTGGCAT
Source organism: Hyphomicrobiales bacterium (assembly GCA_025353015.1). Taxonomy (GTDB): domain Bacteria; phylum Pseudomonadota; class Alphaproteobacteria; order Rhizobiales; family Hyphomicrobiaceae. Next base: position 2,414 of record JANXRM010000090.1, read on the forward strand.
GGAGCCGATCGTTTTCGGCTTTACCGGCTGTGGCGCCTGCGCCTGATACCAGCGCCCGACCTGGAACAAAACGACCATGGCCAACAGCGCCGCGCCCGAGAACCACGTGAGACTCGTTTGACCGCGCGGCACGATGATGAAGGCCGCCAGCAGTGGTCCAAACGCCTGCCCCGCCTGACCGCCAACCTGGAACAGCGATTGAGCAAAGCCATGCCGGCCGCCCGACGCCATGCGCGCCATACGCGTCGATTCCGGGTGGAAGATCGACGAGCCGGTGCCGATCAGTGCCGCGCCGAGGAGCAGCACAAGATAGCTGTGGGCGTAGGCCAGGACGAACAGCCCGACCAGCGTGCAGCCCATGCCGGCGACCAGCGAGTAGGGTTGCGGTTTGCGATCCGTGACGATGCCGACCAGCGGTTGCAGCAATGAAGCGGTCAACTGAAACGCCAGCGTCAAATAGCCAATCTGCGTATAGTTGAGCTGGTAGGCGTCCTTGATGATCGGGTAGATGGCCGGCAGCAGCGCCTGCACCATGTCGTTCAGGAAATGCGAAAAGCTCAACGCCAGCACGATGGTGAAGGAGGCGGTTTTCGCGGCGCTCGCCGAAGAACTGGTATCGGCTGCAACTGATTTCTGCATGGTGGGGTCCAGATGTTGTGCCCGGCTGCAGGCCGGGATCGTCCGATTCAGTCAATGGCCAATCGCCGGCCCGGTGTCAGTGTGGCCGCTCAGATCGACGCCGGTTTGCGCAGTTCCGGCGCAATCAGTTTTTCGAAGAGCGCCGGATCGGCCTTCTCGATCGCCGCGATATCAGGTGCGGTGCCATGCCGCCAGCCGCGATAGGCATCAGCGGCCTCGATTCCCATGGCCTCGGCGACGAGGTGTACCCAGTTGCGTACCGAGATGCCATCGCGGCCATCGAGCGCCACCATCTCGCGATGGCAAGAATGGAAAATGGTGGCGAGCGTGTCGCAGTTGCCGGCCTTGGCGCTTTCCCAGGTTTCGGTGGCGGCCTTCTTCAGGGCGCCGGGAACGGCTGCGAGTGCGCTGCACATATGGCCGGGGTGGGCGGTGCCTTCGACAATCTCGATGCCGGGAATGCGCGCCAGCAGGCTAGCCACCCGGTCGTTGACGGGCACATGCGTGGACGCAAACCCTGCATGCCGGTGCAGCAACACGCGGCGCTTGACCGGCACCGTCAGGAACGGCGCCAGTTTGTCGGCGCTGGCTGCCAGGATTTCGGTGACGTGGGCCACGTCGAACTGGGTCTTGTTGCCAGGCGACATGATGTCGGCCATGTGCATGTGGCAGGAGGGGCACCAGGTGACGACGGTGCCGCGACCGTCCTGAACGGCTGCCTGATTGAAGCGCTGGACGGTGCGGCCGGCCATGGTGCTCGCGGCTTTCGGCTGCTCGTCGTGCGCGGTGCCGCAGCAGTAGGCCGGGCCGCCGGCGGCGGCCACATCGTAGCCGGCCTTTTCCAGCAGCAGGATCGACAGCCGGATCATCTCGGCGTGGCGCAGCATGTTGCAGCCAAACCAGAACGTGATGCGCTCATTGTTGGCGGTTGTGGCGGGCCCAGTGAGGGGAGAGGCGTCGGTCAGAGCCATTTTTTCAGTTCCTCGTCCGTGAGCTGCAGCCGGGCAAAGGTCTTCACGCGTGGAAATGCCGTGGGGTCGCGCTTGCCGGCAAGCTGTTTCGTGCTGCCAAGCGCCTGCTGCCGGGCGATACGCACCAAAAGCATAGCATCGAGCCCCCGCGACTTCTCGGGGCAGGCCTCGACGCAGAGCCCGCTCTTGGCGCAAGCGCCGACCCATGTGACCGTTTCGGCGGGGCCCGCCAAGCCGCGCGCCAGAACCCGCAGCCCGTGGGTTACGGCTGTGGAATCGGCCCCGCCCAAGCCCACATGATCGGCCATCGGGCAGGCCCGGAAGCAGGCGCCGCAAGCGGTACAGAGGTCCGCCAAAGCCGGCCCCGCGTCAGCCAGGAACGCCTGCGAGGACGCAGCCTTGTCTTGTTGCAATTTCGTCATGTCGGCCAAGGTGCTCTGCGTCGGCGATACGGTCAAGCCGGGAGTGCGGGTAGGGTGGATGGGTGCGGGGCGGGCAACGGCCCCGCTATTATGGTTCCCGTTTGGTGATGCCGCGCAACAACGCCCGCGTTTCCGGCGCCACGTCCATATCCTGATGGCCAGGCATCACGCGCCCGTTCGCATACATGATATCGGTCAGCTGGTTGAGGCTGTCGATGTGTAGCCACTCCATTGCGGCTGCGTGCCCGATTTTGCCGCGTTCGAGCCGTTCCAGGACATCGACGAGACTGCATCCGTGGAGGCTGTCATTGCGGGTCATGGGTGAAGCTCCTGCGTAGCCAGACGGACCTGATTTTACGCGAGCGAGCATCCTTCTCGAACGGGACCATTGCTGTCTTGCGCAACGCGTCGATTTTGACGATCAGGTCCTGAGCTTCCGGCAGCAAACCTTCCTCTCCCAGTGCGATCAGCCATGCCTTCGTGTTGAGAAGGTGAACGCCTTTGAGCTTGGCGATCTG
>JANXRM010000131.1 GCA_025353015.1 Hyphomicrobiales bacterium
CGCGACCCCCTCACCCCCTCCGTCGCCGAAGGCTCCAGCAGCACAATCGCCAGCCCAAACTGCGCCACAACCTGCACCACAACCTGCAGCACCTCCCAACCGGCCAACCCAGGTGGCAGCCAACATCCCGCCGCCGCCGAGCGCCGCCGCGGCAGCGCCGCGCACCAACGAGCCGTGTCCCGCGCCCGACATCCGCATTACCCCCGCGGCTGGCGGGCAAATGCAGATCCAAATCGCCTCGGCGTGCCGGCAAGGCCAAGAGGTCGGCCTGAGCTACGATGCGGTCGAACTTCGGCGGACGCTGCCCGCGGGTGGATCTGTCAGCGTCACGCTCGACCTCTTTGCCGGCGACAAGAAATCAGTCGATGTAATGTTCGCCGACGGCACACGACGGGTGTTGCCGGCTGTAGCCCACGACCTCGACAAGGCCTCCAAGATTGCCGTGCGCTGGCGCGCGCCCGTCAATCTCGACCTGCACGTGTTCGAGAACGGCGCTACGGCCGGCCAGGCCGGGCACATCTGGACACAGGCTCCCGCATCGGCGGCTGCGGCCCTGGCAGCCGTCCAAGCCAGCGGCCGCGGCCATGGCTTCCTGAACGCTTTCGATGATGGCCCCGGCGACAAGGTCGAGATCTACACATACTTCCACGGTGCCAAAGATCTGGGAACGACTGTCGCCATGGCGCTCGATCACGAGACACGCGGCTCCCAACCAACGGCTGCAACCTGTGGCCAAGGTGTCCACGCCAAGGTCGAATTTGGCATCACGCTGCTGTCGCGATCAGGCGAATTGGCACGCGCCGGTGGCACGTTCAAACCGGCACGCTGCGACCAGCCTTTGGCGGCCACGGAACGTTTCGACTACGGACTGATGCCGGTCATTGCGGCGAAGAACTGAGACAAGCCACCCGAGACGTCGCACCTGAGCCATCGCAACCAAGCCAATGTTGGCCGTCGCGTTGCGACCCGAGCTGCTCTTAAAAAAGGTTCCCTCATGTCCCGCCTAAGCCAAAGCCTTAAAGCTCGTGCAGTCCTCGCCCTGTTGACGATCGCAGCTGCAATCACACCGGCTCACGCGCAACAGGTCCTCCTGCGCGCCAAGAACGGCGACTTCGAATTCTCTGGAAAGTTGCGGTCGAACTCAGCCACAGGCTTCGTTATCGAAACGGTATCGGGTGACGTCACCCTCGACCCCGCGCAGTTCGACTGCACCGGCCAGGGTTGCCCGGCCACGAAGACGCCGGGCGTCACGAGCGAAAGGCTCGCCATTCACGGCTCGAGTACGATCGGCGCCAATTTGATGCCGGAGCTGATCCGTTCCTATGTCGCAACGCTTGGAGCCCAATCGGAGAACAGGGTTGGCGAAAAGCGGAACGAAGTTCGCATCCGCGTACAGAATGGACAGAAATCCGAGATCGCAAGCATCGATCTGCAACAATACGGATCGCAAACGGCATTCACCGGGCTGGTCAAGGGCGATGCTCAAATCGGCATGTCCTCGCGGCCGGCGAACGAGGCCGAGACGGCGACCCTGACACCGCTCCTCGGCGGCGAGCGCGTCGTCCAGAACGAGCATGTGGTCGGTCTCGACGGCTTGGTCTTCGTCGTTGCCCCCGGCAACTCGCTTGCGTCGCTCACCATCGACGAGATTGCACGCATTTTTGCAGGCCAGATCACCGACTGGCAGCAACTGGGCCAGACACCCGGCCCGATCAACGCCTATGCCGCCGATGCCGGCAGCGGCTCGTTCGACTTGTTCAAAGAACAAATTCTCAAACCGAGAAATCTCGTCCCCGGCGCCTATGTACGCCGTCTCGACGCAGGCGATGAGATTGCACGCGCCGTCGCCGCCGACCCGCGCGGCATCGGGATGACATCGCTGGCCGCATCCGGCGCGGCACAACCGGTCGCAATCGCTGGAACATGCGGTCTCGTCACGCAAGCCTCGGCATTTTCGATCAAGACCGAGGATTATCCGCTGAGCCGGCGGCTCTACCTCTATACGGCCGGCCCTCTCAAGGGCGCATTTGCGCAGGGCCTGCTCAAGTTCGCCCTGTCAGGTCCAGCGCAACCGGTGGTCACGGGCACACATTTTGTTGACCAGCAGATCGAAAGCCAAAGCTTCGCCGAGCAGGCCTTGCGCTTCAAGGCCCGGGCACTCGCGATCCCCGCCGACCCTTTGATCGAGCGCCAACTGCTCGCCGATGTCAGCCAGGCGCGGGCTGAAACGATAACCCAGCAAGCGAAACAGTCCAAAGACCACATCGCTGTAGGCGCCCGTGTCGGTCATGATCTTGGTCGGTTGCAGCTCGGTCTGCTGCTCCAGGACGACTGCCAGCAACACCAGACTGTCGCGCAATGTGCCGGGGACGGGGATGGCATTGAGGCCCGAGCATTGGTCGGACAGCAGGTTGTACCAGGTGACGCCCCGGCCGAAACCGAAGTATTTGGGATTGGGACCAGCGTGCACGGTGCGCACCGGCACCACGAAAC
>JANXRM010000132.1 GCA_025353015.1 Hyphomicrobiales bacterium
CGCGCTCAGCCCGCTTGCCCTTCAGCGCGTCATACGTGGACTTGCGGCCCTCGGCCTTGCTTTCCATCTGGCCGGCACCCTTGGCCAGCGTCAGGCCGAGCGATTGCCAGCCGGCCATCTGGCCGATCGCCACGGCCAGCAGCACCACGATCGAGAGAACCGCGCGTTCCGCACCGTGCGCCCTCAGCCAATTGTCGGCGGCAAAGGCACCGAAACCGGCGAAACCCAGAATCGCCAGGCCGAAACCGAAACCACCAACGCCGCCACCGCCGATCTCGAGGCCGAGCCGAAAATTCATGGACAGGTGCACAGCGAAAATCAGCACCCACAGCGCCAGCACGGGATGGCGGTCCAATTCGTCGCGCCAGTAGCGGGCTAGACCACGCATGGCAGCATCTCCTCAAGTTGTGAAATCCAGGCATCAGCCTCCGGCACGTCACGCAAATCTTCGATCCGCGCCAGCCCGTGCCGGATGGTGAAGGGCCGCACGCCGGCCGCGCGCGCCACCCGCTTCAGCGGTTGATTGAGCCAGGTGACCGCCAGGTAAGCGGCAAGCTGGCGCCGCTGCCGATCGGCAAGGCGGCTCGGTCGCAGGATGGCGCCGACATCGGCGCCGTCGAAGCGGGCGACGACATGGGCGGAGGCCTCGAGCGCGGCCACGGCGCATTCCGTCGGGCTCATCGCTCGACCGCCCCGGTGACCGGCGAGATGCGCAACGCCATCAGCAGGCGCGCCGCGTGACCCCTGAGATAATCAGATCGCGCCATAATTTCGGCACGGGTCGGCGGATTGGGTCGCCGGCGGATGACCCGACTGCCGTCAATCCTGATCAGGGGTGCGCTGTCAGGCCTCCGGGCATCGGCAGGCACGGCCGCAGGGGTTTGGGCATGAGTCATCGATCGCTGCATGGGCATGCAGGTGCTCCGGGGTGCGAGGATGAGGGAACCACACGCAACAGGAACAGATCACACCGGCCGACGGGCCGGGCATTCGGACCGTCAGGCGTCGACCTTGGCCTTCGGCCAGACCGGTTTTTCAGGCAGACCGAAGACGGTCAGCGACACGTTCAAACCGCGATCCTGTGCGATTAAGTAGAGCCGAAGGTGGTGACCACGCGGGATGTAGTCGTCGGCGACCCAATTCATAACTGCCGTCGGCCCTAGCCCGCATGCACATGCAACAGCCTCTGTACCGCCCAGGCTGTGGACGAATTGCTCGACGGTCATGATTCGGTCGCGGGTCATGATTGCTCATTCTCACCATTGGTGAGTTTCGTCAAGTAGCGGCTATGCCCTACGCACCGTCAATCACTCAGAGTAGTGTCTGGCCATGACCTTCGACGACGTGATCGGGCACAGCCCAGATATGATGGCATTGCGGATGCGGCTGACGCGCAAAGCGCTGGGCCTAACGCAGGTGTCGTTTGCCGAAGGCGCCGGGCTGAAGGGCAACGCCATCGCCAACTATGAGACCGGCGAAAAACGCCCGTCAGTAGACTCGGTTGCCGCGCTACGGAAGAAGTATCGGCTATCGGCGGACTGGATCTTCTTCGGTGACCCATCGACGCTCCCCTACGAGCTGGCCGATAAGATCTCGAAGCTATTGCTCGCGACCGATCGCCTAGACTGAACTTCCTCTGATGTTCCCATAACGTTCTAAGTCGGTGCAAACAGCGTTTCTGCTCTGTGGCAGTTTGTCGCATAATTATTACTCACGGATGGTGAGTACATATGCTGGACATTCTCACCATTGGTGAGTAAGCCTCACTCCGTCGCCGGGGGCGGGGCGGCGCAGGGCTGGCTCCGTGAGGGCATCCGGAGCCAGCCCCACATTCCCGCGCATCGCAGAAGGCGCAAGACATGGCTCTCCTTTGGTTCCACCCCGCCCGCCGGGTGAAGATCGGCGCCGCACCGGTGGTGCTGTTCGCCAGCGACAAGCACCGGTTGTTTGAGATCCGGCGCATCGACCGCAGCCTGTACCACGCGATGATCATCGACCTCGCAACCCGGCAGGTTCAGACCAGCGTCGGCCTGGCCACAGTCGACCTGGCACGGTTCTACTGCGAATGCATTGCCGTCACGCCCGACAGCGCAACCGTATCCACGCGCCGGATGCGCGAAGCGTCGGCATCAGGAGGTGCCAAGAAATGGCGGGGCGCGACACCAGCGTTCCTGCGCGACGAGCTCAACGCTGATGGCTGGAGCGCGCACCGTGACCGGTAAAGAAATCGCGCAGCTGCTCGCCGTCGGCAGCGCCACGACTGCGATCGGCATGGGTGTCGTCGTCGGCCTCGACCCCGACATCATGACGACTGACCGCACCGACGTGCTGCGCGTCGTCGGCCTGTCGATCGCCGTGTTCGGGTTTGCCACGCACCTGCTGCGAAGGGCGTCATGAGCG
>JANXRM010000162.1 GCA_025353015.1 Hyphomicrobiales bacterium
CGAGCCCGCCCTTGACCCAGCCGATCAGCGCGCGTGCAAGCTCCACCAGCGCGTGGCTCATGCCGCAGCGCTCCATCAGGCCGCCAGCGAACACGAAGGCTGGAATGGCCAGCAGCACCCAGCTCTGCGAGCCCGAAACGAGCGCCGACGGCAGCTGCTGCATCGGGTAGCCGCCGAGCCAGAGGCCGGTGACGCCGGCAACGGCAAGCGAGAACACGATCGGCATCGACAGAATGAGCATCACAACGAAAACAGCCGCGACGGAAAGGAGCAGCATTTGATAGCCCTCAATGAGCGGAGTTGGGATCGTGTGGGGGTGGGGAAATAATCATCGAGAGCGCGTAGATGACGATAAGGGTGCCGCCGACGACGGCCGATGCATAAAGCCATGCAAGGCTGACTTGCAGTCCGGCGGTGGCCAAAGTCCAGTTGAGCTTGCAGAGGTCCCACGCATACCAAGCAGCCAGCGCCCCGATGCCCGCGATCAGCAGATGATGCATGATATCGAGCCCGCGCTGGACGGAAGCCGGCAGCATGGGTGTCAGGAAATGCAGCGTGAAATGCGAGCGGCTGCGGATGCCGATGGCCGCGCCGATCAGCGTCAGCCAGGCCAGCGCCATTTCGCCGACCTCCTCGACCCAAGTGAACGGCACGGGATCCCAGTCCATATAGTTGGTGATGCCGCCAACCACGTAACGCAGGATCACACCGACCAACAGATTGATGATTGCCAACGTGATCAACGCAGTGACGGCAAACTTCGGAATGCGTTCGAGAAAGGTCATGGTGCGCTCCGCCTAGCCCCGTCACCAACGCGTTGACGGGTGAGGCACGGGTGGTGGATTGCAGGGAGGTGGAAAGTGCGCTCTCGCCCCATTCACGAACACGGCAGTGGGAAGAGAGCGCGCGACGGTTACGCCTTGAAGTTGGCGATTTCTTCGAAAAGCGCGCCGAACTGCGTCTTGTAGGCGGGCCAGATCTTTTCCTGGGCGATTTTGCGGAAGGCTTCAACGTTGCCTTGCACGACCGTCATGCCTTTCGGCTCCAGGAGCTTCTTGGCACTCTCAAGATTGTCGACCGACTCGATCAGATTGCGCACCTTGCCCTGGGCCTCGCGGCTGACATCGAGGAAGAGCTTCTGCTGCTCAGGCTTCAAGCCATTCCACGACTCGAGGTTCATGACGACGCAGGTCGGACCGTAATTGTGATACGTGAGCGAGCAGAACTTCGCGACCTCGTAGATCTTCAGGGCGTCGATGTTGGCAACGGGCAGATCGCCGCCATCGATGACGCCTTGCTTGGCCGCCGAGACAACTTCGCCCCAGGCCATCGGCACGGCGTTGCCGCCAAGTCCGTTGATCGTGTCGGAGAAAACCTTGGCGAGCTGCACGCGGATTTTTTTGCCGCGCAAATCCTTCGGCTCGACGATGGCCGAACCATTCGTCCAGAAATGGCGGAAGCCGTAATCGAAGAAATAGAGAACCTTGAGCTTGTACTTCTCCTGGAACGCCTTATCGAGGGTGTCGCCGATCTTGCCATTCATCATGGCGTAGGCCTGCGCATAGTCCTTAATCAGATAGGGCACCAGCAGCGCGCCCATTTCTGGGAACACGGTTGCGGCCGCACCGGCCGGGCTGCCGATGGCGACGTTGCCCGATTTCACGGCATTCATGATCTCCATTTCCTTGGCCAGCAACGTGCCGCCATGGAAACGCACGTCGAGTTCACCTTTCGAGCGCTCGTTCATTTCCTTGGCGAAGAATTCCATGGCGATGCCGCCAACGTCGGGCGCGCCGAGGATGTTCGCGAAATCCATTTTTTTTGATGTTGTTTGCGCATAAACCGGCGCACGGCCCGATGCCAGGATCGCGGCCATGCCAGCCGACCCTGACGTCAGGATGCGGCGGCGGCTCATCTGGGGGCCGATCGGGCGCAGGCTGTTCTTGATGTTCGTCATCTGTGGTTTCCTCCGTTGACCTTTTGAATCTCAATGCGCGTTCCGGTCAGGCGCGCATATTTGTCGACTGTTATAGTAGCGGCGATTTGCGGACGGCGTGCGACAAAACCAGCATCCCGTCGTTCTCTCGCTCGGGCCGGTCTCACGACCGTTCCTTCCACGGTTCCGCTGTCGGCGCTCAAAAACCAAACAGTTTCGTTGCATTGTCGACCAGGATACGGTGCCTGACTGCCGCATCGGGAATCCAGTCGGCGAGATGGTCGGTGAGATCGCCGTCGTTGGGCATGGGAATAGGGCAGATCGGGTGCGGCCAATCGGTTCCCCATACGATTCTGTCGGGCCGCCGTTCGACAAGGGCGTGTGCAAGGGGTGTGACGTCCTCGTAGGGCGGCGCCTTATGCCCGGTGATGCGATAGGGCGCTGTCAGCTTCACCCAGCATTTGCCCTCGGCGAAATAGTCGAGAAAAGCCTGGAAATTCGGATGCGCAACGCCCATCGCCGCGGGCATGTAGCCGAAATGGCCGATGGAAATATCGACGGGCAGCTTGCGGATGCCATCGAAGATGTCGTCCATCTGATGCACGTGGATCAGGAACTCGATATGCCAGCCGAGGGCTTTGAGGCGGTATGCCAGTTTGTCGATTTCGGCGAACGATGCGAACGGGTTGCCACCGGGATCGGCCACATTGACGCGAATGCCGCGGGCGCCCTGTTCATGCATGGCCGCCAAGGTTTTGTCCGTCACGTCCGGGTCGACCGAAACGACGGCGCGCATGCGGTAAAGATTTTTGCTGACATACTCCAGCATGCAGCGGTTGTCGGTACCATAGACGCTCGGCTGGGTGAGCACGCCGCGAGAGACGCCGAGCGCATTGTGCAGTGCATCATAGGCTGTCGGCAACGCGTCAGGGGGCGTGTAGCCCCGCGCCGGATTCCAGGCGTAGTGTTCGGCAGGTCCGAAGATGTGGCCATGCGTATCGCAGCTGCCGGCCGGCAACGTCACCCGTGATGGGCGTTTTGGTGCGGGATCGGGCGGCGGACATGGCTTCATGATTGGCCTCGCGACGACGTTGCCAGGGTGCTTGATGTTCTCGGTCATAATGAGTGTTGCGCGCCGGTGGTCAAGGCCTTCCACCAAGTGCCGCGCAGGGCTGCAACGGCCATGCGGTAAATTGCAAGAGCTGGCATCCCGCGCTGGACAGCGCCGGTCTACCGGGGCACGGTATGCCATTGACATTACGGTAGTTACGGATCGGCAGATCCATGTTGAGCAGGGACGAGTTTGAATGGCGAATGACAACGGGTTTCCGATCAAGCCGAACGTGAAGCAGCCGAAATCCAAGCCGCCGGCGTCGGGCTGGCAGCCGGAGCTGGATGAACTGCGCATTCGCGAGCGCCTCGCCAAGGAAATGGGCGGGCCCGACAAGGTCGCGCGCCAGCACGCCAGTGGCAAGTTGACGATCCGCGAGCGTATCGATGGGCTGGTTGATCCGGGGACATTTCGCGAAGTCGGCGGGCTGTCAGGCAAAGGCACCTACGACATTGACGGCAACCTGACGGGCTTCACACCGGCGAACCGCATCTCCGGCCGCGCCATGATCGACGGCCGGCCCGTGATCATCAGTGGCGATGACTTCACCGTGCGCGGTGGCTCGGCGGATGCGACCATTCCGGAAAAAATGGTGCTGGCGGAACGCATGGCGGCGGAGCTGCGCCTGCCGATCGTGCGCATCGTCGAGGGCTCCGGCGGCGGCGGGTCCGTCAAGACGACGGAGCAACGTGGCTATACCAATCTGCCAGGTGGCCTCGACGGCCATTGGGAGCGCTACAAGTACCTGGCCGACAACATGGGTCTGGTTCCTGTGGTGGCCCTCGGATTGGGCTCGGTCGCAGGCCTCGGCGCGGCGCAGGTAGCCGGTAGCCATTACTCCATTATGACCAAGAAGACGTCGGCGATGTTCGTGGCTGGCCCGCCGGTGGTGGCGCGGATCGGCACCAAGAACAACCTCGACAAAACCAAGCTCGGCGGCTGGGAGATCCAGTGCGGCGCCGGCGGCATCGACGATGCCGTCGATACCGAGGAGCAAGCATTCGCCATTGCCCGCCGGTTCTTGTCCTATCTGCCGTCCTCGGTCTATTCGGTGGCAGAGCGCCAGCCGGCCGATGATCCGGCGGAGCGGCGCGAGGAGAAGCTTTTCACCATCGTGCCGCGCGACCGCAATCAGCCCTACAAGATGCGCAACGTCGTCGATGCCGTCTTTGACCGCGGCTCATTCATGGAGATGACCAAACATTTCGGCCGCCCTGTTATCACAGGTCTCGCCCGCCTCGAAGGGTTGCCGGTCGCGGTACTCGCCAGCGATCCATTCCACGTTATGGGCGCCTGGACGGCCGACGCCTGCACCAAGGTCATCCGCTTCGTCGACCTCGCCGAGACGTTCCATATTCCGGTCGTCTACCTCTGTGATTGTCCCGGTTTCATGATCGGACTCGAGGCCGAGAAGGCGGCAACCATCCGCTACGGCGTGCGTGCCATGGCGGCGATCAACCAGTCCACAATGCCCTGGTGCACGATCATCACGCGCAATGTGTTCGGCGTCGCGGGCGCGGCGCACGTGCCGGCCGGGCGGCTCGCCATGCGTTACGCGTGGTTGTCAGCACAATGGGGTTCGCTGCCCCTGGAGGGCGGCATCGAGGCCGCCTACCGCGCTGAACTCGATGCAGCACCCGACCGCGCCGCGAAGATGGCGGAAATCGAAAAGCGTCTGATGGCACTGAAATCGCCGTTCCGTTCGGCAGAAGCCTTCGGCATCGAGGAGATCATCGACCCGCGCGAGACCCGGCCACTGCTCTGCGAGTTTGCCCGGCTGGCCGAGCCGTTGCGGACGCCGGGGCCACGCGCATTCAGTATGCGGCCGTGAGCCTGTTCCGCGAACGGCCTTCACGCGCGTCAATCACGGTTTTGCCTCAGGTTGGTGTCAAACCTGCATCACAGCTTGGCTGGGATATTCGCCACAAGTGCGGACCGCACATGCTGGATGGCGGCGTCGTTGGCCTTGTCCTTGCGCTGCACGAGCAGCAGAGAACGATCGATCAGCGGCAGCAAGGGCCGAACGAGCAGCCGCCCGGTCTGGTCGGTATCGCGGATTGCGAGCGCTGGTATGATCGAAACACCGAGGCCGGCACCGACCACGCTTTTGATTGCGGCCACGTTGTCCAACTCAATGACCGGGCTCGGTACTGGGCCCGCGATGCCGATCCAATCTTCCACCAGACGGCGTAGCGCCGAGCGGGGATTACCAAGGACGATGGGCCAGCGATTGATCATCGACGGTTCAATGGCTTCGGGAAGGTCAGTTGTTTCCGGCGGGAAGATCGCGACCATCGGATCGGCACAGATTTCGGTCGCATCAATGGCTTTGTCCGTGATCGGGCCAGTGCAGATCCCAAGATCCAATTCGTTGTTGCGCACCTCTTGCATTGTGCTCTCGGAGAAATTGGTGCGGATCACAAGCTCCAGTGAAGGGACCGTCCGCTTGAGGTCCCGGATCACCGGCGGCATGAGATAAATCAAGGCCGTCATACTCATGCCGAGGCGCACTTGCCCCAAGAAGCCGTCAACGTAACGCCGCATGACGCGGTGGGCCTCGTCGGCGTCATCGAGCAGCCGCTGGCCGATAGCCGCCAGGGCTAGTCCCGCCGGCGTTGGTGTGACCTTGCGGCCCACCCGGTCGACCAGCTTGACGTTGAAGCGATGCTCCAGCTCCTGCACGTGTAGCGACACGGCCGGTTGCGTCAGATTGAGTGTGTGCGCGGCCGCCGTAAAGCTGCCGCAGGCGATCACCTCGATGAGTGATTGGACTTGATCCAAATTCAGTTGGCGCATCGATAATCCGTGCTGATGCCAAGGAATAGTTTTCAGAATGGGGGGCGACCGCCCGCTTTGCAAGGACGTCGCACGCGATCTGGATGGCTCAGTTGTGCCCGATTGGTGGGCAGCGCCGAACAAATGTTGCCATGACAGCAGCCTTGCCTTGTGGCAGCCAATAGCTACAAATGAGGCACTGGCCACCAGAAATGACTAAACAAAATAGGAATCCGTCGAATGAAGCGTGTTCTTGCAATCGCTCTAGGCTTCGTGGTTTTCAATCTCGCCCCGCACCTGGCGTCCGCCCAGGATGGGCCCGTCATGAAGCGTATCGCCGAGACCAAGTCGGTGACGATAGGCCACCGCGATGCCTCCGTGCCTCTCTCGTTCCTCGGCGCCGATGGCAAGGCTCAGGGGTACTCCATTGATATTTGCGTCAAAATCGCGGAAGCCGCCAAGGAAGAGCTCAAGCTCGACAAGATCGAGATCAAGTACGTGCCGCTGACGCCGCAGACGCGCATTCCGCTACTGACGGCCGGCACGGTGGACATCATCTGCGAGAGTTCGACCCACACCATTGGCCGCGAACGCCAGATCGCCTTCCTCAACACGACCTTCCTCACAGGGTCCAAGCTGCTGGTGCGTAAAAGCTCTGGCATCAAAAAGATCGAGGACATGAAGGACAAGGTTCTCGTCGCCGTGCTGGGCACAACCAACGAGAAAGCCGCCCAAGTCGAGGTCGATTCCAAGAAGATCGCGATCAAGGGCGAGATCATCAAGGTCAAGGATCACTCGCAGGCCATGCTCAACCTTGAGCAGGGTCGGGCTGACGCCTACGTCTCTGACGACGTTGTTCTCTTTGGTCTCAAGAGTGCGTCCAAGAATCCGGACGAATGGGAGGTCGTGGGCCCCTATTTCTCCTATGACCCCTACGGCATGATGATCCCGCGCAACAACGACGACTGGCGCCTAGTTGGCAACAAGACCATTGCCAAGTTGATCCAGACTGGAGAGATGGTGGCTATCTACAAGAAGTGGTTCGAACCCGGCCCGACCAAGATCAACTATCCCCTGAGCGACCGCCTCAAGGAGAACTTCGAGCTGATCGCTCTGCCCGATTGATGCACCCGCTGTGGTTGCTACGTCCGGACCGCACACAGAACGTGCGGCCGGATCGGGGGATTTGCGTATGGGCAGCTATAATTGGAATTGGCCGATCCTGCTGAAGGAGCCGTATTTCGGCTGGATCATATCGGGCTTTGGCAACACGCTGCTCATCGCGCTGTTGGCCTGGGCCATCGCTTTTCCTCTGGGCTCGGTGATCGGCGTACTGCGGACGGTCGATAACCGTGCCTTGCGGTTTGCCGCCACCACTTACGTCGAGATCTTCCGCAACATTCCGCTCTTGGTGCAAATGTTCCTCTGGTACTTCGTCGTACCCGAGCTGCTGCCGGCGGACTGGGGCCGCTGGATCAAACGGGACATGCCACACCCGCAGTTCATAACGGCGGTCATGTGCCTCGGCCTCTATACGGCCTCCCGCGTTGCCGAACAGGTTCGCTCGGGTCTCGAGGCGATCCCGCGTGGCCAGCGCAACGCCGGGCTCGCGATCGGGCTGACGCCGGCGCAAGTCTATCGCTTCGTGCTCGTTCCCGTGGCATTCCGGACGATCATCCCGCCGTTGACCAGCGATTTTCTCGGCGTCTTCAAGAACTCGTCGCTGGCCCTGACGATCGGCGTGCTGGAGCTCACCTCCCAGTCGCGCCAGATCGAGGAATATACGTTTGCCGCGTTCGAGGCCTTCACCGTGGCCACCGTGCTCTATTGCATCGTCACCGGCCTCGTCATCGTGATCATGCGGCAGGTCGAACGCCGCACGCAGATCGCCGGCGCCATTACC
>JANXRM010000192.1 GCA_025353015.1 Hyphomicrobiales bacterium
CCTGGGCCGATGCGACGCAACGAGATCTGGCTCGAGGTTGGCGAATAGATGCGGTCTGTCACGATGAATACCAGCGATAAGTCTGTGCACCCAGGCGGTGTCTACCCAGCTTATACGCAAATCATGAACTTATGCGCTGTCGCAAACTCAGCAAAGACGGAAAAGTGACGGCCCAAATCAGCCCCATGGTGAGATAAGTGAGCGGGGCTGGACCGACAATCTCGAGAGCGGTCAGGCGTTCGCCGGTCCAATAGGCCAACGGGCCTGCAACGAAACCGATGATGCTGGCCTTGACGATGAGGTGGTTGCCAATCAGTGCCGCGGTAGCTGACAGCGTTGCACCGAACGCGAGCCAAAGTGCGACGATCCAGGCCGGCGCCAGTTGCGAGCTCGGCCAAGGCGCCGCAAATCGCACAAGGTCGGTCGTCGTGAGCGCACTCTCGACAACCAGACCCACCGCGCCACTGCCAAGGATCGTAAAGCATTCGGGCAAGGACCATCCCTTCATTGCCAGCAAGACGGTGATGAACAAACCTGCTGCAATCACTCCCGGAGCATTTCGCCCTTGCGCGGCGCCAAGCGCGCATATCAGCCAGACCAGTTGGAAACCGACCCAGTCCGCAATCGGACGCCAGCGCATGGTTAAGAACGAGCCTCGCTGCTCGACGGTGTTGCCGTTTGCGCACGCAAGCCGGCGCACGTGCCGGCCATGGATGCCATGGCGGAGACGATCACACCCCACGCGATGTCGATTGCGGCAAGGCCGATCGTCCAACCTTTGATGACTGCGAGATTGGTCAGATCGAATGTGGCATAGGCCGTGAGACCGAGGATCGCCCCATTGACCGCAGCGGTCCACATCGACCGTGAGGCGATGGCGGGTCGCACGGCGAGAGCGACGAGCCCAATGCTGTAGATTGGGTACAGCGCGATCGCGGCACCGAGCATCGGCTCCGGCCGCAGGATGGCTCCAAGCTGGCTCTGAAACATCGGAACCGCCACCAGCATCAGCCACACCGCGTCCAGGCCGACAAAGGCGATGAGCGTAACCACGAAGGCCGGACCGATGGATCTTGCGTCTTGCATATTTGGCTCTCCCGCCTGAAAGACGCGGCTCGTCGCGCCGATTAGATCGCCGATCACCCGTCAGCAGAGTCTGTCGCAATGCCGCCCTTCTTGAGCGTGGCATACGCGTCGAGGGCACGGCGACGTGCCTGCTCGTGGCTGACGATCGGTAACGGGTAGGTCTCGCCGAGCGTGATACCGGCTTCCGCCAGCACCTCGGTCGGTGCGGTCCACGGGGCATGCAGAAACTTGACCGGCAGCCGCGCGATCTCGGGAACGTAGCGCCGCACATAGTCGCCGTCGGGATCAAATTTCTGGCCTTGGAGGATAGGATTGAAAATGCGGAAATACGGCGCCGCATCGGCGCCTGAGCCCGCCACCCACTGCCAACTTGCGGCGTTGTTGGCGAGGTCGGCATCGACCAGCGTGTCCCAGAACCAGCCCGCACCCGTCTGCCAAGGCACGAGCAGATGCTTGGTCAGGAACGACGCAACGATCATGCGCACCCGGTTGTGCATCCAGCCGGTCTGCCAGAGCTGGCGCATACCGGCGTCGACGATTGGGTAGCCGGTCTGGCCGCGCGACCAGGCCGCAATGTTTGTACGTGCCTCTGCGTCATCGGATGCCCAAGGGAATGCTTCGTACTCTGGTCGGAACGATGTTTCCGGCAGGGTCGGCCAATGATGCAGCAGATGATACGAGAACTCGCGCCAGCCAAGCTCGCGCAGAAACGAGGCCGAACCCGAGGCAAGGCTTGGTTGACGCTCCATCGCGAAATCGACGGCGTGCCAGCACTGGTGCGGGCTGACCTCACCGAAATGCAAGTGTGGCGACAGCATGGACGTCCCCGGCCGATCCGGTCGATCCCGATCGGTGGCATAGGCGGTGAGCGCGGTTTCGACCAGTTCGGTCAAACGCCTGGTCGCGCCGACCTCGCCCGGCGCCCAGGTCGCACGTAGACCGCCCGCCCAATCGGGTTTCTTTGGCAGCAGCTGCCAGTCATCGAGGTTGTCGCTTCTCGGCCAGTGTTTCGGCTTCTTCAGTTGTCGCGGCGCCGGTTGCGGCGCTCGAGGACGCTCAGCGGCGAGCAGCGCGCGCCAGAAAGGCGAAAAAACGCGGAACGGCTGGCCGCTGCGGTTTTGCAGCGTTTCGGGCTCCATCAACAGCGCGCCCGGGAAACGGCGCACTTCGATCCCGATTTTGCGGGCAGCCGCGTTGAGGCATTGCTCGAGGCGTGCTGCATGCGGCTCGTAACCTCTCGTGAGATGGATCGCCCGCGCACCAGTTTCGGCTGCGATTGCAAGCAGGCTGTCGATGGTCTTGCCTCGGCGCAAGATCAGGCGCGAGCCGATCGCGTTCAGTCGCTCGTCGAGCGCGCGCAGACTGTGGTGGAGCCACCACCGGCTGGCGCCGCCGGGTGCAAAGGCGCCGGCGGCGACGTCATCG
>JANXRM010000216.1 GCA_025353015.1 Hyphomicrobiales bacterium
TTATCCCAGAACAAGCCGCCGGTCGGGCCCTGGTGCGCAGCGACAGTCGAGGCGAAGCCCGCGAGCGCGAGCCCACCGCCGGTATATCCGCTGATGGAGGTCAATGCCTCCGCGAACGCGCCGCCAGCCGCGATATTGCCACCCGTCAACGGCATCCCGAAGAAACTCAGGATGTCGTGATGCTGCGCGTCCTTGATCGTGACGCCGGGTGTGTACCAGAACAGGTCGGCGTTGGCCTTGCTGTCCTCGACCGGATTTGTTTCGGTAACAGGCTTGCCGGATGCATCCAGAACGGGATTGCCGTTTGCATCGAGAACAGGCTTCTCATACGTCCTGTCGATCGTGTCGCCGTAGACGTCGACGTTGTATTTCCGGCCGTCGTCGGACGTGTTGACCTGGGGATTGGGCTTGACGTAGATGAAATCACGGCCGAGGCCGCCCGCGACCTGCAGGCCTTTGCCACCGCCGAGCACGAAAATGGCGTCGTCGCCTTGACCGCCGTCGATGGTGGATTTGGTGATCTCTCCGGTCGCCGGGTCCTTGTATTCCGTCTTGCCATCGATCCGGACCGCGATGACGTCGCGGCCCTCGCCGCCCTCGATGTCGTGGAAGCTGAGCTGATCCTTGTCGCCCTTGTAGATGATGATCGTATCGTCACCCTTGCCGCCGATCAGGTCGTAGCCGGCGAAATCCTTGTCGACGACCTTCTGCGGCTCCGGCGGGGGCGGCGGCGGTGCGTTCGGATCCGTGCTCGGCGGCGGCGGATCGGGAAGCTTCCACGTGTAGACCGTATCCGCGCCGATGATCAGGTCGTTGTAGTCGGTGCCGATCACCGACTCGGCGTTCTTCAGATTGAGGCGAGCATCGGTCGCGTAGTTGTCAAGGTCTGTGCGTGTGTCGAGCTCAGCCTTGACCAGGTTATAAAACTTCAGCTGCTGCCAGAGACCCGCTGTCGGAAACTGTCCCGCAAGGCCGAGGCGAGTCGGCAAAGCTCCCTGTACGTCTGCAGCAAACTGCTTGTCCTCGTCACCCAGATCGGCGACGATGCCTTTGGATTGCTGCTGCTGCCCGTTTGCTTCGCTGATTTCCGGAGTACCGCTGTCGGAGAAATCGATTAGGTCGCCATGCTTGCCCTGCACGTCAGAGCTCGATTGAGATGTGCCGCCGCCGGGCCCTGCTTTTTCAGGGTTCTGGCCGCCGAGATCGATGAAGAAGTCGGCGATGCTCTTGCCGAGTTCGTTCAATTGTTCGAGGAAGGACTTGATGGGCTTTGGGATGGTGACGAGGTCGGCCGCCTGCCCTCCGTCAACTTTGTCGAACGAGAACAAGTAGTCGACGAACTCCACCTGATCGTCGGCCTTGCCCTTGTCGGACAAGTAGGTGACGCGGTAAGCGCCGAGGTTCTCGCCCTTCCGGACTTCCTCGAAGTACACCCGTCGCTCGGAAGCCAGATAATCGGCAATGTCATTGCCCGGCCCACCGAACACCACCGCCTTGCCCGTCGGCTCGTGCGTTCCAGATCCAGCTAACATTATCGGATTGAAAAAGTACTTGTCGGCGCCGTAACCGAGAAAATAGAGGTCGAACGTCTTTCCGGCGTCCGAACGGAATACCATGTCCTGGCCATCGCCGGCATACAGCAGGTCGCTCCCCGCACCGCCGGCGAGACTGTCGTCCTTGGCGGTTCCGAGCAGGACGACGCCGCCCTTTTCGCCATCGGCGGCATTTGGAACAGCAGTCCGGTCATTGCCGTCGATGCCCTTGGTGATCTTGATCAGCGTGGAAGCGTCTAGATTGGCGCTTTCTTCCTTTGCGCCGGCGCCGAAAAACGTTATGCGCTTTGTTGATGGTTGCCAGTCGGCGACGGCCTTGTTGACCTCGAGTCCGATCCCGCTGAACAGGTCCTCCAGAACATTTTTGACACGTAATGCTTCCAGCAGGGACTCTACGCCAATGATGCGCTCTTGGCCCTTGTTCTCGGCAGTGGTTTGCGAACCCTTGTTAAATGTGCTCTGCCACTTTTCCGGATCGAGGTCTGCAGAAAGAATTTTCTGATCTGCGCTCAGAGTAAATGTTCCGTCGGCCGCCCATAATTTCTGTGCCCGGTCCACTTTAGCCCGCGCCAAGTCACCGGCGAATTGAGCCGCGATCTGGCCGAGTGCCTCAAGGATTATTTCAGACTTCAGAAACGATGCTGCGTCGCCTTTAGTTGCTAAACCGACGTCGGACGCGTCATCGTAGAGCGCGCGAATTGCGCTGTCGCCAAATACTGTTGTTCCCTCAGAGATCGCCGAGTAGGCGATCATCACATGCATCGTCCAATGCGGGCCGTAATCGTATGCGTCTGCTCCGCCCAACTCACCGATGCCGATTGCCCTGGCTGCATCGACGGTGTAAAGCCCTTTCCAGATATATTTCATAACAGACTGCCAATCGTCCGTTTTGGGTCCGCCGCTCGACCTGCTCAAGTCGCCGAACATCCTGATTATGAGGGGTGCGCTTGTATGGCGCTCACCGCGTTCCTCGAGGAATCCCGGGATCAAATCAGAGCCAAGATACGTTGGATTGCCGGGCTTCCAAAGGTTGCCGAGCGGATCCAGCGCAATCTCGTAACCAGGACGACCAAAAGGAATAATACGTGAATACGAAAGCAGCTCGCTCTGCATTGAGAATGCACGCATCCGATCACCGCCGGCCGTGACATCCCAGGGCGCAAGGTCGCCATAAATTTTTTGCTTCAACGCAGGGTCTTCAAGATAAGTCGGCTCGCCGCCTGTATAAACAACTGTTCCAACAGAATAGTCATGAGCGTTGTGGGCGGCGAGTTCAAAATTCATATTGTTGAACATTACTGTGTCGGCTCGATAAATGCGTCCGATCAAGCCGGCCAAACCTCCGCCGAGAGACTGACCTGTGACAATAACGTTTGAGTTGTTGGGAGTTCGACCCGCAGTCCTAACGTAAAAATCAATCGCTTGTTGGGCTTGCCCGCCATAAGGGCTTCCGACAGAAACGCTGTATCCGTGATCGACATCGGGGCCACTGGAAAAACTTTGGTCGGTACCCCGATAGGAGATGACCGTTTTGCCGTTCCAAGCATAAGATGCCGCAAAAAAACCATACGTTCCATGGGCGAATTGATTAATGCGGGTCGCTACTCCAATTCCCTTAGTCTCATCAACTCCTTTCAGATTGTGGAGATATCCTGGACCCACTGCATCCTTGCCGCCTACAGGTGGTGTATTTTTGCCGGTATGGTAAACATCCATTGCAAGGATTGCGAGAAAGATATCATCGTTTGTGACCATATTATGCTCCTGCGGCGCTCGAAGGGCGATGTATATGATATGTTTTTATTGTGTTGGAAAAATTGAACATGAAACTACCAACCTGTCGATCGCTCAACATCGTGCGTTCCAGTTTGTGCTTTTCTCCACTCGATCAGCCATAGAGGCGGTTGATCAACTTGGGGCTTTAATCGCTCGTTACTGGGTTCAATCGTTGCGCGAATTAATCTTACGTTGGCATTTCCGATGGCGCGTCCGAGCTGCATAGGATCGCTCACAATTTGGATGCTGCCGCTATTATAATTTGCAATCCCCAAGGGGACCCAAACCAAGAGCGGTCCTTTTTGAGTAACAAGATCACGAGGTTCGGCTCCAGCCGTTTCAATCTTTGTGTAATTGAAACGCTCAGCGCCCTTCAGGTAAATTGCACTCGGCGCGACAAGTAAGCTTGCCGGGCTCGTTGTGCGGTTCCCTAGACTCCAATACACATGGCCATATCGTCCAAGATCGACGATTGGTGCCGTTCCAATGACGTAGGCCAGCGCGGCCCCCTCGCCCAGCTTGAACGGCACGAAAAACTCAAAAACACTGGATGCGCTGCGCTGTTCGCCGTCAACCTCGATCACGAGCGTTGCCTTGAAGCGTTTGCGAACGCGATCGCCACATCCGCCGAGAGTAGCGGCTGTCGCGCAGGAACCGATTAACATAAATGTGCGGCGGGTTGTCATGGCTGCGCCCCTGACTTCACCGCTGTTCGGCTTGCTGGGAACGCCTCATGAATTACCGACACCGAAGACCGGCCATCGGCGCCGGCGACAAGGACGCGAACGTCCTGTCCCTTGAGCGGGCCACGTCGCAGGCGCTGAATCGCCTCTTCCACGATGGAACGTTCGCCGATGACATCCATTAACCAATAAATATGGCCGCTGGTCCACTCGTCAGGTCGAAGTCGAAGTGGTCCTTCCAAGCCGCGCATGGCGAGTCGTGAATCGACCTCCTGAGAAACGCGGGCCCACGTGATTAGGCCGATCGGTGCGCGGAGGCCAGTCTCCGGTTCAGCCGCCTCGATGATATGAATATGTCCCGCCAAGACAGCCGGCAGAATCATCCACTCGATGTCGGCGAAGGTGAAGTACTTGTGCTGCGGCGAGCGTGAAAACACCATGGCGATATCGCCAATGCTCGCCGAGATCATCTTCGACATCGCCGCACCGACGTGGCGTTGGTCGATGCCTTTCAGGATTTCTGCCAATGGCGCAGCATCGGGCATGGAGCCAGTGGGCGTCGGCCCACCCTCTGCATCCGCCGCCGCAGTCGTCGCGCCCCCACCGACGCTGCCTTGCGCTGTCATGCTTCCCCCGCCGCCTCCCGCCCCCGTCGTGGACCGCCGCGCCCACGCCTCGTTCCCGTCACATCTACCTTGCACCGTAGGCCGCGCATCGGCACGCGTCAAATGTTGCGTGCAGTGCACCAACGCCTCACGCCGCCTGCGCAAACAGCGGGCGGTTCGTCGCGCCCCAGGCGCCGAGCACGTCGCCCGCCTGCGCAAACGGCGTCTTGAGTTTTGGCGTCGTCATCGACGCTGCGGTCGCGGCCGCCAGTTCGCCCAACGCGATGTCGTTGGCCATGGCGACGGCGAGGTTCGTCACCGTGCCGAAGCCCTTGGCGTCGAGCGTGAGCGTCTGCTGCCAAGCCGCGCGGCCGGACTCGCCGGCGTAGACGGAATCTACATGGTTCGCGGGAAAGACTGCCTCGTACGCAATGCGCGTTGAGCCGTCAGTCAATGTCACTATTGCCGCAGCGCGCAGCGTCGCACCAGAACCCGTTTGGCTGTCGCCCAAATCAGCCGCACTGAGCGAGATTTTGTCTATATTCAGGCTTGCGAGGCTATGTAGCTCGCCGCTGTCGGTAATGCCGTCTTCGTTGGCATCAATCCAAACTTCAAGTTGACCGAAATCGACGTCATCAGCGTCGATATTTCCGTTGTGATTCGTGTCGAACTGCGCGAGTTCCGCGAAACCCGAACCCAAAACAGTCCCGAACAGTTCGCTCGGATCATCGATCCTGCCGTTGCGATCTTTATCATGAACAAGGAATCCGGCGCCGTTCGTCAACCAACCAGTGCGCTCGGCAAAAAAGTTCCCGTTGAAATCGAAGTGAATATTCGATGCGTCAATATCTGAGGTGAAGAGACCCGTACTGGAGAAGTCGATCACGAGCGGATCCTTGCCATCGACCCACTTCAACGCCTTGGACCACCGAGCTGAGGCGGCTGCCGACGTCATGGCCGCATCAACGAGCGGTCCGCCACCTGACGCAGCAAACGAGATGGCGGTCGGGGGAAGCAGCGCTAGAATATCATGGACGGGGTTCGACTTCTTGAACACCATTTGCAACATGCCGCGCCCATTCAGGGCGTCGAGGGAATATCCAGCACATTCCTACGCACTTAACTCCGGCGCCTTGTCCGGAAACATGCGAAAAGGCACGGTTTCCTTGACGATCTGGTGCATCGTCAGCGGTGCGTGAGCGACCAGTTGCGCGATGGTGCGGGCCGCGATGCGGCCGACGCCCTT
>JANXRM010000427.1 GCA_025353015.1 Hyphomicrobiales bacterium
GGCCGATTGAATGGCTATCGACCGCAAACACAAGGAACGGTTCGATGACGATTGCAATAAATTACCGGCGCATCCGTGAGCGAGATCTTCCACTGCTTCGTAGTTGGCGCAATAACCCGGATGTGGCTCGACACATGTACACTGATCACCAAATTAGCGATAACGAGCACCGCGAATGGTTCGCTCGATGCAACCAAAACTCGAAGCTTAGCTACTGGATCATCGAGCTGGATGGTGTGCCGGTCGGACTAGCCAATGTGGCGGAAATCGATTTCGATACCAAGAGCGCTAACTGGGCATTCTATTTGGCGGATGCCAGTACGCGCGGTCGAGGCGTTGGCTTGTTTACCGAATACTGCGTCCTCGACTACGCATTCAATTATCTGGAACTTGACGTATTGCGCTGCGAAGTCTTGGAGTCAAATTCAGATGTGCGCGCGATGCACGAAAGCGTCGGTTTTGCGGTTACGGGGAGAGTAGTTGGCAGAACCATTAAAGACGGTCAGCCGGTGGATGCTATCGCCTATTCAATGACGCGGCAAGATTGGACAAACGCGCATTGCGCCAGGATAAAAGGTCGAATTCAAGCACGAGGACAACATCCTATTCCAATGCTCTCAGCTTTCGAGAGTACTGAAGCCGAGGGAGAAATTTCGGCCTCGTTTTTCGACAGAACCGAAACGGAAATCGCACGGATGCGGGCTCGTCGTCTCGTATAGTCGTAGCCGGCACCGACGATCCGCAAGCCAACTGTCCAATCTGAGAGGGCGCGGTCTTGCGGCCACCGCACCGTTCCACCTCATCGTGCTAGCCAACGTTCGTCGAACGTCGGAATGCCCGACGCGTCATCCTTGGCGAGTATGTACACGCAGGCGTCCATGGCGTTGCCACGTGCGACACGGACGCGGCGGACGACGCGCCGATATTCCTCGCCCTGCACCTTCCCCGGCGGGATGCCTTCGTAGAGGTCGAGCCAGCGGAAGGTCGCTTGTGGCGCGCGCAACCAGAAGACTTCGCCTTGGACGGCCTCGTAAGGGAACTTCGGCACCGCCAGCACCGGATACTGCCCCAGATTATAGAGGCGGCCGGTGATCTGGCCTTCGCCGAGCCATTCGCCCTCCACCTCCAGCCGCTGCCGCTCGGCAACGCCCATTCGCGCCGCCGCCGCCCGGCGCATCAAAGTGCCGTAAACGAAGAGATTTTGGATCATGGCGCGGTCAGATGCGCTCAACTCTTCTTCATCAGCGCGCGGTAGGTTTCGATAACCTGGCTGTCGTCCTCGACGCCGTGCCCCATGCCGGACGCCGACAGGAAAAGTTGGTGCGCAACGGCGGCCAGTGGCAATCCCATCTTGGCGCCTTGTCCCGCCGCCAGCACGAGCGCCAGATCCTTGACGAAAATGTCGACGGCGCTGGTGACGACGTTGTCGTAGTCGACCATGCGCGGCCCGCGGTTCTTCAGCATCCAGCTTTGCGCGGCCGAGCCCGAAAGCACCTCCAGCGCCAGCTTCGGATCGATACCCGCGCGCTCGGCGAAGGCCAACCCCTCCGCTGCAACCGCGATATGCACGCCGCACAGCAACTGGTTGACGACCTTCATGGCAGCACCTTGGCCCGGCTTCTCGCCGAGATGAAACAGGTTGCTGCCCATGGCCGTGAGCACCGGTTTTGCCTTCTTGAAGACCGCGTTCTTCGCTGCCGCCATAATCGTCAACGTGCCGGCCTTGGCCCCGGTCACGCCGCCAGACACAGGCGCATCGACGAACGCGCGACCGCTCTTTTCCACACGCCGCGCGATGGCTTCGATCCGGTCCGGCGCGCAGGTTGAACAAAGGATGACGGTAGCGTCCGCCTTCAGGGCTTCAAGCGCATCCTTGTCGAAGAGGACATTCTCGGCCTGATCGGCGTTGACGACCATCATCACGAGCATATCGGCGCCGCGGGCTGCTTCCTCGGCACTCGATGCGCCCCTGCCGCCAGCTTTCTCGAGATGCGCCACCGCTTCCGGCCGCATGTCGTAGCCGGTAACGCGGTACTGCTTCTTGATCAGCGTCTCGGCCATGGCGCCGCCCATGGCGCCAAGGCCGATGAAGCCAATTGTTCGCGTCGGCATGTGTCTCAGCTCCAATTTGGTAGCCGTGGCCGCGTGGTTCTCACTAAAACGCGACCCCGCCGTTATGCCTTCGCCTTACCAGCAACGTCGATGGCCAAGGCCTGTGTGATGAACTTGTGCGTCGGCGCCGGCACGCCGTGTTTCTCGCCGATCCGCACGACGGCGCCCGAGAGATAGTTGACCTCCAGCGGCTTGCCTGCCATGCGATCGTGCGCCATCGACGACGTCATGCCGGCGGGATTTCCTTCCACCGTTTTCATCAGGCCTTCGAAATCGCCGTCTTTGAAGCCGACACCGATCGCCTTGCCGACCGCGATGACTTCTTTCACCGCCGTCTCGATCAGCGCGCGTGTGCCCGGGGTGGTACGGATGGGGCCTGCGGTATGGCCCGTCAACGCGGTCATGCCAGAGAACGGCGCCAGCATCGCAAACTTCATCCAGACGTTACGTTGGATGTTGTCGGACAGGATCGCGTCGATGCCGGCAGCTTTACAAAGGGCATGAAAGGCGTCGAGTTTCGGCGAAGAACCGCCCTTGGCCTCGCCCATCTCGATGCGGGCGAAGGGGCTGCGATGCTCGATCACACCGGGCTTCGAGATATGCGAGGCGATGCGCGCGACGCCGGGAACCACATGTGCGCCCGGCAATACGCGGGAGAGAATTTCCGGCCCTTCGACGCCGTTTTGGAACGTGATGATCGTGACGCCGTCCCGGACGATGGGTTTCAGCTGATTGGCTGCGCCCTCCGTGTCCCCCATCTTGGTCGCGAACATGACGACGTCGGGCACGCCGGCCGTCGCCGGATCAGCCGTCACCTTGGCCGGCTTGATCGTGGCATCGCCGATCTGGCTGTCGAGGAACAGTCCATTGGCCTTGATGGCCTCGAGATGCGCGCCGCGCGCCACGAACGTCACATCGTTGCCGGCCGCCGCCATCCGCCCACCGAAATAGCCGCCGACGCCGCCCGAGCCCATCACCAGGATTTTCATATCATGTCTCACTTTCAGGTTTGTTCTATGGGCGCCGCGTCGGGCGCTGGAAGCGGAATGCCGTCGTAGATGTCGGACAGCGCGAGTGCAACCGGCGTGCCGGCGATTTTCACGATGGATTCAGGTTGATCGAGCCGTTCAAAGTCCCACTGACCGTCGGTGCCGCGTGTGAAAACCAAAACGTCCATGATGTCCGGGTCGATGTGGACGATGGTGCGCAACGTCGGGTGACGCTTGTATTCCTCGAGCTTGATGGTCCGGTCGCTTTTCTTCGTCGTCGGCGAAAGAACTTCAAACACGGCAACCGGATTGCGGGCCTCGTAGGACTTGGCATCGAGTGGTGCGCATTCGATTGTCACGTCGGGGCGGCGCACCCGCTTGATCGACGTCCGAAGCGCAGTATCCGGCGTTGTCGGACGGCAGTTCGAACCGCGCAGCTGCTGGAAGAGATGACCAATGACGTTCACCGTAATTCCGTCGTGCGCATTGCTCGATCCAGCCATGCTGCGGAGCGGCACGGGAAAGCCATCGACAAGCTCGTAGTGTTCGTCCTGGGCCAGATTCCAGAGCAAGAACTCGTCGGCAGTCATCTCTTTGAATTTGGCGCTGGCCATGGTCGATCCGGTGCACCGATCTGTCGATCCGTCATCTGCGCGATATGTCCCGTGGACGAGCCACGGGACGATACGTTTAATGATTATCCCTGGGTATTCCCTTCGTCTGGGCGACGCGCTGATACTTGACGGCTGGTTTCAGCACCATGCCGTGGCTCAATTCATCGACGATGCCGCGCTGGATTTCCTGCCAGGGCGTCTGGCTCTCCGGGAACTTGTAGCCGCCAGCCTTCGCCAGGGCGTCGCGCCGCTTGGCGATCTCGGCATCCGGCACCAGCATGTTGGCTGAGCGCTTATTGAGATCGATGCGGACGCGGTCACCTGTTCGCAGCAGCGCCAAGCCACCTCCGGTCGCGGCCTCAGGTGAGGCATTGAGGATCGACGGCGAACCGGACGTGCCGGACTGGCGACCGTCGCCGATGCACGGCAGCGAGGTGATGCCTTTTTTCAGGAGATAATCTGGCGCCCGCATATTCACGACTTCGGCGGCGCCGGGGTAGCCGATGGGGCCGGTACCGCGCATGAACAGCAGGCACGTGCCGTCGATCTCGAGCTTCGGGTCGTCGATGCGCTTGTGGTAGTCCTCCGGCCCGTCGAATACGACCGCGCGGCCTTCGAACGCGTTCAGATCTTTCGGGTTGGAGAGATAGCGCTCGCGGAATTCCGGCGAGATCACGGACGCTTTCATGATGGCGCTGTCGAACAGGTTGCCCTTGAAGTTCAGGAACCCGGCCTTCGTCTTCATCGGCTCGTCATAGGCTTTGATGACGGCGCGGTCCCAGGCGAACTTGCCTTCGCAGTTCTCGTAGAGCGTCTTGGCGTTGACCGTTAGCGCTGTCTTGTTGATCTTGCCATTGGCGATCAGCTCGGCGACCACGGCTGGCACACCGCCTGCACGATGAAACTCCTCGCCCAAGTATTCACCCGCCGGCTGCAGATTGACGAGCAGCGGCAGGTCGTAGCCGATCTTCTCCCAGTCGTCATTATTCACCTCGACACCGATGTGGCGGGCAATCGCGTTGATATGGATCGGCGCGTTGGTCGAACCGCCGATGGCAGTATTTACGGCGATCGTGTTCTCGAAGGCGTCGCGCGTCAGAATGTCGGATGGACGCAGGTCTTCCCACACCATCTCGACGATGCGCTTGCCGGTCAGATACGCCATCTGCTGGCGCTCGCGGTAGGGTGCCGGGATTGCGGCACAACCCGGTAGCGACATGCCCAACGCCTCGGCGAGCGAGTTCATGGTGGACGCCGTGCCCATGGTGTTGCAATGGCCGGCCGAGGGCGCCGACGATGCCACCAGCTCAAGAAATTCTTTGTACTCGATTTCGCCACGCGCCATCATCTCGCGCGCCTTCCACACGATCGTGCCGGAGCCAGTCCGCTCACCCTTGAACCAGCCATTGAGCATCGGTCCGCCCGACAGCACGATGGCGGGGATATTGACGGTCGCCGCCGCCATGATCTGCGACGGCGTGGTCTTGTCGCACCCGGTCGTCAGCACGACGCCGTCGATGGGATAGCCATAAAGGACCTCGACGAGGCCGAGATAGGCGAGGTTGCGGTCGAGGCTGGCGGTCGGGCGCTTGCAGGTCTCCTGGATCGGATGCAGTGAAATTCGAACGCGATGCCGCCCGCCTCGCGGATGCCCTCGCGCACACGGTCGGCGAGAAAAATGTGATGCCGGTTGCAAGGCGACAGATCCGACCCTGACTGGGCGATGCCGATGATCGGGCGGCCCGACTGCAGCTCATCCAGCGTCAGGCCGAAATTCATAGTCCGCTCGAGATAGAGCGCGGTCATGTCGGCATTTTCGGGGTTGTCGAACCAGGCCTTCGAGCGCAGTTCCGACGGTTTTACGTGCGGTTTGGCGGACTTGGTTTTGGCCCCGTTCGTCTTGGCCGCACTTGCCTTGGCGCCATTTGCGGGCTTCTTCGGGTCTTTCATGTGGGGAAACTCCTCGGGCATGCGGGATGGACAGGTCTGGCGCCAGCTTAGGAGGCCCAGCTTAGGAAGCAAGTCCGCGGCGCGCAATGAATGGTGCGTGGCCATGATGCATGTGCAGCGGGCGGCCCCACCCAAGACGCCCCGCGCGACGCCTCAATGCTTGTGGGGTGCGGCGCCGGATCGTTCTTCGACCAGCACCTCGACGTCGATTTTGCCGGCGCGCTCGAAGGTCAGTGTCATCGTGAACGAGTCGTACGGTGGAAACGGCTTCGTCACGCCTGACAACTGCAACGCGTACCCTGACGGCGACAACTCGACAGCCTCGCCGGCCTTGATCTCGATCGCCGCCACGCGCTTTGTGGCGCCCGATCCTGGCTGTGGCGCACCCCGCAGTTCGACGGCCGTCGCTCGTGTGGTCACCGCGCCGAGCAATCGATCCGATTGCCGGCCACGGTTTTTGATCTTCAAGAAGACCGGCGCTGAAGGTTCCGGATCGCCTGCCGTTTCATACGTCCAAGGATGCACGATTTCGATCGTTTTCGTCTTTACGCCGTGGGCGTGGGCCATGGCTGCTCCAACGAAGACCAGGCAAACGCTCGCGCCTCGCAGCCGCATTGATGAAACGTTCAAAACGCGACCCCAATTCCCGAACGAATGCGCCAATCAGGCTCCGGTTGCAGCCCATTCGTATCCCTGACGACAGGCACACCAACCGACAGGAACCCCGACCACCGATCCTGCGATATCCGAACACCCGGCGCGAGATAAACCGTCGTTCCGCCCGAATTCGCGTCGGCAACGCCGGCAGTTGTCTGCTTGGCATGCCATTCGCCATTGAGTTCCAGGACCAGATCGAGTTTCGGGCCGGTCTTGGAGTCCGCCGGCGGGCCAACGTGATCGTGCGGCATCGCGCCATGATACATTGGAGCTGCCACGTTTGTTGCAAAGCCGGTCAATCGATACGAGATCGCCGCGTTGGCCAGCACCTGATCGCCGATGTTGGTGTTTTGTGTGCCATCGCCTGCCCGCACATACAGCACATTCGTGTCGAACGACCATGGGCCCGACCGCTTGGTCAGGGCCAACCCCACGAGTTCGTTCCAGCTGCCGGACCCCGGTTGGAATTCCGCGTCGAGCAGTTCTCCCTGGCGCGAGCGGCGGCCGGTTGCGCCAGTCGGTGCGGTCAGCCCCGCAAGCAGGGCCGCCTCGAACCGGCTGGATCGATCATGCACGAACCGGTATTGCCCGAGGATCGTCAAGTCGCCGAGACCTGTGGCATTGCCGTGGTCGAGCGCGTCGAACGTACCGGTGCCGTCATCTTCGGCGGCGCGGATGCCGGTCCGGCGAACGACCGGTAAGCGCAGGCCCAGTGTCAGATCGCTGGTCACGCCATAGGCGGCGCTCAAGGACATGGCCTGGATTGTGCGCAAACCGTGCACCCCGACTTCGCCAGCGCTTGCCGCCGCCGTCAACCTGGCGTCACTGAGCGTTTTGAGTGAGGAATAGTCGACGACAACGCCGGCAACGGCCTGCCCCTGCTGCAGGGTCGTGGCCGAGATGGTGGTGATGGGGCCAGCATCGCCGGTATTGCCGACTCCCCCCGGGTGATGGGCAAAAGCCGTCGTTGCTGACAGGAACACGGCAGCGCCGGCCCCCAAACGCGCGATAGTACGCATGGATCACTCCTGATCGAATCCTGAGCTTGCCGCAGATGCGGCACTGGTTTTGACGTCAGACGAAGCTCAGGCGAGCAGGCGGGGCACGACTTTGAATGGCGCCGAGCCGCAACCGGCGCGGCAACGGCCGGGGCGCTAACCAGGGGCCCGCAACGACGCGCAACAATGAAAATGCGACGTGGCTGAATGCCAGCAGCAGCGCGAGACCGAACACCTGGACGAGGGCACAAGCCGGACAATGATCAATCGATGATTGTTGGGCTGGTTCGCGATCATTGCCGCCGTCCGTCAGTGGCTGCAGACCATGGCTCGTGCAGATCACGATGGGGCCGAGGACGTTGTCGATGACATG
Source organism: Hyphomicrobiales bacterium (assembly GCA_025353015.1). Classification (GTDB taxonomy): domain Bacteria; phylum Pseudomonadota; class Alphaproteobacteria; order Rhizobiales; family Hyphomicrobiaceae. Next base: position 7,694 of record JANXRM010000427.1, read on the forward strand.
GCTCGGCGTATTTGACACCGGCGGATGGCAGACAAGCGCCGCAACGACCCTGACCACCAGGGCCATGATCGCGAGCCAAACCATCATTCGGCGTTGTATTTCCTTACCAACCATTTGTGATCGTCCGCAGAAGTGCGTCCCAGCGCAATGCCACGTGTTGACGCAACGCCGTCTGGTTGCCGCATCGGCTTGACGAACACGCGCCGACCTCATCTTCCCGGCACAATCTCCACCCGCTGCGCCGCCCGGCCGGTCGCCAGGTCCACAATCGCGATGCCCGGACCGCTCGGGCCGTCGTAGTGGACGGCCAACCGGTTGCCCGAAAGCGAGAGGTTGCGCACGTTTGCGCCTGCCGGCAATGCCAGCCGAATATCGGACGGCGCCGGCCCTGGCGATGTCGCGGCCACAATTGACGGATCGACAGCCGGCCGGTTCAGCAGGTAAACAATGCGGCCGATGACCGTGGTAAAGCCGAGCAGCAACACGGCGCCCATGCCGATGACGGCCAGCCGGAGCTTGCGCATCTGGGCGTCGTCGAACATCGGCTTGACCGCGGGTTGATCGCCGTCGATCTCCCGAATTTCCCCGTCTCGCGTCTTGCCGTCGTGCGTCGAACCGGTCGCTCGCATCGAATTTCCTACTCAATCTGTTGGATAGTGAAGCGGCCTGCCATGATCGAGACTCGCGCCGCCCCTGTGGTCGTCACCGCCGAAGAAGCCGACGCCGGCGCCCGGCTCGACCGCGTGCTGGCGGACCGGGTCGAGGGCCTGTCCCGGTCCCGCGCCCAAGCGCTAATCAAGGCCGGCGCCGTGACGCGGGCACAAAAAACGTTAGAAGACCCGGGGGTCCGGGTCAAACCCGGCGACGTCTTCGAGCTGCAACTGCCGGAACCCGAGGCGGCGACGCCGGCCGGCGAGGACATCGCGCTGGACGTGGTCTACGAGGACAAGGCGCTGATCGTCATCGACAAGCCGGCGGGGCTGGTCGTGCATCCCTCGGCTGGCCATAGCACGGGCACACTGGTCAACGCGCTCATCGCGCACTGCGGCGAGACATTGTCGGGCATCGGCGGCGTCCGGCGACCGGGCATCGTGCACCGGCTCGACAAGGATACCAGCGGCCTGCTGGTCGTCGCCAAAACCGACAAGGCGCACCAGGGCTTGGCCGATCAGTTCGCCGCGCACGGCAACGACGGCCGCATGGCTAGGCGCTATGTGGCTGTGGTCTGGGGCACGCTAGAGCGCCGAAGCGGCCTCGTTGACATACCGCTCGGCCGCAGCACGTCCAATCGCACCAAGATCGCGATCGATCGCAGTCCACAAGGGCGCGCGGCGGTGACGCACTATCAGGTGGCTGAGACGTTTACGGGCGCCGACAGCAAACCGGTGGCGAGCCTGCTCAATCTCGAATTGGCGACGGGACGCACGCACCAGATCCGCGTGCATATGGCGCACATCGGCCATCCCGTGCTGGGCGATCCCACGTACGGCGCGGGCTTCAAGGCAAGCGCGGCCAAGTTGACCGGGCCTGCGGCAAGCGCGCTCGATGCGCTGGCCCGGCAGGCGCTGCACGCAACGATGCTGGCGTTCGAGCATCCCGTCACGCGCAAGAAACTCGCGTTCGAGCGGCCGCCGCCGGCCGACATGACAAGGCTGATCGAGGCGCTTCGGGGCAAGGGCTGAGCGCGCGCTGACGTCCGACCGCATGCGACGACGCATCCACAAACGTCCGTCGCACACGGCCCGCCAATGACGGCGAACTGTGGATGGGGACGGCTGCCCTCTTGCATCGAACAAAAAGAGAACATATAGTTGCAGGGACATTCGAGATTCGCGCACACGGGACATCCGCCGCCATGGCTTTCGCATTCATTCACACGGCCGATTGGCAGATCGGCAAGGCGTTCGGCCGGTTCGAGGCTGAAAAGTCAGCCATTTTGCGCCGCGCCCGTTTCGACGTCATCGACCGGATTGCAGCGGCGGCACGGTCGGCGAACGCCGCGCATGTGCTGGTCGCCGGCGACGTCTTCGACAGTGAAACCCTGCCGGATAGTCTCGTGCAAAAGACCTTGGCGCGCCTTGCTGTCCACGACGGTGCGGCAGGAACGGCTGGCGGCCTGACGTGGCATCTGTTGCCGGGCAATCATGATCCGGCGCGGCCCGGCGGCATCTGGGAACGTCTGCGGCGTGGTGGTGTACCGGCAAACGTCACGTTGCATCTCGAAGCCGTGCCGGCGGAGATTGCGCCTGATGTGTACCTGCTGCCCGCGCCGCTGACCGCCAAGGCGATGAGTAGCGATCCGACAGCCTGGATGGACGCTGCGCCGACGCCGCCCAACGCGCTCCGCATCGGCTTGGCGCACGGCTCGATCAAAGGCTTCGGCAGCCTGGGCGAGGCCGCCGTGCCGATCGACCCGGCGCGGCCGAAATCCGCGGCGCTCGCTTTTCTGGCGCTCGGCGACTGGCACGGCAAGAAATGCATCGGTCCCGCCCTTTGGTATTCCGGGACGCCGGAGCCCGATAGTTTTGCCGAGAACGACCCGGGGAACGTGCTCGCCGTGCGGCTTGCAAGCCCGACGGCGCCGGCCGACGTGGCAGCCGTGCCCACAGGGCAGTTCACGTGGGCGAACCGGCGTGCGGCCTTGGCTGGCGCCGACGATCTCGCCGCGCTGGAGACCGATATCCTGCGCCAGGGACCGAGCGTCGCCACTTATCTCCTCAATCTCACATTGGAAGGGCGGGTTCCGCTCTCTGCCACGGCTGAAATCGAGCTGCGCCTGAGCCGCCTCAGGGCCCTGCTGTTTGACCTGCGGATCGATCGTGCCAAGCTCGTGGCCATGGCGTCCGACGCCGACCTCTCGGACCTCGGTGACGATGGGTTGGCCGCCGTGGCGGGCCGGCTCAAGGCGCGCGTGGACGGTGCGACGGAGACCACAACGGCCGGGGAACAGCGAGCGGCCATGCGCGCGCTAGAAAAGCTGGTCGCGCTGGCGGCCAGCAGCAGCGGGGAGCGCCGGCCATGAAAATCACAGCCATCCGCCTTGCCGAGTTCGGACGCTTCGCCGAGCCGGTCGCCGTCGAGCAGATGTCGGGCGGGCTCGACGTTCTCGCCGGGCCGAACGAACTCGGGAAATCGACCGTGCTCAAGGCCCTGCAGCTGGCCTTCTTCGAGAAATATGGAACCTTGGCCAAGAAGGTGAAGGATCTCCGGCCTTATGGCGGCGGTTCACCGACCGTCGAAATCGACTTCGAAACGGGGCAACGCCGCTACCGGCTGCGCAAACGCTATCTCGCACAAGCGTCGGCAGAATTGCGCGATCTTTCCGGCAGCCAACTGCTGCGCGGTCCCGAAGCCGAGGCCGAGTTGGCGCGGCTCATGGGTGGTCCCGGCGGGGCAGGGCGTTTCGGCCTCGCCTGGGTTGCCCAGCGCGGCACGCTGGAGCCTGTTGCGCCGGATAGCCTCGACGACGGACTGGCGTCGTTGCATCGAGCGCTGTCGCGTGAAATCGAGGCCGTGGCGACGGGTGGCCGAGCGAAGGCTGTTCACGGTGAAGTGCGCCGGCTCCTCGGCGAATTGCTGAGCCACGCCGGTACGCGTCCGCGGGGCGCCTACGATGCTGTCCTGAAAGCGCTCAAAGCCAAGTCGGCCGAGCATGCCAAGGCGCAATCAGATCTGGCGCAGGCCCAGGCGCGGCTCGAACGGCTGGCCGCTTTGCGAACCCGCGAAGCCGAGCTTGCCAACGCCACCGCCACAGCGGCCCGAACTGCTCTGCTCGAAACAACACGCGCAACGCTGGACTCGGCGCGGACGGCGCGATCGCGCTGCGACGTACTGACGGAAGCCTTGAAAGCAGCGGAGGCAGACCTCCGGCAGAAGCAACGGGCCGAGGCGGATTTTTCGCGGGCCATCGCGGACTGCGCCCAGTTTGCTGTCGAGGCCGCGAAGATCTCGGCTGCGAGAGCGACGCTGGAACAGCTCGTAACGGAGCGTGCCCAGTCGACCGCGGCCGACCAGCAGCGCCTGGATATGTTGTACGTCGATCGCCGGAGCCTCGGCCAGAACCTTGCTGCGGCACGGGCGGGCGAACGCCAACAGGTTGCCGCCGATCGCGCGGCCAAGCTTGCCCAGCGCGACCGTGCCGCACGGGACCTGGCCGCCGCCTGCGAAGGCCTCGCTAAAACGCTGGCAGCATCGCCCGCCACGCCGGAGCGCTTCAAGGCCGCAACCCGCTTAGCCTCCGACATCCGGGAATGCGAAGCGCGCTTGCAGGCCGTTGCGGCCATCGTCAGCATCGATTATCTGCCGGACGCGGTGGGTCGCCTCAGCGTCGGCGGCCGGCTCCTCGGCCAGGGCGAAAAACTGAACGCCTGCGAGCCGCTCGTCATCGAGATCGCGGGCATCGGCCGGTTGAGTATTACGCCGGGCGGCGATGCGGCGCTCCTGGAAACGCGTGCCCGTATTGCGATGCTCCAGGCGGCGTTCACGCAAACGCTGGCCGAAGCAGGCGCCGGCGATCTCGCCGTCCTGGAACGGGCCGTTGATCAGCGCCGCGAGACGGAAAAAGCACTTGCCGAGGCGAAAACGCGCTTGGCCGCGCTGGCGCCGGAAGGGCTGGCGGCGTTGGCGACAGCCCGTCAGGCCGCGAGCGAGGCCGCTGGAATCGCGACGGTGCCAACCGTTGCAGCAACCGGGGCGGACGCGGGGAAGTCGGCGGCCGATATCGAAGCGGATGTCGTGGCCCTCGACGTCAGGCTGGCCGAGGCCGAACACGCACTGGCCCCCAGGGAACGGGACCTGGCCGCGGACCGCGAAAAGCTGGCTGGATTGACCGCCGCATTCGACGCTCTCCACCGCCGTCAGGCCGAGATGACAGCCCGTTTGCCCACATCGGACGACGAACGGAAAGCGCTCGCGTCGGCACTGGCTGCGGCCGTTGCCGATGCCTTGTCGCTCGTCAACCGTACAGTGCGCGAACAGAGTGCCTGGGCGGAACAGGCGCCGGACGCTGCAACCTACGCGGCCTTGCAGACCGCTTGCACGTCCGCGGAAGCCGCCTGCCGCGCGGCCGCCGACGACCTGGAACGGCTGCGCACGGAAGCTGCGCACCTGGAAGGCGCACTCGCCGAAGCTCGCAACGAGGATCTGGAGGAGCGCGTCGCCGCGCTCGGCCAGGAGATCGAGCATTTGGAGGCTGAGCAGCAGCGCTTCGAGGAAGACGTCCAGGCGCTGCAACTGCTCGACAGCGAACTCATGGGCGAAGAGGCCCGCAACCGGGACCAGTACCACGCGCCCGTGCTGGCCCGGCTGGGGCCGTACTTAGACACGATTTTTCCGGCATCGCAGATTTCGTTCGATGCCGCGCTGGCGCCGACCGCTCTCAAACGCGGGATGGAGCCCAATCGGGCACCCGAAGATCTGGCACGCATGAGCGATGGCACGCAGGAACAGATCGCGGTCATGGTCCGCCTCGCCTACGCCCGGCTTTTTGCAGATACCGGTGCCGCCGTGCCGCTGATCCTGGACGACGCACTGGTTTATGCCGACGATCAGCGCATCACCGCCATGTTCCGGGCCCTCGAATTGGCGGCCATCCAGCATCAGGTGATCGTGCTGACCTGCCGCACCATGGCGTTCCAGCAACTCAAGGGTCGCCGGCTCTCACTGGAACCCTGGGCCCTCGCGCGTGCCGCCTGACGGTTTGACGGTTTGACGGTTTGACGGTTGCGGTTTACCAGTCCGTTCCGCGAGGAAAAGCGCCGGGCATTCGACGCACGGCGTATTGTATTGCGCCCGGCGCAACGCACCTACCCCCGCGCCGCGATCATCTCGTCCTGGGCACGGCGCGCGGCATAGATGCCCGACGTCACGTCCGGTTGCACTGATGCCAGCGTCAACAATTGGCCTTTGGTCACGGCGCTCGTCACTTTGGCACCTTGCGCCAACCCCAAAGGCAGAGCGCCTTTCGCCAGCGCATCGGCCCGCGTCAGAGCAAAGCCCCGGTAACAGTACTCGCCGATCGCATCGAGCGTTTCGCCGGGTTTCAGGTCACGCTTGGCCACACAGCCGACCTCGGCCGACGGCACCTGCAACGGCCGCATATGGCTCTCGCCGAACAGCACGGCCGCGGCGGCCGACAGCGGCACCTCAAGGCTCGTCAGGTGATAAGGCCTGAAAAAGCTGTAGTATGGCCCCGGCCCCAGATGCAGGTCGCTCATCCGTTCGCGCACGCGGGGATGGCGCATTTCGGCGACCACGAACACGCCGGGCGCGACGCCCTTGGCCACGGAGAAATCGACAGCGCCCTTGCGCGACAACAATCCGCCCTCCTCTTTCGGGCAGAAGTAATTCTGTAGCTGATCGCGCGGCGCGGCCGGTCCGTGCATGCCGGGAATGTCGGGCATCAGCCCCGTAGCGTTGGCGATGGCGACCATCTCGACCATGGTTTTCGAGCCGTCGACGAACTCGACCAGCATGCGCGGGTTCATGTTGCGCTGCTCGGCCTCGGCCTTGTAGTCGTCCGGGATCGCATCGATGCGGAACGGGTTGTTCTTGCCTTTGCCGGCGGCGACGATCGGATAGCCCAGCGCCTTGACGAACCGTATCAGCTCCATGGCCGACGACGGCTCGTCGCCCGCACCCAGCGTATAAACGACGCCCTTCCGGCGCGCTTCCTCGGCGAGATAGGCGCCGATCGTGACGTCGGCCTCGACGTTCATCATCACCATGTGCTTGCCGGCGCCGATGGTGGCGAGCGCCACGGCCGCACCGGCGTTCGGGTTGCCGGTTGCGTCGATTACGACTTCGACTTCGGGGGCGCGGCAGACGGCGACCGGATCGCTGGCGGCGGCCAGTCGTCCGCGGCCGATGGTGGCGCTGAGGTTTGAACCGGACACGACTTCGGGCTGCCGGCAGCGATCGCCGGACATCTTGCAGGCGGCCTCGATGCGTTCGGGGCGCATGTCGCAGGCAGCTACGATCTCGATGCCCTGCATCTGCGCGATCTGCACGAAGAGGTCGGTGCCCATTTGGCCGCAGCCGATCACGCCGACCCGGACGGGCTTGCCCGCGCGTTCGCGCACTTCCAGCGCCTCGGCCAGCGACAGCCGTCCCCCTTGGTCCATCACGGCTTGCCCTGTCTTGGCCTTGTCCATGACCGATCGGCCCATCGCACCGCCATCCGCCGTCATGCGTCCACTCCCAAACTCATGCCCCTGGCTCGACGAAATACCTCGAATGCCGGTTCGTCAACCATTGCGACAGGTTTGCGACGCGCGCAGCGCTTTGCGGGAAACGAAATACCGCGTCAGGTTTAAATCCGGTTGGTCCGTGGCTGGCCATAGCCGCCAATGTTACGCGATGATGGCCGTGCAATGGGCTCGGTAAAGCGCGTCCACTGGACGGTCCGCCCGCGCCCGCGTCCTGAGGCCGGTGATGTCGCCTGTCAGCGCCACATGCGACAATGTCACGCCCCGATGTGCTGCTGAGCGGGCGGCGGCGTTCGATACACCGCGTTCCGATGACGAGGCGGGCCACGCTCTGTTGCACGTTATTGTGGGCAGTGAACGCGATTGTGGGCAGTGAACGCGGGCCGGACTATTTCGCCAGGAACGCCGCAAGCCGCTGGTTCGAGAGCTCCGGGCACTCGAAATGCACGAAGTGGCCGGCATCAGCTGCTTTTTCGAGCGTTGCTTTTTCGAAATAATCGTCAAGCTTGTCCGAGAATTCGTAGCGCAGCACCGGATCGTGCGCGCCCCACAGCAGATAGGCGGGCGCCTTGATCTTCGGGATGCTGATGGCGCCTTCCTGCATCATGCGGCGGCGGAATTTCGAGACGCCGATGTACCAATCGAAGCCGCCCTGCATGTTGCCGGACTGCAAAAAGTTATCCACCCACTCCTCCAGGTAGGGCTCGAAGGCCGTTTTCTGGTGGCTCCAGTGCGTCAGGAAATGCCGGAAATAGATGCGCGCGGCCTCGCGTGACGACCCGACCAGGGCTGCCGCAAAATCCTTCTGGTGGAATTGCTGGTACCACGTCTCCGGGAAATGACGGAAATCGCCCCAGCGCTGGCCGATGCCGGGATAGGCGCAATTGAAGAAGAAAAGCTTCGTCACGCGATCGGGCCATGCGAGCGCGAACTGCTGCGCCACGAAAGAGCCGACGTCGTGCGAAACGATTGCGAACTTGTCGAGGCCCAGGGCATCGGCGAAATCGCGAAGATCTTTGGCCAAAAGCGTTGGCGGCGTGCCCTCGGGCGATCGTTGCACCTTGGAGACTGTGCGCCCGAAGCCGCGCAGATCAGGGGCGATACAGTCGAACTGGCCTGTGAGCGCGGGCAGATTGTGCAGCCATGTGCGCTTGAATTCCGGCCAGCCGTGCAGAAAAACCACGGGCGCGCCCTTGCCGGCGCGAACGTAGCTGATCTCAAGCTCGGCCGTCGCCACGGTGCTGCCATTCCAGTCGATTTGCATGAGCTTGCCCTTCGAAAACATTTGACCGGGCCATGTCCGGCTCGAACTGCCTGCTGTTGGCACGGTGGTGCCGGTGCCTGGACGCCGGTGTCTGAGTGAACTATGAGCGTCGCATGTTCACAAGATGGAATCAGGCTGGCACTGACCACGCAGGCCGCGGCGACAGTTTCGCTTGCTGCGCGGGCGTGCTCTTCGGGAGCATTCTGCTCGCTGCGACGCTATCGGTGTCCCCAGCGATGAGCGCCGAACCCGGGCTTCTCGGTCGCTGCTGGCCGGCGAACGCAATCGAGGCCCGCGACGGCGAACGGACCCCGGTTCGTGGTGCGCCCGGCCACGCGCAATCGATCCCGCGAATGGCACTGGCGAAACCGGAGCCGACGCCGGCAAACCTCCGCGGCGCCATCCGGCGCGTGAAACTGCCAGCGGGAAAAAAGCTCGTCGCGCTGACGCTCGATCTCTGCGAGCAGCCAGGCGAAATCTCGGGCTACGACGGCGCGATTTTCGATTATCTGCGTCGGTACAAGATCAAGGCCACTGTCTTCACTGGTGGCAAGTGGTTCATGACGCATGCCGAGCGGTCGCAACAGTTGATCGCCGATCCGCTGTTCGAGATTGGAAATCACGGCTGGGCGCACCGCAATGTGCGCGGCCTCCAGGGCAAGTCATTGCTCGAAGAAATTCGCGGACCCGAAGCGGCGTTCCAGGCGCAGCGAACGGCACTCGTGGCCAGTCAATGTGCCGCGCAATTCCCCGTGGCGCAATCGCTCCAGGCGCGGCTCGGTCTCTACCGATTTCCCTTCGGCGCGTGTAATCTGGAAGCGCTCGGCGCGTTGGCCGAAAACGGTATGCTGGCCATACAGTGGGATGTTTCGACGGGGGATTCCTCGAAAGCGGAAACGGCGGAGGCCATCGCGCGTACGATCGTGCAAGAGACGCGGCCGGGCTCGATCATTCTGGCGCATGCCAATGGCCGCGGTGTTCACACGGCCGGCGCGCTGCCGATTGCGATCTCCGACCTCGTCTGGCAACTGCGTGAGCTCAACCTGATCGACGCG
>JANXRM010000318.1 GCA_025353015.1 Hyphomicrobiales bacterium
GCTGCACGTGCGCACCGAGCCCAGCCGCCGTCGGCTGTCCGACGGGCGACATGCTCAAAGCTGCCACTGCATGGTGGATGTAGACCATGTTCGACCTGAACTGAGGCACGATTCATGCATACTATGTGCACGATCAGGCACCAGCTGGGCTTGGAAATGGCAGTTGAACCCCAAAACTCGCAATCGCAACCACTGTTGCTCGCTGAAATTCTCCGCCCTGAGCAGAACAGCTTTGGCGTGATCAGATTGGCGATGGCTGTTGTCGTGCTCGTCTCGCATTCGTTCTACTTTGTATCAGGCCAAGCCTCGACAGAGCCATTGCACTCCTGGACTGGGCACTCGCTCGGTGAGCATGCCGTCCAGGTATTCTTCTTTCTTAGCGGCATCCTGGTAACCGAGAGCCTGCTTCGCGGCCGCGGCGTGATCGATTTTGTGACGGGCCGGATTCTGCGTATTTTCCCGGGACTGATCGTGTGTGTCGTTCTGACCGCCATGATGCTCGGGCCGATATCCACCAGCGAGACGCTGTTGGGCTATCTGACTGATCCCGCATTGCCCCTCTACGTGCTCAAGACGATCTCGCTGACGACGGGCGCGGCGCCATTGCCCGGTACCTTCGAGCAGCTTCCGGCGGCCGGGCTGGTGAACCTGTCCCTCTGGACCCTCAAGTACGAGATCCTCTGCTATGCCGGACTGGCCGTCCTTGGTTTGTCAGGGCTGTTAAATGGTGCCGCTCGAAAGCCGACGACGGCTCTGATCGCGGTTGTCGTCTTCCTGATTTTCCTGCGATCGCCGTCCCTCGATGTGCCCTATTCGCAAACCGACAACTTGCGTTATTTCGCGCTCTACTTCGGAATGGGAACTCTGGCGTCGCTGCTCAAAGACCAGGTTGTGATCAGCGCACGGTCGACGATTGCGTTTCTTGCCCTGTACATTGCGAGTATCGGCACCCCGTGGGCGGAGCTGTCGTGCTCGTTGCTCCTCGGCTCGCTGACGCTATTCGCCGCGACCTGGACTTTCGGACCACTGCGCGCCTGGACCAACGCTCGCGACCTATCGTTCGGCGTCTACATCTATGCCGCGCCGCTGCAGCAGGTCCTGCTCCAGGCTGATCTCGGCCTCAGCCCCTTGGCGCTCTCGCTCGCGGCCGTGGTCCCGGCTGTTGTCCTGGCCGCCGCGTCGTGGGGGTGGATCGAGAAGCCTTCCCTGAGCGCTCGCAATCGTTACGCTCAGAGGCTGGTTTCCATGGCTACAGGGGTCGCATCACGGCTTGCCGGCGGGGCGCCCATTGCGCGAGATGCGAATACACGACAGTTTTGACACCCGACAGTCGGATAGCTTTTTTGCTCTTCTTATGGCAGACTGTGGTGGTTGAGTTGAATCAGGCTGAAGCGAGAACCATGCGCTTAGGGTGGAAAATGCGGCGGCAGACGTGGCGGGTGGCGCTTGCAGCGCTGCTGACGCTTGTGCTTGCCGTTGCACCGCTCGCCGCCCAGTTCGTAATGGCGTCACACGCCCATGCCGCGCCGCATGAGCACGGCAGCCACATTCACGGAATTTCGGCGGGCACACAGCTTGCCTCTCACGCCGGCATTGGTCACCATCATCATGGTGACGAAACGCCAGGGCACCAACACGACAGCGATGCAGTCAATGCCGGGTCTACGCTACCTCCGGTCGGGCAGCATGATCATGGCGACGGCCCCGGTGCCGGCTGCTGTGGCACATTTTGCCATTCTGTATTCTACCTGACTGCGTCCTCCTCGATGCCGACCAATGCGATCCGCCCGACATACGGGTGGTTGATCCTGCATCCGCCAGCGGCCTTCGATCCCGATCAGCCGCAACGCCCCCCATCCCGCCTACTGCCGCTGTGATCTCGACGCCGTATCCCGCGTATTTGCTGGATAACTGGCGGCTATCTGCACTCGACAGTCAGGTTTCATCCATGCTCCCTCCCCATTGGGCGGGCCTTCGGGTCCGTTCGCGCACCATTGCCGCAACGGCTGTGGTGCTCGGTTTCGCTATTCTGGCGATGCTTCGGCATGCTGGCGCGCATGAAGGCCATGATCATGGGCCGGCTGCCGCGTCCTTGCTGGTCACGATCAACCCGCGCGCCGCCGCCACGGGCGATGAGTTCGAGGCCGTCGCCATCCTCAAGGACGGCGAACTCGTGATTTTCGCTGACCGCTTCGCCGACAACGGCCCAGTCACCAATGCGAGCGTGACGGTGACGGTCGGAGCCCAAGAATTGAAGGCCAAGCCCGAGCCGGACGGGTCCTATCGCGTGGCGTGGCCGGCCACAGCCAAGTCAGGTCGGCATGATCTCGTGATCGGCATCCAGGACGGCGCGACGGCCGATCTCCTCATCACGACGTTGGAAATACCGGCGACAACTTCAGCCCTCACGGCGGGCACCGCGCCTAGCGTGCTTGGACGGGTGATGGGGTGGTTTTCCGGTTCACCTCTAATCTCTGCGCTGGGCGCACTTGTCATCATGCTTTTGGCTGCTGCTCTTGTGCTCCGCCGAAAGCTCGAGGCAAGAGGTGAGACCAAGGAAGAGGCCGAGGTAGCGAAGACCAATCCTGGCGCGGACAAGACTCCGAAAAACCTCGTGCTGCTTGCGGCCATCCTTGCCGGCGGCATAGTCCTGGCCGACCGACCCGCCATTGCCCACGAAGGTGAGGATCATGGCAGCGATGCCGCCAAGGGGCTGGCCGTGACCGGCGATGCCCCGCGGCGCTTGGCCGACGGTAGCGTATTCCTGCCGAAGCCGACGCAACGGCTGCTCGACGTGCGCACTGTGCTGGTGAAGGAGGCGCCGCACCGCCCGAGCCAGACGCTGGTTGGCCGCGTCATCGCCAATCCGAACCGCAGCGGCCTTGTCCAGAGCAGCACGGGCGGTCGCATCACGCCGCCGAGCACCGGCCTGCCGAGGCTCGGCCAAGCGGTCAAGGCAGGCGATGTCCTTGCCTATGTCACACCGGCCTTTCAGGCGATCGATAGCGCAAATGTCGGGCAGACAGCCGGGGACCTGGATCAGCAGATCCAACTCGCCCGCACCAGACTTGAACGCGCG
>JANXRM010000346.1 GCA_025353015.1 Hyphomicrobiales bacterium
CAGCCCCCGGCAGCGACTGCCCGTTTGCCACCTGGAACGCCGCAAAGTCTTCGAGATCGCGCCGGTAGGCGTCGGTCGTGTTCTTGGCAGCACCACGCTCGGCCGAAAGCATCTCGAGGAAATCGTCAATCAGGCGGGCGCTGGTTTCCTCGGACACGGCTTCCTCGATCGGGCGCACTCAATGGCGAATCGCACGGCAGATGATCTCACGCCCGCCAACCGATGCCAAAGCCTTCAAACCCACCGCGCTTCGCCAATCACCGTCACCCGATCGGGCCGGTGACCTGGTGTACCTCGACCACGTTGCCGTCCGGATCATAAAAGAAAATCTGCTCCCAGCCGCTCATGGCCCAGGCGCCGTAATCGGAAAAGGCGACGCCCTTGGCTTTCAGATGCGCTTTGAAGGCAGCGATATCGTCCGTGCGAAATGCGATATGGCCCTTCTCGAGCGGGTTGACGACCTGTCCCGTGCGGAAACCAATGCCCAGATCCTTTTCCGCGAGATGCATCTGGGTGGTGCCGTCCGTGACGAACGCCACATTGCCCGCGTAGCCCTCGTCCGTCTTGCGATTGGCACTGAGACCTGGCTCCACGGCCAGGCCCATGACATCGCGGTAAAAGGCGTCGAGCCCCGGAACATCGGTCGAGCAGAGATTGATGTGATGGAGTTTGATCTTCATGGGCGGCGTCCTCGCGAGCGTTGCTTTGACAAACCATAGCCGAGCTTCGCGCGATCCCCAAACGGCCAGGAAAAAGGTGGCCAAGAAAAAAGCCGGGCGCGTTGGCGCCCGGCTCGAGTATCAACTGATATTGCGTGTTGTTATTTGCTTGGACGGCTCTTGACGACCGGGTCGGCCGGATCGATCGGCTGGCCAGGAACTGGCGTGGCAGCTGCCGGCGGCAGGGTCGGAACCGGCGCACCTGGAACCGGAGCGGTCACAGCTGCCGGTGCGCCTGCAGGCGCAGGGCGTGCCGCAGCGGGACGAGCTGCAGGTGCCGGACGGGCTGCTGCTGGAGCAACTTGCGCCTGAGCAACAGCCGGAGCCTGGGCCGCGGGCGGACCCGGATCCTGAACGGCTGGAGCCTGCTGCTGCAGCGGAATGCGCAACGAACCACCAAGCACGTCGGGGTCAGGCGAGTTCCTGGTACCGTTGCCGCCGCCAAAGCCGTCCTGCAGGTTCACATTCACCTTTTCCAGGATGATGTGCGTGTAACCGAGGCCGAAGCGCATGCCGTTCTCGGCCTGATATTCCAAGCCCAGACCCAGCAGATAACCGTTCGGATAGGCGTTACCATTTTCCTTCAGGTAACCTCCAACACCACGATATTCGACGGTATTTTCGATTTTGGCGCGAACCAGACCAGCGGTGCTGTAGAACAGGTAATTGCCTGTTGCATAACCGAGGCGGGCTCGGGCATTGACCGAGTATTTATATTCGCTCTCGCAGAGAACCGTGCCGCCGGCAGCAGCCGACACCGCGTTGCCGCAATCCTTCTTGCCCTCACCACCGCCGAGCGAGAAGCCGATATCGGCGCCCAAGACCATTTGGCCGAATTGCTTCTGATAGCCAACATGCGGGCCGATGTGGAAGCCTTCGATATCCACCGTCCGGCGAATTCCCTCTTCCGAACCGCGGTAGGTGTTGACCCAGCTCATCGCATATGTCGAGGGCCCAAGAAGGAAAGCGCAAGCACCACCGGTACAGGGACCCAGCCCGGCCACAGCCGTCTGCGACGTCGTCCCGGCCTGTCGATAGAATGTCGTCTTGCCGCTGACGCCACCCGTGTGGACGCCGGCATAGGCGCCAGTCCAGTCGACACCGTCGGCCATCCGGGCTGTGGAATAGGTGAACTGGCCGTTGCCGCTCTGCGCGGCAGCCCCTGTCGCAAAAGCTGCCGACATTAAGCCCGCAGCGATAATTCGTGTTGCCATCATGATGTCGGCCCCGGCGTCTTGTTGAGTGAAAACTGCTGCTAACGGATTAACGCGGGACCTGGTCCGTGGCAGTGCGAATTTGGACGTTCAAGCACTAATGAAGCGAATACTGCGATTCGGCCGAATGCAGTGTCGCTGAATTGCATCACCTGTTAAAAAGGCAACGCAAAAATCGTCAATCGGTCTGCAAGTGTGGCGGAAAATGAAGTCGGCCGGTCGCGATGCCCTGGAGGCATGACGGCCGGCCGCGTCGCGTGGCCGGCTCGGGGTCACACTCCCCGCCGGCAATGGGTTCAAGTCAGCTCCGGTTTGGAGGGTAGAGTGGTTTGATACGCCAAAGGAGCAGCGCCAGATCTGGGCGTTCGAGCCCGCCTGGGGCCCGGCTCACACGGGCATACGTGCCCAGAACGGCTGTCGGTATCGGCTTCGGGAGACGGCGTGTCGGCATTGGACCACTCCATCATCTTTGGTCGGCTTCATCCAAGGCACCGGACATGGCAAAGCCCTCGGTGCCGCAAGGTCCCGCTTGCCGACACCGCTGAGGCCGAGGCCATCGCGAACATTGGATTTGACCGGATTTGGATTGGATTTTATTTCAGCGCGAGCCCGATTTGCCGAAGAAGCTGCGCACAACGGACCCATCCATCCCGCTGCGCGTTCGCTCTGGCCGTCAAGGCGTGAAACCGGCATGGTCTCGCTCTGATTTCGTGAGCCGGCAAAGGCTCACCCATCGACGCGGGACGCAACGGAACTGACGATATTTACATATGTGATTCGGATGACGCTTGGTTGACGCTACGACTTGAAAGTCGCCGTGCAACCTGCACAAAGATCCGTCACAACCGGAGTTCTTGTCAGCTATTTTTTTTCAGCGCACGTGTCTTAGCGTACAGGCGGCTTCTGAGTCGTCGATGATCGGGCGAGTTTGATCAACAGCGGCGCAGACACGCGGCCCGAGGGCGTCAAGCCTGCATCCATCTCGTATTCGCGGATCGAACGCACGGTGTCGTCGCCGGCACGGCCATCGATTTTGCCGGCAAAGTAGCCGAGTTGTGCCAACGACTGTTGCACCGTCCGCGTGATCTGCTCAGCGTTGCCCGATCGCTGCGGGCGGCTTTTCGCTGCCTGACTATTGACCTGCTTTGCCGCGCCCGGGCCTTGCATGTGCTGGAGCAGCACTTCGGACGGTTCGCCGGTGACGGCTAGGCCGTGGTCGTGCTCGTAAGCCATAATAGCCGCGCGCGTGACGACGCCAGTAACGCCGTCGGGCGTGCCCGGCTCATATCCCCGTTGCACGAGTTTCTGCTGAATGCCTTTGACGATTTCCGGCATGCGCATCTCGGCCTCGGTCGACACCGGCATCGCCGCCCGATCGAGCTGGCCGGCCGACGGTGAAAACCGGGCTGCACGCTCCTCGACGGCGGGCATCGGCACGATCATGTTGACGAGCGACTTAGGCTTCGCCCCCGGCACTTCTTTCGGCTCCAAAGCCAGGCGCCGGACCCGGTCGGCTTCGGCCCGCACCTTGACCTGCTCGGATTTCGCCCGCGCCGCCGACGACGTCGTCGTCTGATCCTGCAGATAGAGAATGTTCGTCGCAATCGCTGCCGCAGCCAGCAGAGCCACGGCAACGGCCATTCGCGACTGGAAGGGTGTGAGGCTCATCGCCTGATGCTCCTTGGGACGCAAACGGGACGCAAATCCAAGCTGTGCAATCTGTTCGGCTCAAGCAGACCGTGCAGCAGCCGTGGCCCGTTCGGTCTGGCGACGGTGCAACTCGGCAAGCTCCACGACAACGCCAGCCTTCGCCGGCTTGACGGGGCTTGCCGTCTCGATCGCATCGACATCGGCGGCCATCGTCACGGCAAAGCGCGAGCCTTTGCCCGTTTCGCTCTCGATACTGAGGGCACCGTCATGCAACTCGACGAGGCCGCGCACGATGGAGAGGCCGAGACCGGCACCCTCGTTGTGTCGGGCATAGCGCGTGTCGACCTGGTAGAACGGCTGCCCCAGGCGCGCGATATGTTCGGCCGCGATGCCGATGCCGGTATCCGTGACAGCCAGTTCGATATTGCTGCCGATCCGCCGGGCGCTGACGGTGACGCGTCCGCCGGTGCCTGTGAATTTGCAGGCATTCGAGACGAGATTGATCAGGATCTGGCGGACGGCACGGCGGTCGGCCAGCATATCCGGCAGGTCCGGCTCGATATCGCAGGCGAGCACCAGACCTTTGCTCATGGCCAGCGGCCGTAGCGTGTCGACCGCCATCGGGACCACCTCGGCGACGGCGAAGGGATCGGCGACGACGCTGAACTTGCCGGATTCGATCTTCGAAACGTCAAGCAGATCGCGGACAAGGCTCAACAGGTGCTCGCCACTCTCGTGGATGATCCGGGCATAGTCGGCTTGCTTCGGCGAGCGATCCTTGATGATGAGATCGCGGTGCAGGATCTCGGAAAAGCCGATGATCGCGTTGAGGGGGGTACGCAGCTCGTGGCTCATGGTGGCGAGGAACGCCGTCTTGGCGCGGCTCGCCCGTTCGGCCTCGTCGCGTGCACGGGCGACTTCGATGATCTCACCTTTGCGCGCCGTGATGTCGCGCGTGACCGCAATCACGGAACCGGCGGCCTGCCCTGACATCGGCGCGACAGGTTGGCTGCGCATTTCGATCCAGATCTGGTCCCGACCGGTGCCGTCAGCACGCGGGCGCGCGAAGCAGAACTCCTCAGCGACGGGAACACCGGTGGCCAGACAGCGCGTCAACGATTGCCGGTGGCGCTCCCAATCGGCGGGCGACAACAGGGGCTCAAGCCCTGAGCGTTGCAGATGCGTAGAATCGATACCCAGCAGCGTGCGGCTGGCGAGCGAAGCAAATGTCAGCTGACCGGTCGCATCGTGGCGCGTGATCAAGTCGTTCGCATTCTCGGCGATCAGCCGGTAAAGCGCGCGGCTCGCCTCGACGTCGCGGGCCGAGCGGCGATGAATGTCCTGGACGCTCGACACCAGCGCGCCGGCATAGCCGATGCCACCGACATACGTAATGAACGTCAGCATCTGGCCATCGACCGGAAGCGCCGAAACCGGCGGCAGCAGGCCGAGAACCGTCGCACCATGCAGCCCGGCCAGGGATAGCAGCGCAAGGCCCGTTGCCAGGATCATCATCCGCCGGTCTGCTGACAGCGCCGCTTCGAGTGGCACCAGAATGAGCCAAGCGATCGCGAACGAGGCGGTTCCCCCCGAAAGAGCTGCTGCAACCG
>JANXRM010000378.1 GCA_025353015.1 Hyphomicrobiales bacterium
GCGGCCAACACGGCCGCCCTTTTTATTTCTGCCCGTTTACGTTAGGCCGTCGATGACGCCGCTCACGAGATTTTCGCTGAAGAGGCGCGCGAGGTCGAACCCATCGGGGGGCACCGGCAGCAATTGGCTGGCAAGCGCCGAAAATAGCTGCCCCTGGTCGCGCCGCAACTGTTGCGCGCCCTCCACGGTCACGGCCTCGAATGTGATTTGGACGCCCGGCGCCACGCGGCCGAGGGCGGCCAGATCGACCGAGGCGACCGTCGCGATTTTCGGATAGCCGCCCGTGGACTGCCGGTCTGCGAGCAGGATGATCGGCAACCCGTTACCCGGCACCTGGATCGCGCCGGGTGCGATGCCATCCGAGACGATGTCATAACCCTTGGCATGCGTGAGCGCCGGTCCGTCCAGCCGCAAGCCCATGCGATCGGCCTCACGCGACACGGTGTAAGTCGCGCTGAGAAATGTCTGAATGGCTTCGGCGGTGAAATAATCGTCCTGCGGTCCGAGCACAATGCGGATACGTGATCGCGGGAGGAGGTTCAGCCCCGGCAGCCTGACCTCGGCTCGTTCTTCGGCCGCACAAAAGCAGAGCGGCAGTGCATCGCCCGCGCGTAACGCACGGCCTTCGAACCCACCAAATGTGCCCCGCGTATAAGTCGACAAGCTCCCCATGAACGTTTGGAGGTCGAAACCACCCGCGACCGCAAGATAAGCGACGGGACTGCCATGTACCGAACCGATCCGCAACCGCTCCCCACGGAGCAGCCGCACGCTTTCGAGGGCTGAAATGCGCCGGAGCGTTCCATCCAGCCGGGTGACTTCGATTTCGGTGGTGCCCCCCGCCACGGCAAATCGCGCACTTGTCGCGGTTACCTCCACTGTGGGTCCGATGAGCGCGATTTCGAGACCGGCAGTGCCGTGTGGATTGCCGGCCACGATATTGGCGGCGCGCAAGCCCTCGTGATCGATGGCGCCGGAAACGGGGATACCGAAGCGCTGCCCACCCATGCGGCCAAGGTCCTGCACCGTCGTCTGGAGACCGGGATGTATGACTTTCAGGCCAGCCGTCACGGCATTGGCTCCGGACGGAGTTTGAGTTCACCCCGTTCCGCCAGTGTCTCCAGGCGATCGAATTCGCTTTGGTCGATGGCGACGAAACGCACGGCATCACCGGGGGCCAGCAATACCGGCGCGGGACGGCGGGTATCGAACATGCGGACGGGTGTGCGGCCGAGGAGATGCCAGCCGCCGGGGCTATCCAGCGGGTAGATACCCGTCATGCGCTGCGCGATGCATACCGAGCCCATCGGCACCTTCGTCCGGGGACTTTCCCGCCGCGGCAACGCCAGCTTCTCGTCGAGATCGCCCATGTAGCCATAGCCTGGCAGAAAGCCGATCATGTAGACCTGATACGCGGCCCCGGTATGCAACCGGATCACGGCCTCGGACCCAACCCCCGTCGCCTCGCCCACAGCCTTGAGGTCCGGCCCGAGATCGCCGCCATAGCACACCGGTAGCTGCCATTGCCGCTTGGGGCCGAGCGTGGCTGTAAGCCCGGGCAAGAGAGCCTCGACAGCCGCCGAGAGTTGGCCGAAGAGCAGGATCTCGGGGTCGTAATGGATCATCAACGACCGGAACGTCGGCACCAGCTCGACAACGCCAGGGATGGCCGCCGCGTCGATCCGACTAGCCAACTCCTGAACCCGCGCATTGATTACCGGGTCGATCACGTCGCCGAATTCGACGACGAGGGCCGTATCACCGCTCGCCAACAGCCGCACCATCTCAAGTCCACCCGCTCAGTCCACCTGCACAGCCCACTCGAATGTTTGCCTTCAAGCCCCGACAGGGTTGCATCTGAGACTCGCAGTCGTCGCAAACCCGCCCCGAGACTGCAATTGTCCAGCCCCACCAAAACCACTAGCATCTTCAGATATAGCGTCGGGCTGTCCTGGACCTTGTCCTTCTGGGCTTAGATGCTGTCCGGCCCGCTGACAACCGGGTCTTGCTCAATTGGAACTTGCCCCACTGTAACTTCTCATAGGAACGCGCCCCTGATGGCACTGCGCATCAATCTCAACGCCGATATCGCGGAGGGCTACGGCGCCTACGATATCGGCAACGATCCTGAATTGATGAAGATCGTCGGCTCGGCGAGCGTGGCGTGCGGCTTCCATGCCGGCGATCCCAACACGATGTACCGCCTCTGCCTGCTGGCCCGCGACAACGGCGTCTCGATCGGCGTGCACCCGGGCTTCAACGATCTCTGGGGTTTTGGACGCCGGCCAATCACGATGAACGCCCAGGACCTCGAATACATGGTCGCCTACCAGATCGGCGCCTTGCAAGCGATGGCGCGCTATGCCGGCCTCCCGGTCACACACCTCAAGGCGCATGGCGCGCTGAATAACATGGCGGCTGTACGCGAGGACTACGCGATGGCCATCGCCCGTGCCATCAAGACCGTCGACCGGAACCTGATTTACGTGGCGATCTACGGCTCCGAGATGGAAAAAGCCGCCCGCAAGCTCGACCTGCCGCTCGCCCGCGAGGGGTTCGCCGACCGGGCCTATGAGGACGACGGAAGCCTTGCATCCCGGGGGATCAAAGGTACGGTCTATAGCGACCCGAAAAAAGCCCTCGCACAAGCGCTGCGAATGATCGAGGACAAGGAAATCGTGACGCGCCATGGCACCCGAATCAAGTGCGACGTCGAGACGATCTGCCTGCATGGCGACGAACCGACGGCCGTAAAAGTGGCGGGCGCGGTAAAAACAGGCCTCGAGAAAGCCGGCGTCGAACTGGTGACGATCCCTGACATGCTGAAATCCTGACACGTTGAAACAAGGCCTGCCCGCCGGCAAAGCTTGACCAGACTCCAGCAACCACACGCTCGGCGCGCAAAACCACAACCTGAGAGAGACGTAACCCATGACGACCGCTCAGAAACCAACGATTGCCGTTCTCGGCGGCACCGGCGACCTCGGCACAGGGCTCGCGCGGCGTTGGGCCAAGGCTGGCTATGCCCTTCTGATCGGCTCGCGCACTGCCGACAAGGCCGAAGCCGCTGCGACCGAACTCGCAGCTTTCGCCACCAGTACGAAGCCACGCGGCATGGCCAACCTCGACGCAGCCAAGGCCGGCGATGTCATCGTGCTGACGGTTCCCTTCGCCAATGCCCCGGCGTTGCTGGACGAGATCAAGGCGGCGGTGCAAGGCAAACTCGTCATCGATACGACCGTGCCGCTGATGCCGCCCCGCGTCGCCCGCGTGCAGTTGCCGCCCGAAGGCTCGGCCGCCGTTGCAGCCCAGATCCGGCTCGGCGAGGGCGTCCGTGTGGTGTCGGCATTCCATAACGTCGCCGCGCACAAGCTCGCCGAAATCGACCGGCCGTTGGATTGCGACGTGCTCGTGTTCGGCGAGAAGGCCGACGACCGAGCGGTTGCCATCGCCCTTGCCGAAGCCCTGGGCGTGCGCGGCCTGCATGCGGGACCGCTTGCCAATTCCGCCGCCGCCGAAGCGCTGACCTCGATCATCATCGGCATCAACCGCACGTACAAAGCGGACGGTGCCTCGATCCGCATAACAGGCATTCCGGCCGTTCCGAAGTCATGACCGCGCAGCGCACGACCTCGCCATCGACGAGCAACACCGCACAGGCCCGTGCGCCCGCGCGCGCGCTCACCGTGCGGCCGTTGACCGGCCTGCCACGCGTTAAACCCGGCGACGATTTGGCCGCGTTGCTGGTTGCAGCCCTAGCGGGCAACGGGCTGACGCCCGGGCATCAGGACATCGTAGTGGTGGCGCAGAAGATCGTTTCCAAGGCCGAGGGCCGCATCGTCGATCTGGCCACGGTGACGCCGTCGGCGCGAGCGCGCGAGTTGGCTGATATCACTGGCAAAGACCCGCGGCTGGTGGAGCTGGTGCTGCAGGATTCGACGGACGTGCTGCGCGCCAAGAAAAACGTCATGGTCGTTGCCCAACGCCTTGGCCTCGTCATGGCCAATGCCGGCATCGACCGCTCGAATGTCGAGCAAGGCGGCGCTGAACAAGGCGGCGCTGGCGAGCGCGTGCTGCTGCTGCCGCTCGATCCCGACCAGAGCGCCATCAACCTCAAGGCGCGTTTGGAGCGGCATTACAGCGTCGCGCTCGGCGTCGTCATCACCGACAGCTTCGGCCGCGCCTGGCGGCTTGGCACGACGGGCGTCGCCATCGGGGCTGCCGGCCTGCCGTCGCTCATCGATCAGCGCGGCCAGCCGGA
>JANXRM010000386.1 GCA_025353015.1 Hyphomicrobiales bacterium
GTGGTCTCGCCGCCCGAGAGGCGCTGCCGACGTTACGCGGCGTCAGGGGCGAGCGCGTGGTCATTCAATCGCGCGATATTGCGCTCACCCGCCCGGTCCGCCTGCTGCATCCGCGGCATCCGTTGTATGTCGTGCCCTGGGGACAGGGCCGCTATATGGTCGGCGCAACCGTGATCGAGAGTGAGGATCCATCGCCGATGACGCTGCGCTCTGCGCTCGAGTTGCTGGGGCTTGCCTACGCGCTGCATTCGGGATTTGGCGAGGCCGAGATCGTCGAGCTCGGCGCGGGTGTACGTCCGGCCTTCCCCGATAACGTGCCCAAGGTCGTGGTCCGCGGCGACACTCTGTTCGTCAACGGCGCCTATCGCCACGGCTTTCTGCTGGCGCCCGTGCTCGCCGCAATTGCCGCGGACTTCCTCGAATCCGGCGCCCGCCATCCCGGCATTCTGATCGACGGCTGACGTCTCGAATTCCGGCGTCCAGAATTTTGATCTCCAGAATACAACGCGCCTTTTCAATCCGCGTTAAGCAGGAGCGGCAGCGTCTCCATTCCATTTTTCCTGGTTAACTATTCCGATCTGTATTAACCATCGATTGTTTTTTGACTGACGCGCCGATTTATCCTCCACGGGCATTTTCGGGAGTAAGGATAACGACAGTTCGGACGAGAACGAACCTTCCAATGCAGCAGGCGTTGATGTTCTATGCAGCTCTGGCGCTGCGGTAAAAACAGGTGCGATCGTGCCTGATCTGGACCGTGGTGCAAAATACGCTCAAAAGCGAAACCGTGCACACATGCTGGATGAAACGATACGTCGCCGGGGCGGCGAATTGCCGTCGCAGTCCGACCACGACGACACGAAACAATCGAGCTTGGGCGCAAGGCCCTATATCGAAACGCTCGCCTGTAATTCGTCCATCCAGTTTTTCGACCTGACGATCGACGAAGCGATCGCCGCCGGTCTCAGCGATCGCTATTTCGAATGCCATGACAGCCAGAATGACGCCGACGGTCCCTCACTGCATCAGGTGACGCTGGACGAGACCGGCGTGTTCCACCACCCGCTGACCGATGCCGCCACTGACCCATCACAGACATACGCTGTCGACGGCCGGCGCGCGCTCGACGCCTACGCCGGCTGCTGGGTGCCGTTGCCCTTCATGCGCTCAGGTGACGGCTTCACCGACCCGCCCGTGTTCGAAGAAAGCCCCGCAAACTGGGTCCGCGTCTTCATCCACAAAGACGTGAGCATTCCGCAGCGACCGCATTACAAGATCGTCCTGGCCGTCGATACGGCGTTGGAGGCGCCGCCTGACGGCGCCAGCGTCGCCCAAACCGGGCCATCGCTGGACGATGCCTTGAATGGCACGGTGTTCCGCTGCTCAGCCGACGTCAACGACATTGGATGGTTCGTGACGGAACCCTGGGTCGATGAATGGCTGATGGAGGCCTATCGCGAAGGCCGTCAACGTGCCGAGACCACGTTGCTTGCGACCGACACCTCGTCGCCCGCATCGCTCGAACATCTGGCGCACTATCTGACACTTTTGGCGGTGCTCAACGAAGCGCGCGTGCTGCCGCAGATCTGCCTGTTCGCTTCGGGCGATGCTGCCGATGCTGCTGCGTCGACGGTGCCCGTCGATCTCGTCCTCGACATCGGCTCCAGCCGCGCCTTCGCGCTCCTCGCGGAAGCGGGGCGCTCGCAGGCGGGGCCGGCAGCCGGCTCGCCCGTCATCGACGAGTTGGCGTTGCGCGATCTGGCCCGACCCTGGATCAGCCATACCGGGATTTTCGAGAGCCGCGTCGAGTTTTCGCGGACAGCCTTCGGCAAAGACGTCTACTCGCGCTGGAGCGGCCGGACGAATGCGTTCCACTGGCCAAGTCTCGCGCGGGTCGGCACCGAGGCGACACGGCTTGCGTCGGAACAGAACACGGCCGATGCCTTTACCGGGCTTTCGAGCCCCATGCGCTATCTCTGGGACAACAAGGCGAGCCGTCACGTCTGGCGTTTTGCAGCGCCTGCCGGCGGCACGCGGCGCAATGCGCTGATCTCGGGCCCGTTACTCTCGCACCTGTCGGAAACCGGCGACCTGCTCGCGACGAACGAAAAACGTACGCCGACAACAAAGCCGCGCTTCTCGCGCTCATCGCTGCTGACGTTTTTCGCAGCCGAACTCATTCAGCATGCGATCGGCGCCATCAACGCACCCGACTACCGCCGCGCCCACGAACGCGCCGGCGACCCGCGCCGTCTTGCCCGCATCGTCGTCACGGTGCCATCGTCGCTGCAGGACGAGGAACGGCGGATCGTTGCCGGGCGGATCACCGCCGCCGTGCAGCTCGTCTGGCAGGCGATGGGATGGGATGGGGACGCAGCCGGGACCGTATCGGGTGCCGTCGCGCCGCCTGATGTCATCATGTCGGGTGATTCCGCCACAAACACGCAACTGGCTTTTCTCGAAAACGAGATCCGCCACAAATTTCACGGCAAGGCGCGCTCGTACTTCGATCTGCTCGGCCGCCATCGCGTGGGCCAGGGTGGTGGGCAGAACGCCGGCATGCAACAGGCGACCGGCCGGACGCTCAGGATCGCAACGCTGGATATCGGCGGCGGCACGACCAGCCTGGCGCTCACGACTTACGGCCTCGGCGACACGCAGAACCTGATCGCCACGCCGCATCTCATCGAGGGCTTCGCGACCGGTAGCGACGACGTTCTGAAGGCGTTGGTCGAAGCGTTCATTCTGCCGGCCTTGGCGCAACGCTTGACCGAGAGCAAACTCTCGGACTCCCGGCAGTTTCTCACTGATATCGTCAACGGCGCCACGCATGGCCGTGCCTCCAGGCTCGGCGAGTTCCGCCGCCGCCTCGCCAGCGAAATTGCCTTGCCGGCAGCCACGGCGATCCTGAAGGAACACGAGATCCTCAGGGCCACGTCCGAAAACCTGCCGGCGATCCGCACCCTCGGCGATCTACTATCCACGTCGGTCATCAATCCGCAGCCGGCTGCCGACGAATTGGAATCTCTGGCATCGGACGAAGGCAGCGACGGATTTCATTGCCTCGGCACGCCCGTGACCTTCACGCTGGCCGAGGTTGCCGCCATCATCCGGCGCACGCTCGGGCCTGCCATCAGCAATGCGGTGCGCGCGATCCGGGCGCTCGATTGCGACGTTGTCCTGCTCTCGGGGTGGCTCAGCCGCTTGCCCGTCCTGAAGGCCGCTCTGCTCGAGGGCATGCCGATCCGCCCCGATCGTATCATCGCCATGCATGAATATCGCATGGGCGAGTGGTATCCAGACCGCTCCGCGCTCGGCAATGTCGTGGACCCAAAATCGCTGGCCGCCGTTGGCGCTCTGCTCGGCAGCCGCCGACCGTTACGGATCGGTGGCCTCACGCTCTCGCTGCGCGACTTGCCTGCGTCCGCGCATCATGTCTCGATCGGCCAGATCGGTCCCGGCGGGCTCATCGCCGACGCGACGGTGTTGTTTGACTCGAGCCGCTCTGGCAGCAACGGACGCGCAGCGCAGCCAAGCCAATCCGCGACGATCGCCATCGCGCCACCTGAAATACTTGGCGTCCGCCGCTCGCCGCTCGCAACCTGGCCAGCGCTGCCGATGTATGTCCTGATCTTCGACGAGGTCGCGACCGACGAGCCGCCGAAAACGCCGATCCGCGTGCAACTCGAATGGAAGCCTGGCGTCGATGGCGCGTCCGTCCGGCCGTGGATCGTGCGCGCGACGGATGCCGATGGCATCGAACTTGCCTCCACCGAGATCGGGCTTCGCCTTCAGACCCAGCCGTCCGCAGCCGGACACTGGCTCGACACAGGGGTCTTTGCGATCGCATGAGCAGGATTTTGACATGAGCATGCATGACAACCGGCTCGCGGCCGCGTGTACCGGCGTCGGCGATACGGCGCGCAAAATCCTCGATTGGATCAGCGAAAGCGGTGGCCTGATGGCAGCCGAGCGCGTCGCGCTTCTGCACGAAGTCTATCGAACTGAAACGTCGGCCAGCACGCTCGCCCGTGCCATGCGGGAAAGTCCGTGCGTCGCCTTCGTCGGGCCGAGCCGATCAGGAAAAACGCAGCTCATCTCGTCGATCATCGAACGGGACGGCGGCACGCTCGCCATTCGCTTCGACGGTATCCGCGAACACGTCAATTTCCTCAAGCACATCTCGCCGGAAGGCGGGCGCACCGGCAGCTCGACGGTGATGCGGCTCACGGCCCGCACGGGCACGGGCGCGCAGAATTTTCCCGTCGCCGTTCGCCTTTTGACGATTGCCGACCTCATCAAGATTTTTGGTGGCGCCTTCATCGCCGGCGCCGAACGAAGCGATCTCGAGCCGAGCATGGCCATGATCGACCGCACCGTCAGCGAGGCGCGCCGCCGCTTACTGGCGGAACCGCAGGCTGGCCTCTCGGAAGAAGACGTCTGGGATATCCGGCATTACTTCACGACCCACTTCGGCGAAGAACCGCTTGTGCGCGCGCTGCTGACGGGCGGGTACTGGGAAATGCTGACCGGTCTCGTTTCGCATCTGCCGAATGCCGATCGCGGGCGGCTCCTGTCGGTGCTCTGGGGTGGTCTCGCACCCGTCACCGAGACGTTCGTCATGCTGGCGGATGCGGTGGCAAGCCTCGGCTGCGGCCGGGAAGCGCGCTGTGCTCTCGACGCGGTGCTCGGCATCGACTCGCGCACGGGCCGGTTCCAGCGGCGGCCCGACAACGTCTTGAGTGCCCAGACCTTGCAGGGGCTTGGCCGGCCTGACGACAACACGGTGGTTGTCAGCAGCCAGTTCGGGCAGTGGGTTTCAATCCAACGGACGGTGCTCGCCGCCATCATCGCGGAAGTGCGCTTACCCGTCGCCAATCCCTCCTGCGCGCTGCTCGAAAAAGCCGATCTCTTGGAGTTTCCATCGATCGATGCGCCGCAAGGCGGCGCCAATCTCGTGCGTGGGCTGCGCAAAGATCCCGGCCAACTCGGCGCACTCTACATGCGCGCAAAATCGACCTATTTGCTCGAGCGCTACGTCGAGGAGCAGGCGCTGACCAGCATGGCCGTTTGCCTGGAGGCGGGAAACGCCCGCGCCGGTGAATTGGAGGGGCTTGTCTCCGCGTGGGTCGAGAAATCGCACGGCGCCGATGCACCGGCACGCGAGCAGCAAGCGAACGGTCTTTTTCTCTGCCTGACGAAGTTCGACAAGGACTTTGCCGAGCCCTCGCGCCGGACCAAAGAGCGCCGCGTGGACTGGGGCCAGAGGTTGCAGACAACGCTGGTCGAAGGCTTTGGCCGGCACCAGACCTGGCCGACGGCTTGGACGACCAGCCGGGCCTTCGACAATGTGCACCTGCTGCGCAATCCCACGACACGCGCCAAGCATCTTCTGAATTACGGCAGCGACAACCGGGAGCTTGGCTACAAGCCAGAGCAGAAGGACCGCTTGGAGCGGATGCGGCGCGATTTTACGACCAACGATATCGTCCGCCGCCATGTCGATGATCCCGCCGCCATCTGGTCGGAGGCGCTGGAGCTGAACGATGGCGGTATCACCTATCTCGCACAGTCGATGGAGGCGGTTTGCGACGAGCGCGCCAAGCACCGGCACGTGCTCAACGACCTCGGTCTTCTCGGCAAGTCGCTGCGCGACAGGCTGCAGCGCTACTACGTTTCAAGCGACCTGGAATTGCAGCAGGATCGCCGCCGCATCGCGGGCCTCATGGTGACACGGCGCTTACGCCGGTGCGCCGAAGAACGCCGCCTCGGCCATCTCATTCGCGCGCTGCAGCTGACCGACACCGAGTTCAACGACGTTTTGTTGCGCCATGAAGCGGCGCACCCGACGGCCCCGCGTCATACCAACGGCGAGCCCGCAAAACACTGCGAAGCAGATGGCCCAATGCACGAGGCCCTGGCCGGCGCCGATCGAGCGCCAGCGAACGGCACGAACGGCCACCATGTCAACGTGCATGCAGTCAACGGGCATGCAGTCAACGGGCACGCTCTCGATGGACACCCACTCAATGGGCATGGGCCGGCGATGAACGGCCATGCCGCGCACGGAATTGGCGATCCCAACCCAACCGCGGAGATTGCGCGCGACTATGCCGGCGTCGTGGTGACCCATTGGGTCGCCTCGGCGAGGCTTTTTGCACAGGCCGATCGCATCTGCCAGACCTTGCAGATGCCCCGCAGCAGCCTGCTGCAACTTGTCGACGAACTCATTGCCGGCACGCACCGGCTCGAGCTCGAAGCGCGGATTGCGCACGAAATCCAAGGCATCATGGCCGATGCGCCCGATGCTTCGCACCGCATTGCGCGCGCGGCCATGTGCGCCGCCAACGTGATTGGCGACTACGTCATGTGGCTCGGCTGCAATGATACGCTCTCGAACAATCATCCCCGGCGCAAGGGGCGCGGCGAAACGCCGATTTTTCCACCGAAAGTGACGTCAGACATCTGGGCGGTCGCCGCTGACGACGGCGACCTCGACCGGGAATTCCTGTCGGATTGGTCACAGGCGTTCCTGCGGCTTGTCGATGACAATGCCACCGACATCGCAGGCCGTGACATCGACACCAAACGCAATCAGAAGCTCGGCGAATTGCTAGCCGAACTCAACATTCAGCTTTAGGAGGCAACGCTTGCGGAAGCTGAGCATCGAGGTTCAAGAAGAAAGCGGACGTCTTGGCGGCGGGCACGCCGTCATCAGATTGATGGGGCTGCAAAGCCTGCCTGACAACGTCACCTATCGCATTCGCCCCGTCGACACAGCACTCCACGCGGAGGGTCAGACCGCCTGGATCGAAAGCGATCGGCAGCCGCTGGCCACGCGCATCACAACGGAAGGCGCCGAGCTTGTCGTCGGTCCGGAGATTGTCGAAAATCCAGCCTTCATGCCGGGCACGCTCGCTGTCATCGAAGTCGCCAAGTGCGGCGTTCGCGGCGAATTCCTTTGGCCAAGGATCGCTCCGCTCGTGCGGCCCAAGCGACGGCACCTGATCGCAGTCAAGGCGGCCCGCAACGCACCGCCCGAGACGCACGCCGACCTCGTCTTCGGCGAGGCCACCGACGCCTCGTCGTATATCGAACCTCTGGCCCTGTTGCGATCGACCGAACGCGCAACCGCAACCGCCACGGACACACCGGCAGACACCAGCGACGCGGCGCTCTTTCGCAAGGCCGAAGAACCCCACGTACCGGATGCGGCGGCCGTTGCCGGCGAAGCGCCGGCGCAAACGGCGGCTCACCCGCAACCACCACCAGACGCGGCCGCAAAGGTTGCCGATTTTACGCCTGAACTTCCGAAGCCGCAGGCTGAGATGCCGTCCCCGCCGTCCGTTCGGACGTGGGGGCCTGGCCGGATCGCTGCATCCTTGGCTGGATTGGTTGTCCTTGCGCTTGGCATCAACGCGGTGACTGGCAGCAAAGGCGAGGCACCGAAACGCGATGCGCCGGCCGCGACACTTGCGACGCTGCTTGGTGGCGGAAAACCGGCCGCACCGGAGACAGACTTGTCCGGCCCCGCCCTTTCGAAACTTCTCGAAGAGGCCGACTTGCGCCTGCACGGCCCGGCCAGCGATCGAAATAAAACCGCAGCCGCGGCCCTGCTCCGCCGCTATCTCGCAACGACGCTCGGCGACGAGCGCACGATGTGGGCGCTCACCCAGCTCGGGTCCGTCTATGCCGAGCCGACCGGCAGCAACCAACCCGACTATGCCAATGCGCGCCGCCTCTGGGAGTTGTCGGGCTCGCTCGGTGATCCCGTGGCCATGTGTTTTGTGGCCGCTTTGCACGAGCACGGCCTCGGCGTCACGCCCGACAAGGCGACAGCACTCGATTGGTACCAGCAATCGAAAAAGGCTGGCGGCTGCCGGAATATCGATGCTGCCCTTCAACGCTTGCAACCGACCAAGTGAGAGCCATGCCGCATCCCGCCCACTCAAGTTGCACTGCCATTTTTGCGACTGCATTTTATGCGACGGCTTTGGCCGCGCTGTTTCTGGCGGCGATCCCCGACGCCCTCGCACAAGGAAAAGGTGACGCCAACCGTCCGACCTTTCAGGATGAACGCCGCTGGATACCGAAACCCGAGCCCACGCTCTCCGGGCCAGCTCCGGATGCCGGCGCGACAGCCGGGATGCCACAGGCCACACATCCCGCACCCGCCGATCCGACGGTGAAGAAGGCTGGCAACGCGTCCTGCGGTACGCCCGCCGCAAAGGCGACGGCGCTGGAAGCTGGCCGCATGCGCATCGCCGTGACGTCACCCTGCCGCGCTGGCCAGGACTTCGTCTGGACCTACGGCGGCGCAGACTTCGGCGGCGACCTCGACGGGACGGGCCGTCACGAGATCCTGGTCGATGCCTTTGCCGGGACCTCGACACCCGTCGAGATCAAGTTTGCCGACGAGACCGTGCTGGCGATGCCGGTCGAAGCGCTGGAACTCGACAAAGTTTCAAAAGTCGCGCTGCTCTGGCGCGCGCCGGTCGATCTCGACATCCATGTCTTTGAATACGCGGCACTGCCCGGCAATGCGGGACATGTGTCCAATGCCGCGCCCTCGTCGCTCTCAGCCGCGCGCGATTGGATCGAAAAAAGTGGCCGTGGACATGGGTTTTTGAGCACGCCGCGCACGGATGCGGGCAAGGACAAATCCGGGCGCGAGCGCCTTCAGGTCTATACGTTCCTGCATAAGGACGGCCAGACGTTCGGTCTCGTCACCACATCTGTTGATTTCGCAACACGCAGCGAACGGGCGGCGACGCCTCCATGCGGCAAGGATGCTCTGGCGGACATTCCGTTCCGTGTCGTTTCCTGGTCACGTCACGGCCAGGTCAACCAGGAAGTGGGCGTGATCGCGGCAGCCGCATGCGGCCAGGTGCTCGCTCAGCAGGCGCGGCTCAATCCTGGCGCGATGCCTGTCATCCGGATCAGAAATTGACTCCCAAAAACCGACGCTGCCAATTTGACGTCCACGACTGAAGGAGCATCTCCCATGCGCCACCCGACATCGCTGCTGCACCTGGCACTCGCTGCAACGTTTGCGCTGCCGCTGGCGTCGCTGCCCTGCGCTGTTGTTGCCGGCGAGAGCCGCGAGGTGACGCTGCGCATGAAGGGGGGCGGCTTTCAGGTGACTGGCGAGATCCGATCGTTCGACGGCACGAAATACGTCGTCGAGAGCCCACAGCTCGGCAAGATGACGTTGCAGGCTGCGCGCTTCGAATGCGTGGGGGCCGCTTGTAATGCGCCCGTCACGGCGGCGGCCTGGACTTACGAACCGCTGTCGCCAGACCGGCATGAGGCCTTCGCCATCCGTGGCAGTGAATTGATCGGCCGGCAGCTGATGCCGGCCTTGTTGCGCGGTTATGCAGCCAGCAGCGGCCTGACTGTCGTCCAAGTCATCGGCACCGATCCCAGGAC
The DNA here is from genome assembly GCA_025353015.1 of Hyphomicrobiales bacterium. Taxonomy (GTDB): domain Bacteria; phylum Pseudomonadota; class Alphaproteobacteria; order Rhizobiales; family Hyphomicrobiaceae. Next base: position 9,430 of record JANXRM010000386.1, read on the forward strand.
CATCAGCTTCCGCCTCGTCGACGCGCGCGGCAAGGAACTCGCCGCCATTGCCATCGCGCAGGACGACACCACCGCTGGCCTTGGTGCGCTCGGCAGCGATGGCGCGGCAATCGCCATGGCGGACCGGCCCGCCAACAAGGATGAAGCTGAAGCGCTGGCCGCCGCCGGCCCGAAGATAAAATCGGCCCAGAGCGAACATTTCATTGGCGTCGACGGCCTGGCGGTCATCGTTTCGCCCGACAATCCCGTGAGCTCGCTCTCCATCGACGTGATCGCGCGCATATTCTCCGGGCAAATCACGGACTGGTACGAATTGGGCTTGCCGCCGGGCAAGATCCGCATGCTGGCGCGCGACGGCGCAACGGAAGCTGCCGACCGCTTTCATGCCGTCGTCCTGAAGCCGCGCAACGCCAAGCTCGTGGACGGGATAGAACGCGTACAGAGCGAGGCCGAGCTTTCCGACACAGTCACGCGCGACCGCAATGCCATCGGGCTCGTCTCGCTGGCGTTCCAGCGCAGCGCCAAGTTGGTGCCGCTCGAGAGCCAGTGCGGCCTCCTGCAGAAGCCGACCCCGTTCGCGGTAAAGATGGGCGAGTATCCCCTCGGCCACCGCCTCTATCTCTATTCGGTCGCTCCGCCGAAGGAGGCCGCCGCCCGCGGGTTACTGCGCTATGCCGTCTCACCCGAGGCGCAGGCGATCATCGCCGATCACCAGATTGCCGGCAGCGGCGTCGATCAGATCGCGCTGTCGGAGCAGTCCGAGCGCATGGCGCATGCCTTGAATGCGCAAGGCGAAGCCTTCGACTTGCCCTCGATGCGCGCCATGCTCGCCGATTTCAAAGGCGCACGCCGCCTGTCGATCACGTTCCGGTTCATGCCCGGGACGCTGGATCTCGACCGCGCGTCGCAAGCCGAGATCACGCGGCTTGCAGGCTTGCTGCAGATGCCTGACTACGCCGGCAAGAAGATCCTGCTCGCGGGCTTCACCGACGCGAATGGCGAGAAATTCCAGGCGAACTTCACGCATTCCTATAAGCGCTCGAACCAGGTGCGCACAGCCTTGCTGGCGGCCAGTGCGCAAAAGATCGACCACCGCGTGCTGAACGTGAAAGGCTACGGCCCGTTGGCACCGGTCGCCTGCAACGACAGCGAGGGTTCGCGCTTGAACCGTCGCGTCGAAGTGTGGGTGAAAGACTGACGGCGCGTATGGGCCTTGCCCCCAGGGGCATTCATTTCATCCGGCGTAGGTAGGTCGGGTAGAGCGTCTTGGTGGAGCCATGCTCCGCATGGGCGCACCTGCGAGGCCCGAACCTTCGAGGCGCGACGGGGCTGGTTCTGATGGTTGTGGTGTCGGGTCTCGTACCTCGACCCGACCGGCGCCTGTTGCGAGCGTTGAATGGCCCGGCCTTAACCCACCGCCTCCGCCGCCAACCGCAGCACGTCGACCGAGCCGGCGCTGAGCAGCATGGTGCCGATGGCGCCACCGCTTGCTGCCGCCTTCCAGTCCTTGATGCGGCCCCGGATGCGATCCGGCGACCCGACCAGCGCGATCTCATCGATCATGGCGTCGGGAACGGCGGCCATGGCCTCGTCACGGCGTCCGGCTAAGAACGCATCCTGGATTTTGACAGCCGCGTCGGCGTAGCCAAGGCGCTTGGCGTGGTCGTTGTAGAAATTCTTGGTCCGTGCCCCCATGCCGCCGACGTAAAGCGCGATCTCCGGCCTGAGCGCGTCGCGGCATTTCTGCAGGTCGTCGCCCATCGATACGCGCACGAACGGCGTGATGTCGAAGTTGGCGAGTGACTGTGGCCGGCCCGCCGCCGCCATGCCCTCGAGCACGGGCCCAGTGATGATGGCGGCCTTCTCGGGGCTCATGAAGATCGGCTGCACGCCGTCTGCCACTTCGCCCGCAGTCTTCAAACCATTCGGAGCGATGGCGGCGGTGTAGATCTTGATGTCGCGGTCGGGCTTCATGATCGTCTTGAGCGGCTTGCCCAGGCCCGTAGCGCCGGGACCGGCATAGGGGATCTCGTAGTGCGCGCTCTTGTGCGTCAACGCCGCTTCCCGCGCGAACACCTTGCGCACGATCTCGATGTATTCCTTTGTGCGGGCCAACGGCTTGCCATAGGCCGCCCCATGCCAGCCCTCGACGACCTGCGGTCCCGACGGCCCGATGCCCATCAGAAAGCGCCCGCCCGACATGGCATTCATCGTCATGGCCGTCATGGCGGCGCAGGCGGGCGTGCGGGCGGGGATCTGCATGATGCCGGTGCCGCACTTGATCTTGGTCGTCCTGGCCAGCGCCCAGGCGATCGGCGAAACGCTGTCGATGCCGTAGGATTCGCCCTGCCAGACCTGCGTGAAGCCGAGCTTCTCGGCCTCCAGCACCAGGTCCATATTCGGGCCACCGGTTTCACCGTGATAGCGCAGCAGCAATCCGAGTTTCATGGGGGCTCCTATAGGCTGGGGCGAGTTTCGGCCTCGATCTTAGCCGAACATCGCCGTCACACGCGAGTAGGATACGGCTACACGGTCTGCTTTGCTTGAAGCCGCCTTGGCGCGCCGCGGACGGTAGAAACCGCTACGCCAACCGCCGCTCCCACATGGCGCACAGCTTCTGGAATGCGATCTCGGCCGCTTCCGGATGATAGGCCGCGCGCTCCGGGAAGCAGTAGCCGTGCTGCGTCCCCTTGACGATTTCGATGGTGTTGACGATGCCCGCCTTGTCGTAGATGCCCTTGATAGCAGGCACCGTGTTCGCCGGCACCAGATCGTCGACCTCGGCGAACGACAGGTAGATTTCCGCCTGCGCCCGATTGGCGATGAGATGAGGACTGTCGAGTTGATCGGTGACGATCTGCACGCCGTAGAACGCGGCCGCGGCAGCGATACGGTTCGGGAATTTCGCGGCAACCGTGACAATGAAGCGCCCGCTCATGCAGTGGCCGGTGCAGCCGACAGGTCCGGGCTTCACTTTTGGGTGCGCGTCGAGATAGGCGAGCATGCCCGCGGTATCGTCGGTGACCATGCCATTGGTCAGCGTGTTTCGGGCCGCCTTGATGACCGACGACATTGCCTCGTCACGACGATCGAGCTGCAGCCGCAGGGTGCCCAGCCGATAGTAGAGATCGGGTAGCAGGCAGAAATAGCCAGCGCGCGCGATGCGCCGGCACATGGTCTTGAGCTCCTCGCGGTAGCCCGGCGCATCCATGTAGAAGATCACAGGCGCAAACGGTCCGGGCCCTTCCTGGTGCACTGCGAACGCCGGCATGCTCCCGTACCGCGTGCCAATTCGAACCTCGTTCTCGATCATGGTGCCGCTCTCAAAACCGGGATGCGGCGAGCCCCCTGTAGCTAGCCGCTCATTCGGGAATGATCTTGTTGCTTTTCACGACATTTGCCCAGCGCGCCATCTCACTTTCGAGAAACGTGGTGAAGGCCTCAGGCGACGACAGCTCGTAGGTGATGCCGGCCGTATCGACGAGCGTTTCCGTAACGCCCGGGTCCTTGAACGACACCGTGAACGCCTGGTGGAGACGCTGGATGATCGCGGGCGGCGTCTTGGCGGGAACGATGATGCCCCACCAGGCATTAGCCGAGAAATTCGGCAGGCCCAGCTCGGCCACCGTTGGCACATCAGGAAACTGCTTGTGGCGCGTCGGCGAGGTCACGGCCAAACCGCGCAGCTTGCCCGACTTCACATGCGGGCC
>JANXRM010000413.1 GCA_025353015.1 Hyphomicrobiales bacterium
CATGGTCGGGGCTGCGCATCTTTACTGAATGATGCCTTTAACTGAATGATCATGTGGCCGACCGTCCTTCCATCCAAACCGCTCAGTCGACGGTTCGCGACCTCGCCCGGAGCCACGAGCCGGATCGCTACCTCGCGGCTCTGTTGGCGCCGGCCGCAGCGTCCGGTTCGCTGCTTACTCTGGCGGCTTTTGCCGGCGAGCTTGCCCGCATCCCGGCAACTGTCAGCGAGCCGTTGATCGGCGAAATTCGGTTGCAGTGGTGGCGCGATGCCGTGGACGCCGTAAGTCGTCAGGAAAAAACCGGCCATCCCGTTGCTGACGCACTTGGTGCGTTGCTGCAAACGCATTGCATCGACGGCGTGCGGCTGCATCGAATGATCGATGCACGCGCCTTCGATCTCACGGGTGACCTGCATGCCGACGACGCGGCACTCGATCGGTATCTCGCCGAAACCGAGGGGCTGGCCTTCGATATCGCCCATGAAATTCTGACGGGTCGCCCGTTGCTTCCGTCCATCGCCACGCACGCCGGCGTTGCCTATGGCCTGGCGCGGGCGCTGGGACGCCTTCCAGCCCACCTGCACAATGGCGGATTTCCCATTCCAGAGACGTTGCTTGCTGAAAACGGTGTCACCCGAAGCCTGCTGGCCGAGCGGCCATTCGCCGCGGCGACGGTTGCCGGCACCTGCAGCGCAATCCGAGAATTAAAGGCGAAGGTTCGGAAAAAACACGCGGAAATTCAGTTGGCGATGAAGAGCAAGAGTTCGGCGAGTTGCCTGGCGATTCTTCCACTTGCCACGGTTGAAGCCTACCTTCGAGCTCTGGATCGTGCGGGTTTTCAACCGCTCGAGCATATCGCTGTCATGACGCCGCTGTCGCGTGTTTGGGCCTTGGCAAAGGCGCGGATGCGGCGCCACGTATAATGCGTGCGGTAACTTTGCCGCCGGCCGGATATCGGACTTTGCATCGGCGTAGAATGCGTCGGCGTGGAAAACGTGGGCATTGAACGCTAGGGCTGGCCAGCGGAACGGCTCCAGCAATCAGGGCACAAGGGGCACAGTCGTGACGAACATCTTGCAACGTTTGGGACTGGCCGCGACGATCATCCTGTCGATGCTCCTGACCTTAGCGCGGACGGCACATGCCGAGCCCACGATCACCTGGCGATTGGAAAATCCGTTCCGCTTCTTCACCGAGGCAGCCAGTACCGAGATGCATCGCGCAACGTTCCTGGCGCTCAGCGACGAGGAACGCCGGCATCCAGTTCTGAGCGCGGAGCGTGCGCTCGCCGACCGCCACAATGGCGAAGGCTGGGCTGGCACGGTGCTGGAAACGAGCTGCTGGGATGCGGCCCGCAACCGGGCGGCGTGCGCTGGACGGCCAGACTATATCAATCCGAAATCGCATCAGATCATTTTCGAGCTGAAAGAAGTCGAAGACGCTGCCAATCTCGATTGCACATGGCTGACAGCGCCGCGTGGCGGCCGCGGCCGGGGCCAGGCGCGGACAGCGCGGTGCGATGCCCCCGTGACGTTGGACGTTCCGTATCCGTCGGGTGCCCAGGTCAGCGTCGAAGTCGGCGGCCGGCCGATCGCGGAAACGCGCGTTCGCGTGAAGGATATTTTCATCGTCGGAATGGGCGACAGCTTCGGCTCTGGCGAAGGCAATCCCGATGTCCCCGTTCGCTTCTCGCGCACGCGCTTCGTCGATTATGGAAAGGCTGAAGGCCGATCCGCCGAACTCACGGGGTTTCCGGCGCGTGTCGGCAATTGGAAAGACATCGGCGATGCATCATTCGTCGAAGCCAACCCAAAATGGCTCGATCAGGCGTGTCACCGTTCGCTCTATTCGCATCAGGTCAGAACGGCGTTGCAGTTGGCCGTCGAGGAACCACAACGCGCGGTGACGTTCGTCAGTTTTGCGTGCTCTGGAGCCGAAATCATCAATGGCCTGTTTTTGCGCTACAAGGGCCACGAGTGGGTGCCAAGCCCTCCGGATCTGTCGCAGATCTCGGCGGCTGCGCAGGCGCAATGCGATGCCAATCCGGTGAAGGATTACGATCTGCCGGAGGCCTACCACATGGGCGGCAAGGTGCCGTCCCTGCAGGGCGGCCTGGTGTTGCGGAAGTGCGATCCGCAACACGCCCGCCCGATCGATCTGGTCTTGGTTTCGATCGGCGGCAACGACGTTGGTTTCTCACGCCTCGTGGCTAACGCCATTCTCGCGGATAAATCGGTGCTGCGTAAAGTCGGCGGCTGGATCGGCGAGGTGTATGGTTTTTCCGACGCGACCGCGCTTTTGACCGAGCTGGATGACCGCTACAAAGCGCTGAACCGCGCATTGCACAATATCCTGCATGTTCCTTGGAATGAATCAGAGCGCATTGTGACCGTCGCTTATCCCGCGCTCACCTTGCTCGAGGACAAAAAGACCTGTCCCGATGGCCGCGCCGGAATGACGGTCGTTTCCGACTTCGCACTTTCTGAATCCAAGGCGCGTGACTCGATGATTGCCGCCGACCGGCTCGACACGATCATGAAAAGCGCCAGCCGCCATTACAATTGGACCTATGTGTCCAAGCATCGCGACGCTTTCCTCGGCCGCAGCATCTGCGCCGGCTGGAGCGACAATGCGCTCTCGTCGGCCGACGATCTGCGCATGCCGCGCTGGACGGGCACCGAATGGGCGCCCTACAATCCTGCCGACTGGCGCGCGTATACGACGCGGCAGCGGTGGTTCCGGACGCCGAACGATGCCTATCTCACAGGAAACTTCCACGTCGCAAAATCGGTGATGCAGAAAGCCGTGCCGAATAATACGCTGTCGTGGTTCCAGGTGCTGCTGGCGAGCCTTTATTCAGGTGCCTTCCATCCAACAGCGGAAGGTCAGGCCGCCATCGCCGATGCGGTTGTCGTGGAGGCGCGCAGTGTACTCGCGAAGTTCGACGGCCGACGGGCGCAACGGTGATCAGCGTCAAGGCCGGCCGCGTGAAGGATCCGGCCAATGTCACCTGACCAGAAGACTACAAACGACGTGAAAAATCTTCTCCACTACAGCCTTCCTGATCTCGCGCGGGTTGCCCAACGGTTTCCATGGACGCTGTTGTGCGCACTGATCCTGACGGCCTATCTTCTCCTTGATTTGCACAAGTCACTGCCCTGGCCGGAGGACATTCGCCTCGTCCGCGTACCGGCTGCATTGACCGCAGCATTGTACTGGTCGTTCGCCGCCACACTTTATGGCGAGGCAAAACGATCCGAGCCAAACGTCAAGCACGCCCTCGTCGTTGCCGGCTGGCTGGTCATCGGCCTGCTCACCGTGCTTGCGAATGCCATCGATCTCAATTTTCTTTACGTGATCGCGGCACTCGCTTTATCGCTTTCTATTGCGGGCTATGTCGCGACGATGCCTGGGAATTCGGCGCTCTGGCTCTTCAATCACACGCTCTGGTTCGGCGCGGCGGCTTCGGGCGTTGCCTGTATTCTCTTCGCGGGCGGCCTGACCGTCATCCTGGAAACGATCAAATACTTGTTCGGACTGCCGATCCCCGGCGCGTTGGTCGAAAAAATTTGGATCACCGCCAGTTTCCTGATCGCGCCTGCCTACTGGTTGAGCCACGTGCCGCAATCCTTCGACACCGAAGTTGGCGAGGGCGAGCCGGCGGAACTCGTCAGCCGGTTGATCGCAGCAATTGTAAAATTCATTCTGGTGCCGCTGCTGCTCGCCTATGCCGCGATCCTGCACGTCTACGCGTTGAAGATCCTGTTCGATGGCGAACTGCCCAAGGGCCGGCTCGGCTGGCTTGTGTTGACGTTCGGCAGTGTCGTCGCCGTGACGGCGCTCAGTTCGTATCCGACACGGCTCTCTGGCGGCCGGATTGTCGCGTTGTTCTGGCGCTTCTGGCCTTGGTTGCTGGCCGTGCCGTTAGTCCTGCTCTTCCTGGCGGTCGGCGCACGTATCAGCGAATACGGCCTGACGCAGCGGCGCTATCTCGTGGTTCTCGCCGGCGTCTGGCTCGTGTCGCTTGTCGTTACGCAAGGGTTTGCAAAGCATCGCGATCTTCGCTTCATTCCCGGTGTTCTCGCGGGGTTGCTGGCGTTCGCTTCGTTCGGTCCTTGGGGCGCAACCGGCTGGCCGATCCGCGCCCAAGTGCGAGATTTCGGCGCGCGGCTCGAAGCCAACGGGATGTTGCGCGACGGACGTGTGATCGATGTGGCGAGCGGTGCGCAAAAACCTTCGGCTGCCGACAAAACGCGGCTGCACGGCATCATCGATCAATTGCGGAACGAACACAGGCTCATCGCCTTGCGGCCGTTTTTTCAGGGCCAGCCGAACGATCCGTTCAATGGGCGCATAAGTGATAACGATCAGTCGCGTCACGATTGGGCAATCGCCGACAAGATCCGCGAACGTTTGGCGCTCGGCCGGAATACGCCCGCGGCCACGCGTCGCTCTTGGACTTACCACGTCTCGAAGCCGGTCGCGATTGCGGTGGACGCCGACGGCCGGTTCCAGTTGATTGGCCCGTTTAATATCTATGCGGCTTCGAACGATCGGCGTGGACCGCAGACCGTGTTGACGCGTGACACATCCCTCACCGTATCGCTGGAAAGCAATTTGCTGTCCGTGCGGGACACCGAGGGACGCACGGCTGCCTTCGATGTCGCCAAGTTGAGTACTGCAACCGTGCCGGTTCCGGGCCAACCGCCGTTGCCTCCAACTACGCTACCGCTAACGATCGCCCGCACGACCGGGCAACTGCCAGCAGATCTGGTCGTCACCAGCAGTAACGGGACATTCGACGACGCTGACGCCACACACGTCAATCATCTTTCGTTCTGGCTGCTGCTTCGGCGAGAATGACCAGCGCTCATTGCTCGACTCCGACACGCTATTCCGCCGCCGAACGTTCCGCGGTCCCAAGCCACACGCCGAGTTCCAGAAGCGCCCGCTCGGCGATCAGCCGCTTCTTGGCGAAGCCACGTTCCTTGCCTTTGAGGCGTCTGCCATCGGCGCCTTTGTCGGGTGCCGCCAACGGCGGGAACAGTCCGAAATTGACATTCATGGGCTGGAACGAGCGCGGCCCCGCGTCCAGTGTCTCGATATGGCCGCCCGTGATGTGATTGATGAGCGCGCCAAGTGCGGTATTCGCAGGCGGCGGCGAAATTGGACGCCCCAAGCGTTCCGATGCCGCGAAACGTCCGGCCAGCAAACCGATCGCAGCACTTTCGACATAACCTTCAACGCCGGTGATCTGGCCCGCGAAACGCAACCGCGGTTCGGCTTTCAGACGCAGCACGCCGTCGAGCAACTTCGGACTGTTGAGGAACGTGTTGCGGTGCAGCCCACCGAGCCTTGCGAACTCGGCGTTTTCCAATCCCGGGATCATACGGAAGATGCGCGTCTGCTCGCCATGCTTTAATTTCGTCTGGAAGCCGACCATGTTCCAGAGCGTGCCGAGCGCATTGTCCTGGCGCAATTGCACAACAGCCCAGGGACGCTCGGAGACGTGCGGATTGGTTAGTCCAACAGGCTTCATCGGCCCGAACCGCAGCGTTTCTGCGCCGCGTTCCGCCATCACCTCGATCGGCAGGCAGCCGTCGAAATAGGGTGTGCCTTCCCATTGCTTGAATTCGGTTTTGTCACCTGCCAATAGCGCTGAAATGAAAGCTTCGTACTGCTCGCGGCTCATGGCGCAGTTGATATAGTCCGCTCCCGTACCACCAGGCCCCGCTTTGTCGTAGCGCGACTGCTTCCAGGCTTTGCTCTGATCGATGGAGTCGTAGTGGATGATCGGCGCGATGGCGTCGAAGAACGCCAGATCGCTTTCGCCTGTCAGCGCTTGAATGGCGCGGCTTAAATCTGGCGACGTCAGCGGGCCAGTGGCGACGATGACACTGTCCCACGTGTTTGGCGGCAAACCTGCCACTTCGCCACGCTCCACGGTGACGAGAGGATGCGCCGTCAGCGCGCGCGTGACATCGGCCGAGAAGGCATCGCGGTCAACCGCGAGTGCGCCGCCAGCCGGAAGCTTGTGTCGGTCAGCGGCTGCAAGAATGAGCGAGCGTGAGCGGCGCATTTCCTCATGCAGCAGACCAACCGCGTTGTTCGCCCAGTCATCCGAACGGAACGAATTGGAGCAGACCATTTCGGCAAAACCGTCCGTGCTGTGTGCTTCGGTGGTGCGCCGAGGCCGCATCTCGTGCAGCACGACGGGAACGCCAAGCTGGACGGCCTGCCAAGCGGCTTCTGAACCGGCGAGGCCGCCGCCGATAATGTGAATGGGTGCGATGTTCGACATGGCTGTAGCATAGTCGAAACATCAGCCCATTCACAGGCTTTCATCAGGCATTCGCGTCGATCTCACGCATCGCGGCGGCGTCGCGGGCCGAAAGATCCGGATAGGCTGGATCGGAGCCGACATCCATCGTGTAGCGCCATGAGCGCGCGCATTTTTTATATTTGGGGTTGTCCTTCAGAAACTCCAGTTCGACGAGGACGTACTCACCTTTGTGGAGACTGGATGCCGATACAGTGTCTGTCGTTGGGTCTTTCAGCTCAGCGCCACTCGTGATGAAGATTTCGGCAGCGTCAGCGTTGTCAAACGCCCTTAAGATTTCGGGATCTTGCGTCCATACACGAACGGACATCTCAAGCGATGAGCCAAGTTTTTTGGCCGCGCGTTCAAGTTCAAGCTTTCCGGTTACATCTGAGCGCACGCGGCGCACTTTTTCCCACTTGGCGGCAAGTGCGTCGTTTTTCCA
>JANXRM010000426.1 GCA_025353015.1 Hyphomicrobiales bacterium
CGCCCGCACCATCGCGCAATTGGTCGCCCATGCGCCGCTGACCATGCGCCAGATCGTCAATGAAACCGTGCCTTTTCGCATGTTTCCGGACAAGGCGCCGGAGTTAAGTGCGTAGGAATGAAACTAAAAACTTGCGCCAAATTGAATATGGCGAGCCAATTCAAGCGCCGCCTGATCGACCCTCGTTACCGCATCCAAGTTGGCCCAGAAATGGGCCGGATGCAGAGGCTACTGGTCACGCGTCCCGTATTGCCCAATGCCGGGCGCACGGCACCCCGCGGTAAGCGGGAGCTTGCACGAGGCTCGTCCTGGCCGACACGGAGCGGGCGTGCCCCTGTCCGCTCCGTGTCGGGCCTTACGTCATCGCCTTACGTCCTACTTAACGTCGCTCCAGTCGAATTCCGGTCCGCACAGCGGCACGAAGAGCAGTGTCGTCCGCCCGATCGTAATCCTGTCGCGCATTTTGATCTCGGAATTTGCCAGCAACGCTGAGTCATTCAAATGGACGAGGTTCGGCCGGCCCAGGTTTGGGACAAGCTGGAACTGCCGCTTCTTGCCGTCGTAGACAAGAAAGGCCTGCTGCTCGGCCGAGATGGTATCGTCACCATAATCGATCGAGATCCGCTGGTTCGAATTGCGCCCGATCGTGTTGCTGCCGGTAAAAACGGGCCGATGGTTGCCCTTTCCCGGACCGTCAATGACGACCATCCAGCCAACGACAGGCTCGATCTGCTTCTGTCCGTCGCCCAATGACGCCGTATTGTACCCGATGATCCGTGTGTGTCCGGGGTCGCTGGGAATGGGCTTGAGAACGTTCGGCTGGGCGGCTGGCTCTCGCGAAGCGGCGGCCGATCCAGAGACTAAACTGGTCGGCGCGTTGCTGCTGCCGCTGCCGGCGTTCGACACGTCGCCGATGATGACCGTCTGTTCGCCGGCTGCATTGTGCCTATTGAGGGGATCTGAGGGATCCTTGGGATTTTTCATGGGGCTCTCCGGGCTCCTGCGGCTGCGCGCTGCAAAGGTTAGGCAAATAGGGTTGACGATGCGTTAGTCGACGTTTGCGTGCCGCACCTTGGCCGTCCTTGGCCGGTGCGTACCGTACTTCGCGCGTCAGGCAATAAATCGGACCAACGCTGCCACTTGGAAGCAATCATTTGGATGCGATAGAGATCGAACACATCCAACGGCGTTTCATGTTCAATGGCGTGTTTTGGCGTCCGACGTCTCATCGCTTCACCCTGGCAATGCCGATTTGTGCATGGCACGAGAGCCAGACAAGACCGCTCGCAGTTAAGTGAACGGAGTTTATTTCGTTGCCAGCGAGCTCTGGGATACGGTACCTTCACATGATCAATAATCGACTGGAACCTGCTTACAACAGACCATCCCGGAGCAACACGAGTGTCCCGACAACCGTTGCCCGCCGACACTATCCTCGGCAAGGATAGCGATCAATATAAGATCGATACTGTTCTCGGACCCGGCGGGTTCGGCGTAACCTATCTCGCGCGCAGCCTCCGGCTTGACCGCGAAGTCGCCATCAAGGAGTATTTTCCGGCCGAATTCGCCTATCGGGATGGCTCAACGACCATCCGCTCCAGTGGCTCGGGCTCCTCGGATTTCTTCAATCAAGGCAAACGCTACTTCATCGAGGAAGCGCGCGTTCTCGGCAAATTCAGGCACGAGCACATCGTTCGCGTGATCGGCCTCCTCGAAGAGAATAACACCGCCTATATGATCCTCGAATTCGAGGAAGGCCAAAGCTTCAAGCATTGGCTGCGCGAACTCGGGCATGTGCCCGATCAGGACGAGATCGATGCCATCCTGGAACCCATGCTTTCGGCGCTGGATTACATCCACGGCAAGGGCATATTTCACCGCGACATCGCGCCCGACAACATCATCGTCAGACCGAACGGCAAGCCGGTCCTGATCGATTTCGGCGCAGCGCGCCAGTTTGCGCGGGAAAGCAGCCACACCCTCGGCGCCATCGTCAAGCACGGCTACTCGCCGCCGGAGCAATATACCGTCGACACCAAGCTGCAAGGTGCCTGGAGCGATATCTACGCGCTTTCGGCGACCATGTATCACGCGGTCATGGGGCGCCCGCCTGAGGAAGCTTCGAAGCGGCAGCTGCAAGACAGCATGTTGCCGATCGAAGACCACATGGATGCTTTCAACCGGACGCTCTACCACCCGAGCTTCCTGGCTGGATTGAACGCTGGCCTCATTCTGCGGCCCAAGGACCGTCCGGCAACTGTCTCGGCATTGCGCGAAATCCTGCATCAGGGGCGTGACCTCGACTTTGCCACGGAGCCGACACGGCCAACGGGACGGTCCTCACGACCCCACGTCGACTCGGCGACCGGTTCCGCGACTGCCACGCAAGGTACGATCGTTCGGTCGGGCGGCACGAATACGTCACCTGAAGGACGGCAAACGTACGGTCGCCGCACAAGCGACCGAGAGGTTGCCGCCTTAGCATCGGCGCAGCCATCAGAACGGGTCTACCCGGAACGGATCGGAAGCACTGCAGCCTTTGCCGCGGTGGCCGTGTCAGCCCTTGCAGCCCTCAGCTTTCTCATGCTGGGCGGCAGCTACCATCCGAACATTCTGGCGTTGATCGTCGCCTTGTGCTGCGGTCTTTGCGTGGCCTCCCTCGAACGCGGATGGGCCCTGTTCCAGCCGAATGTTCCTGATTTCTCCGCGACGGCGATCCATGCCGCCATGGTACTGGCGCTGGTCATGGCAGTGTTCTGGGTGCCGTTTTATGCCTACCCGGCGAGCGCCCTTCTCGTTGGCCTTGCCGGCGCCTTTGCTTGGTTCAGCTATGGCCGCTGGGTGCCCGTCTCGTTGCTTGTCGTCGCGATCCTGCATCTGGCTATTGCGGCCTGGATGCTCTTTGGCCGCTTTCATTTCGACGCCCGGCCGGACGGTGCCAGTCCCAATCCCTATTTCTGGCCGCTGATGGCCGCAAGCCTTGCTTTCGTCTCCGTCACGACACTCGCGTCGGCCATCCAAATGCGGCGGCGCAGCCCACAGCTTGCGAGTTGACCTCAATGAACCCTGCCATGAAACAATCAGGTCTCGGCGGGCGTTTGACGCACCGTTCGCGCGCGGCCACCTGGGTATCGATCAGACGCTCCAGCCCAGCGAGAGGCACCTGAATGATGCGCCTCGATCTCGCAACCGACGACTTTATCGGCGCCCGCTCACAGCAGCAGGATGCCGCCGCTGCGCGCTCCATCGGCCGGAAGGGCGGCGCCATCTTGGTGCTGGCCGATGGCCTTGGCGGTCATACGGGCGGCGCCGAGGCGTCGCGCATCGTCGTGGAGACCTTCAGCGCGGCAGCCGACACTGGCATTTTCGACGAAGAGGCCGGCCGGCGCCCTGCATTGCGGGAAACACTCGAAAAGGCAAACGAACGGATTGCCGACGGTGTCGAGCCAGCGCACGGCCAACGCGGCATGGCAAGCACCGCCGTCGCGGTCGTGCTTGCCGATGGACTGGTTAACTGGATCAGCGTCGGCGACTCCCACCTTTATGTCTGGCGCCGCGGCCGCCTTGCCAAGCTCAATGAGGATCATTCGCAGGCTGGCCTCATGGTCAGGTCTGGCCAATACAAGGCCGATGATCCGGAGGTTGCCGCAGCCAAATCAGTGCTGGTTTCCGCCTTGACGGGTCGCAAGCTTGAAATCGTCGACCACCCCGCCCAGGCCTTTGCCGTGCAAAAGGGGGACGTCGTGCTGCTGGCCAGCGATGGCTTGAACACCTTGAGCGAAACCGAAATCGAAGCCGCGGTGACAGCCGCGCAGGCGCGAGGGGCAAGCCAGATCAGCACGACACTCCTCGACCATATCCGCGACCGGCGTGCCGACCGCCAAGACAATACAGCCGTTGTGGTCGCCCGCATCGTCGAGTTGCCGGACCGAGCCCACGATGTGCCGACGCAACTGGCCGACGATACCCAACGCATCACGGCACCGACGACGATCGCCAGCGCTGCGGCTCGGCTCGAGGGAGCGGACCATCAAGGCCAGGACGAAGCAGACAAAAAAAGCGCCATAGCGACCGGCAGCGTCGAGGCTACGGCTGAGCTGATTGCAGCAGCACGACCAGCGAAACCGCACGCTGGATCGGGAGTACCGGAGCCTGCACACCCAGCTACGGCCGCGGGGCTCAAACCCCAGGCACTCCCCCCTAACATCGCAAGCACGGAAGCCAAGACGGAGGCGGCAGCCATTCCCCGCCGCAAGTTGCAGGCGCCCGTGCCGCCGGTTCGCCAGTCGCGCTTGCCGCCAGGCTTGATCGGCAACATGATCATCGCCTTGGCTGTGGCCGCTATCGCTGCCGGTACCTACCTGTTCTGGAAACCGAAACCGGATGCGCTCGACACGCGCCCAGCAGTCACCAAGCCAGAACCGGGTGTGACGGTCCCACCAACTTCGGCATCACCGGCTCCGCCAGCAGCAGAGACCCCGCCAAAAGCGCTGACCGCGCCGCCCGTTGCACAACCACAAACGCAACCGCTGGCACCACAGGGCAAACAACCGGCAGCCGCAAGTCCGGCTGTTCCAAGTCCGCCTGTTCCAAGTCCGGCCGTCGCAAGTCCACCGGCGACGGCCATCGATCCGGTGCGAGCGCCGCTGCCCACTCCGTCACCGACGAGCGAGCCGACACGAACCCCGGGTGCGGCCGGCGCCCCTGCTCCCGGCCAGCAAGCGCCATCCCTGGTCGAGCCGCCTTCACCTGTCGGCCCCCGTGGATCGCTGCAAAACCTGAATCAGACCTCGTCTCCGGCGGCGCGCGCGCTGCTTCCCAACCAACGATGATGTCTTTTGGTAAGCCTTTGCAGTCCGGCCACGCCGGCGTCTGACATTGCCCCCGGAGGCCCGGTCCAAGACGGAATGGAGATCCCGCATGTACAGAACCCTTGATCCCGACAAGATCGTCGCCTCGCTGGTCACGCTGGAAAAGCGCATCGACGAGCGGTTTCCGCATTCGGGCCTTGGCCGGGTCTGCGCTGAACTGAACGGCATCGCGCGGGAGAACAAAGTCCGCGCCGAACGTATCGGACGGCCGAATGTCCTGCTCCGGGCGCTGGTCTTCATCATCATTGCCGGCCTGCTTTACCTGTTGAGCCGCGTCGGCATGCTCATCGACTTCTCAAAGACAGCTGCTGACAGCGTCTACACGGTGCTACAGGGCATCGAAGCATCGATGAATATTTTCGTGCTCATGGGCGCGACAGCTGTGTTTCTGGTGACCTGCGAAGATCGACTGAAGCGGCGGCGCGCGCTGGCCGCGCTGCACGAACTGCGGTCCATTGCCCACGTCATCGATATGCACCAGCTGACCAAGGATCCAAGCAGCATTGTCGGCGGCGGGCGCGACACGCCATCCTCACCACATCGGGCCTTAACGCCATTTCTTCTGACCCGCTATCTCGACTACTGCTCGGAGATGCTTTCGTTGACCGCCAAGGTCGCCGCCCTCTATGCCCAAAGCTTTCCCGATCCAGTGGTTGCCGACGCGGTCAACGATCTGGAAACGATCACCGCCAGCCTGTCGCAGAAAATCTGGCAGAAGATAAATATCGTCCAGAGCCTGGTCGCAAACTTACCGACGACGTCGGTACCAGCCATCGCGAAGGCGGCGCAGCCCAATTTGGAGACCTCACGTCTGGATGCCGATAACCTCGACGAGAATTTCCCTGGACGTGCCAAGCCGTGACTTGGTTCCGGGTTGCCGATGCTGGCTGTTCCTTCAAACGCGTCCCAGACCGCAACCGGCTTGCAGCGCTGGCATTGGGTTATTTGCCGAACTTGTGCCCACGGTCACACCATAGAAGGCCATCGCCATGGTAAACCGTCAGCACGCTTGCCGCGCGCACCCAGGTTCAGCAACAATCGCAAAGGTGTTCTCGAATCAGTGCGCGCAGCTTTATAGTCGCCACGTTCAGCCGAATGCAGCGGAATTGGTAAAACCTGGGGCCGGCCAGCATGCAGGAGAAACTCTACCTGGGCGTCAAAAACCACGCCAGCGGCGACTATTTCGTCACGGCCTGTTCGCTGCCCGCACAGATCGGCAAGCAGCATGACGTCAACAATCAAGTCCTCCTGGACCCGAAGTACCGGACAATCTCGCGCATTCACGGCATGATCGAGCGGACGACGCGGGGCTTCGTTTATACCGACAGCAGCGCTAACGGCAGCCGTGTCGGGGGGCTCGTCGTGCGCGACTCGCGTGTCTCGCTGTCGACGGCATTCCAGATCGAGATCGAGAATTACACGATCTCGCGGGTGGAGGTGCGCCCGTTCATCATTCTGAGCACGAACAGCAAGCTTACACAATTGCAGACCCTTGAGCTGTTGCCGGGGCGTGGCCTTGGCGTTGGCGACGTTCGCGCATTGAACAAAAAGAACCCGCATCGGGTCTCAGCCGTCGATGCCAAAGAGGCAGCCCATGAGTTGCTCGATCTCAATCGCTGGACGGAATGGGACATGCCGCTGATCGGCAGATTGGAGCTTGTCGAGCAGCAACCGATCTGGGTCAGTGATCTGGATGCTTCTCAACCTTCTGGCGCCAGCGTTCGCCGCAATAAAGGCCCGCTGACACAAGCCCGGACACCCCTGACCGCACTCGATGTCATCGAGATCGACGGCACCCGGATCGAAATCCTGACACACCATGAAAGCCGCATCGTCTGCGGCTATGACCGATGCCACCTCCTCAACCAGCCGCCGCTGGAAGCCAATTGCCGGTTCTGCGGGCACCATCTCGCGAACTCGGGGGGCTTCTCGAGGCTCTTGTAGCGGTGTTGTCAGTCCTGCCGCGACCAGCCTGCGCCATTCTTCGTTTCACATAACCGATTGAAGGTCCTCGATGCCGATTGAGATCTCCTGGCTGCGGACGGGAAAAGCCAGCGGCGCCCCCGACGACAAGCGCATCCTCGATGGTCCTGGTCCGTTTCGGATCGGCCGATCTGCAGATGGGGAAATCGTTCTCGATCATCCGCAGATTTCGCGGCTCCATGCGGAGATCTTCGTCGACGGCCAAACAGTCCGGATCGCCGACAAGGAAAGCCAGAACGGCACGGTTCTGGCTGGCCGCAAGCTGACCAGCCCGGCCGTTTGGGAACCCCAGCACGAAGTCAAGATCGGGCCGTTCGCGCTCAGGATACGATGGACGGAGCGGCCGCCGGCCGGCCGCAATGCTCGCGACGTCGACGCAACAGCCATCGCGGCCAACGCAGGACGCGAGCGGCCAGATACGCCACCGATTACACCGGCTGCAAGTCCTGTTTCGCCCTCACCAGCCGGGCGGGCGGCGGCGTCCGGCGGTGGACGCGGCAGCTTTCCCGGACAGCTGTTCGACCAGCGCATCGTGCCGATGCGCGAACTCCAGGCCAGCGGAAAACTTGCGGCCGAGGTCAACTTCGTCGCAGTCGGGGGCGGCATCGGCAGCTTTTGCTGGGCCGATCATCTGCGCATCTACGGCGTGCCAGCCAATGATATCCGCGTCATTGGTGTCGCCGACGACAAGCGGCCCTATGCAAAATGGGGCCGCCTCTGCCGCAACTCGCAAATCCCCGACACCGAGCGCATTCGCTCCAACTCGATTTCGGCGCCAGACAATATCTGGGGTTTTCCCGGCTATGCCAGCCGCGAGATGGTCCGCGACCTGTTGCAGGGCCGGCTCGCAGGATTGAAGCATGTGCTGCAGGTCTTCGGCGAACCAGCGCTCACGGAGAGCTATACGCCGCGGACGATCGACGTCTACCGATCCTTCGATGTCGAAGCCAAGCGCATCGGCTGGGACGATATGTGGATCTACGGCCAGGTCGTGGGCCTGCGCAAAACCGACGACGAGCGGTACGTCATCGCCTATCGCATTCCCAGCTCACACGCGCCCGATACGACACCCGACCAGCGCGAGCGGTTTATTGTTGCAAGGTACGCGCAGCTCGCCACCGGCTACCCAGCCTCGAACTTCCTGCCGGATCTGCAGGTGTTCCGGCAGTCGCATCCGAATTCGACGGCGGTCGTCAACGCGTACGAGCCGCACGACGAAATCTACCGCGTACTCGAACAAAAGGGCGGCACAATCCTGATCCGCGGACGGGGCATCGTTGCATCGCGCGTCATCCAGCGCGTCTGGGAAGCGCGCGACAAGAACAAGGATATCCGGCTGCTGCATCTCGTGCGGTCGCAGATTGGCGCTGGACATAAATACGACCTGTCGCGCCGCGCGCTCCGCAACGACGTCGAACAGCAGCCCTTCAATTGGCCCAAGTCGTGCTGGGGCGGCACGTTGCGCGACCGGCTCGAGCGGGCAAGCCCCGAGGAGCGGCCGAAACTCCTGGCCAGTTGGGGCGGAACAACCACTGCCGACCGTGATGATTGGAACAAGATCATCGAAGAGGGCACCAAGGATGGCTGGTACAAGATCTTCTACGGGAAGGTCGCATCGATCGCGGACAAGGGCGGCAAGATGGTCACGCGGCTCGAATCCTCGGATCGCCATCACGAGAACGTCGATTTGGCCGCGGATTTCATCGTCGATTGCACGGGCCTCGTTGCACGTGTCGACGAGACCCCGTTATTGGCCGATCTGATCAAGACCTACGATCTGCCGCGCAACAAGGCCGCCGGGGATGGCGCCGAGTTGCGGCTCGCGGGGCTCGCCGTCAACACCGCATTCGAGGTCACCGGTTTGCAGAATGGCCGCGGCCACGTGTGGGCGGCGGGCGTCGTCACCGCGAACGGACCCTATGCGGCCGTCGATAGTTTCCTCGGCCTGCAATACGCTGCCTTGCGTTCGGCGGATCATCTCAGCCTGCTCGGTGCTCAACACGTGTCGCGCTTCGGGCCATTGCGCTCATCGACTCAGTGGGTGAAGTGGTGCCTGGGCCGAGCACCATGAACAGTAACGCACGATTGTTGCCAAAGACATCCGTACCTATCCACGTGATCGAACGCATCACCAAGTAGCGAGCGACCTGACCCATGACCCCGACCCTCCTTGGCCGCTGGCAGACCCGCATTCTGCTTTACATCTTCATCGGCCTGCCGGTGACGTTCCTCTTCGCGCTCTATCAATCCGCGTGGCAATGGCCGCCTCTCTATACCCAGTCGATCTTCTACTACCCGTTCCTGTTTCTCACCCTCATCCTGGTCTTGGGATTGCTTCTCGACGTCGTCTATATCCAGATCCAGCGCTTTCATTGGGATCAGGATTGGCCGTTCGCCTACCAGTTCTTCTTCTCGATCCTGGAGTTTTTCGCGGTCTTCTACCTGATGGACTACGGCATCCTCGATTATGTTTATCCGCTGTTCCCCGACGGTTATATTCCGTTCAAGGCGGCGGCTTGCCATTTCTCGTTCGTGTTCGTGCCATCGTTCCTGGCGCTGCTCGGCGCCATCCAGATCTTTATGATCCGCTGGCGCTTCAAGGGCGGCGAGTTTGGCCGCCATGCGATCCGCTGAGGCTTAGAACCAGCCTTTGCGCCGGAAATAGACGAAAGGAATGACCGCCGACAGGACCATCATCGCGACGGCGATCGGGTAGCCCCAGGGATGCTCGAGTTCCGGCATGAACTTGAAGTTCATGCCGTAGATCGAAGCAATGAGGGTCGGCGGCATCAAGGCCACCGAGGCCACCGAGAAAATCTTGATGATCGTGTTCTGCTCGATGTTGATCATGCCGAGCGTCGCATCCAAGAGGAACGCGATGCGCCCGGTGAGAAAGCGCATGTGCTCCATCAGTGAATGGACGTCGCGATGTGCGATCTCGACGCGTTGCAGCAGGACTGTCTCGTTGCCCCGCTCTTTCAGCACGTGCGAGAAGTAGGTGAGCAGCCGATCCAGCGAGAACGCGCTTTCCTGCGCTCGCGAGGTGATGTCGCCCTCTTTGCCTGCGGCCCGCAACAGGAGATCGAGCCCACGCCCGCGCGTTTGGTCACCGTTCTTGATGTCGAAAACGGCATGGGCCGTTTTTTCAACCTCGTCCTGGATGCGCTCGATCAGATCGGCGGCGCGATGAATGATCGCTTCGACCAAGCCCATCATGATCGCACCAGCCGTCTGGCAGGTCAGATCACCCTTGTCCACTCGGGCGAGAAACAGCGGGAACGCCTTCGGTTCGCAATAGCGGACTGTCACGAGACGATTGCCGGCGAGAATGAACGTCACGTTCGACGTCGATGGCATCAAACTCTCGGCATTGAAGAGAATGAATGCCGTCATGTAGTGGGCGCCCGTCTCTTGGTAGAGGCGGTTTGAGGCCTCGATTTCGCGGGTTTCGGCGCGCGTCGGGATGGAGATGCCCAGTTGCTTCTCCACGAAGTGATCCTCTTCCTTCGTCGGATTGAGCAGATCGATCCAGATCGACGTTGCCTTGAGCTGAATCTGCCCATCGCTTTTCACCAGGCCGGAACCCTGGAGATCGTATGTCGTTATCATTGGGCTCTCATGCAGCTGGTTATCTCGTCGGCGGCTGATGACTGTTGCCACGCCGCTTGAGACAGGTGTCATCACCGCTCATGTCAACGGCGGGCTCCCATCGGGCGCGTCTTCGTTCATCTGGCCAAACACCTTTTGCAGGATGTTCGGAGACAGAATCAAAGTCAGCATTAGGAGACTGATGCATAGCAGAAATGCATAGATCCACCATTCTGCACCGGCGCCAAGGAGCCGGAACGATAGATCAGCGATTTTGTCGTATTGCACCGCCGCCACGCTCGACAACACCGCAATCAGCAGTTGACCAGGATTGATCTGCGTATCCTGCGCCCGGACGCTGCGCGTGAAATAAAGCATCAGCAACACCGCCCAGGGAATAATGACGAAGCTCAGCCGGAGCGGGAAACCCGCATGTTGGCGGCCGAACAGAAGATCTGACGTTTGCTGATAGCCATAGTCCATCAAAAACCAGAAAATCATCGCCACTGCGCCGATGAGAATGCCGTTCTCGATATCCTCGAGGCCTTTGGGATAGAGCTGCCGGATCCGGCGCTGCCAGATAACCAGGAGCACTCCGATCACGAAGATTACGATGACAAAGAACGACTTGAAGTAGTTCGCCACTTCGTCGATGCGCGACAAAATGGACCTGGACGTTGACAAGGACTGGGACCCTGACGCCGACGCTTTGAGCCTGACATCATCCCGGAACTGCTGCTGTACGCGGCAACACTCGCTGACATTCAGCATCGCGCCTGCCGGAAAACAATAGCGTAGCGCCTGGTCCGACGGCGGACGCTCGACCAGCGGATCGATCTTACAGTTGCGCTGGAGATCCGAGATCGAGCTTCGGCGCTGCCCCAACTCACGGACCTGTTGCAACGCTTGCAATATCGGCTGGCTCTTGCAGGCCGAGGCGCCGGATGGGGAATTGGGACCGCAGGACGCAGGCTCAGCCAGCCGCGCCTGCACTTCGGCCTGCAGAACTTTCGGTGCGATTTCCCAGATGCTGCGGAGTTCGGAATTAGCGAGGCCCGCGCCGAACCAGAGCGCAAGTCCGGCGACCGCTGCAAAGCCGAAAGTAAAACGAGGGCCTCCGAATTTCACGTGTCGCCAGTAGAAATCAGTGAAGGCGACCGATGGCCTGTAGAACGCAACCAGCGCCAGTACGCCAAAGACCGGAAAGAAGAAAAACAGATGGCTGTGCGCGAACAGCAGCGTCGGCCAATCGGTTGCGCCGAACTCCCAAATCAACACCGCTGTGGGCGTTATGAAGGCAATGCCGAGCACGGCAAACAGTACTGCGACGAACACATGCGCTGAACGTAACATGATCGCCCCTTTCGCCCGCCGTTATCGCATCCCCCGTCTGGCTAGGCCGGCAGTGTCCATCGACACCGCTGGTCCGGTCCAAGCGACTTACTCCTGAAAGGCCTGCTCGCGCGTACTTCTCACAGCCGGTAGAACCACGGCCGCCAACAGCAACGCCGACATGATCAGAAGTCCGAGGCTGATTGGCCGCTGCACGAAGACGGCCGGGTCGCCGTGTGCCAGCAGCAGCGCTCGTCGTAGGTTTTCCTCCATCATGGGTCCCAGCACAAACCCGAGCAGCAGCGGCGCGCCTTCGCACCCCGTCTTCAAGAAGAAGTAGCCCATCAAACCAAAGAGCGCGGTCAGCCCAACCTCAAAGGCGCTGTTGTTGAGGCTGTACACACCAATGCAGCAGAACAGCAGAATGGCGGGGAACAGCAAGCGATAGGGAACCGAAAGCAGCCGCACCCAGATTCCGATCATCGGCAAGTTGATCACGAGCAACATCAGGTTGCCGATCCACATCGATGCGACAAGCCCCCAGAACAGATCGGGTTGCTTTGTCATCACTTGAGGGCCGGGCTGAATGCCGTGGATCATCATGGCGCCGATCATCAGCGCCATGACCGGGTTCGGCGGGATCCCAAGCGTGAGCAACGGGATAAACGACGTTTGAGCGCCGGCGTTGTTGGCCGATTCTGGCGCCGCGACGCCCTCGATCGCGCCCTTGCCGAACCGGCTCGGGTCCTTGGCGATCTTCTTTTCGAGCGTATAGGCGGCGAAGGCCGACAAGACCGCGCCACCGCCGGGCAGAACGCCGAGCAACGAGCCGAGCGCCGTGCCTCTCAATATCGCAGGAAACGCCTGCTTGAAATCGGCCATCGTCGGCATCAGGCCGTGAATGGGTTGCGAGAGAATGCTTCGCTCTTCGGGTTTGGAGAGGTTGGTGATGATCTCGGCCAGCCCGAAAATACCTAGCGCAATCGGCACGAAACCAATGCCGTCGGACAGCTCGGGAACGCCGAACGTGAAGCGCTGCTTGCCGGTATTGACGTCCGTTCCGACGAGCCCGAGGAACAGCCCCACGAGGATCATCGCGACGGCCTTGATGACGCTGCCTTGGGCCAGAACCACGGCGGCGATTAAGCCGAACACCATCAGCGAGAAGTATTCCGCGGCACCGAAGCTCTGCGCGACGCTGGTCAGCGGTGCCGAGAACACGGCCACGAGGACCGTCGCAAAACAGCCCGCGATGAACGAGCCGATGGCCGCGATGGCCAAGGCAGCACCCGCCCGGCCCTGCCGTGCCATCTGATAGCCGTCGAGGCACGTCACGACCGACGAGCTCTCGCCTGGCATGTTAACCAGGATCGCGGTCGTCGAGCCACCATACTGGGCACCGTAGTAGATGCCGGCCAGCATGATCAGCGCCGGGATCGGTGACAGGGTGAAGGTGAATGGCAGCAGCATGGCAATGGTCGCCACAGGGCCGATGCCAGGCAGCACGCCGATCAGCGTACCAAGAACCGCGCCAAGCAGGCAGAATAGAAGGTTCTGCAAACTCAAGGCGATGGCAAACCCGTGCGCCAGATTGGAAAGAACATCCATCGGTCGAGAACCCTCTCAGCGGATAATTAAGCGAATGACGGGCCGGATAACTGCGTCCTTAAGCACGTTCCACGCATCCGTGACGATCACCGACTTCATCGTCAGGCCGAGGCCGTCGACAAAGACGATGATGCATACAATGCCGAGACCGACGCCGAGCAGGACGCGTTCCGCGAGAACGCCGAAGGGGACCCGCCGGGCATGCGACAGGATCGCCGCTGCACACGCGGCAACAGCAAGCAGGCCGATGACCATCTGGATCGAGCCGCCGCCGATTTTTACAGCAAAGCCGGGCAGCAGGAACAACGTGAGGAAAAAGGCTGCAAATCCTAAGCAGACGCGCTCGAAGTGGTTTGGCGACGGAGCACCCGTACCGCCGATCAGCACCGCGCCGAGGATCGCGGCCTCGAGCCCCAGGACTTCGAGGGCTGCCGCAAAGAGCAGCACGGCGTCGAGGATCGCGACCAGTTCACCCCAGGCCCACGCCTCCATCGGTTCGCCGCGCTTGACGACACCAATCAATGTGACCAGCGCGCCAAGCCCGAGTAAGGCCCAGCACAACACTTTGGGCAGAAAGCCCGCGCCCATGCGTGCCGGTGTGCCAAACGCATAGTCGGCGCCGATCCAGAGGCCGAGCATTGCAAGCACCATAAAGAACAGGCCTGCCCAGATATCCTTGTCGACGTTCACGCGATCATCCCCATTTTGCTGGCTCAGCGTCTGGCTGGCAGGTCCGGCGCAACCGCTGCCGATGCCGAGCCATACCGAACGCAGATCCGTCCACGGCCTACCGGCCGCCCCTTCATTCGATACGGATGTTGGCCTTCTTTGCCACCGCCCGCCACATCTCGATCTCGCTTGCGACCCGTTTGCCGAACTCTTCGGGCGTGTTCAGCACGGGTTCGGTCCCGATCTCGACCAGTTTTTTCGTCGTTTCCGGTTCGCTCATGCTGGCCACGACCTCTTTGTGCAGCTTGTCGATGACTGCCGCCGGTGTTTTTGCTGGCGCAAAGAGGCCAAACCAACTGACCACGGCATAGCCTTTGAGGCCGGACTCGTCGATCGTCGGCAGCTCCGGCATGGTCGGCGAACGCTTGGCGGCCGTCACGGCGAGACCGCGCAATGTGCCCGCTTGGATCAGCGGCAAGACCGACGGCATGTTGTCGAACATCGCTTGCACGCCTTGACCGGCGACGAGGTCCTGCAGGGCGGGGCCAGACCCCTTATAGTGCACCGGCGTCATGTCAGTTCCGGCGGCGATATTGAAAAGCTCCCCGGACATATGTGGCGTATTGGCGGGGCTCGAGGTCGCGAAAAACACCTGCTTCGGGCGGGATTTGACCCAAGCGATGAACTCGGCAACATTTTTGGCGGGAACCCCCGGGTGCACCGCCAGCACGTTCGACACCTGCGCGACCATGGTGATCGGCGCGAAATCCTTGAGCACGTCGACCGGCATGTTCGCGTAGGTGGCGGGATTGATAGTCATGTTTCCGGCCGTACTCATCACCAGCGTATGGCCGTCGGGCGCTGCGTGCGCGACGACCTCGTTGCCGAGATTGCCACCAGCTCCCGGTTTGTTCTCGACGATGAACTGCTGCTTCAGGCTTACCGTCAATTTGGCGGCGATGAGCCGCGCCAGGATGTCCGTCGTACCGGCCGGCGGGTAGGGCACGATGATTTTGACGGGTTTTGTGGGGTAATCCTGCGCCAAGGCAGCGGTCACAGCTAAACCAGCCGTCATAACGACGAATGGGGCAGCCACAGCGAACAGGCACAAACGCAACACGCGCATCGAACGTCTCCCAACGGGGCGGGCTTGCTTGGCTGCCCGCTCTTTTCCAAAAAAGATAACTTGCGTCAGCTTAGAAGATCAACCAAGCCCTTAATAGCCCAGCACGTGATTCATGCGCGTTCAGTGTCACTTTGCCGCCCGTAGCGTCTGACGTGTGACTGACCAATCGAGGCCTAAGACCAAAAGCCCCGCAGTCAGCCCCCAGAAAGCGGCGCCAATGCCGGCAATCGTCACTCCGGACGCTGTCACCACGAAAGCCGCAACGGCAGCAAACCGCTGGTTTTCGTCGGCCAGCGCCGCGCCCAGAGCTCCGGTCAGCGATCCAAGCAATCCGAGGCCGGCAATGGTTTTGATCAGAGCGGGAGGAAAAACCGCAAACAGCCCGACGAGCGCCGCGCCGAGAAGCGCCAATCCGCCGTAAATGGCGCAATAGGCCATGCCGGTTTTCCAGCGCTGCTTCGGGTCAGGATGCGCGTCCGGCCCCGTACAGATGGCCGCCGTGATGGCTGCCAGATTGATCGTATGCGCGCCGAGCGGCGCCACCAGCATCGAGGCTATCCCCGTCGTCAACATGGCCGATGCAAAGGGCGGCTCGTAACCTGCAGCCTTGATGACGGCCGCGCCCGGCAAATTCTGCGACGCCATCGTGACTAGGAACAGGGGTACGCCAAGCCCGATCAACGCCTGTGCTTCAAACCGGGGCGCGACGAAGCTGAACGACGACAGCGTCATGGCAGGCCATTGCTGGATCAGCCCTAGGCACCACGCCAAGGCCGTTCCTGCCGCGATCACCAACAACATCGCCGATGGCGGACTTTTGAGCCGCGCAATCAGAAAGAGCCCGATCAACGGCAGCACGAGTGCCGGCGCAACTGGCACCGACTCGATCATCTGCAATACGAACCGAACGAGAACACCCGCCAGCATGCCGGACGCAACGGCCACCGGAAGCCGCCGGATCGCCCGGTCCAGCGGGCCGATCAGAGCCGTCGCGACAATAAGGGCGCCTGCAACCAGAAAGGCCCCGACTGCAGCATCCATCCGCGATCCCGTGGTCGCGGCGATGACAGCGGCACCCGGCGTCGACCAAGCCGTAATGATGGGAATGCGATGCCGGAACGACAGATAGCCGCTCGTCAGTCCGACCGAGATGCAGATGGCCGTGACCCAGGACGTCGTCTCCGCCGGCGTGGCGCCGAGTGCGCGTGCTGCTTCCAACACGACTGCCATGGCGCTCGCAATGCCGACCAGTGCCGCGACCAGCGCGGACGAAACGACGGAGAGTTGCATGGTGCCGTGCTTTCCTCCGCAGTTCCCCAACCGCGCTCCTCCGAGGCCTTTGCCCGGGATCGTTCCTGACCCTGAAGCCAGGACGCCAACGTTGAGTAACAGGTGACTTCCAGGCTGTCACGATGCCGGGTTGCCCGTTAGGGTATGACAGGACAGTGACGAGGGGCAGTCCGTGCGGGACAAGCAAGAGCCAATGGCCACGAACGAGCGACCGGCAGGATGGGCCCAACCCTTGAAGGCGTGGTTCACCGGTCCCATGATGGTGGCTGTGCATGCTCTCGGCATCACCCAGATTACAGCCTGGGGCACGAGTTATTATTGCCTGGGCGTGCTGGCCGGGCCGATCGCGACCGAAACCGGTTGGAGCCGCGGCTTCGTATTCCTCGGGTTTACCGTGGCGCTCCTTGTGATGGGGCTGGTCTCGACGACGGTCGGGCAGCTCATCGACCGCCGTGGCGCCAGGCTCGTCATGTCCGTTGGCGTGATCATCATTTCGTGCGGACAACTCGCGCTGGCACTGGCAGACAGCCAGGCCACCTATCTCGCCGCCTGGGCGCTGCTGGGCCTTGGTATGCGCTGCTCGTTGTACGACGCGGCGTTCGCCGCACTGGTGCAAGTAGCCCCGGCGCGCGGACGGGCAGCCATTTCGTATCTCACGCTTTACGGTGCCTTTGCGTCCTCGGTGTTCTGGACCATCGGGCACTATTTCAATGCCGCCCTTGGCTGGCGGCAGACGCTGATGTGGTTCGCGGTCATCAATCTCGCGATCTGCCTGCCGCTCAATTGGTTCGGACTCGCCCGGCGCGAGGACGCGATTTCCGGGCCAAGCGCACCCGCGTCTGGCCCTTCTACAGCCACGGCCAAGCCGGATGGGCCTGTGCTCGAGGGCCGCCTGCGCAGCATCGGCATTGCGCTGTTTGCGCTGGTCATGTCGCTGAACGGGTTCGTATTCGGCGTCGTCTCGCTGCAGCTCGTGCCGCTGCTCGAGGCGACCGGCATCGCGGCAGCCACCGCCGTTTGGGTCGCATCGCTGAAAGGCGTCGCGCAATTCGGTGGCCGGCTAGTCGAAATTATTTTTGGTCGCAACCTCGCCGTGATGACCGTGGCGCGCATCACGATCGCCGCGCTGCCGGTTTCGATCGCGCTTTTGCTGTTGGGCGGCGGACGTTTTGAAGCGGTGCTCGCGTTCACCCTGCTGATGGGCATGTCACAAGGCGTCGTCACGATCGTGCGCGGCGCCGTGCCGCTGGCCTTGTTCGGCACCAAAGGCTACGGCGCCGTGCTTGG
>JANXRM010000491.1 GCA_025353015.1 Hyphomicrobiales bacterium
GTCGAAAGCCTCGGCAAAGCCACCGCCGTTTCCGAGGATTTTCCAGCCTTCATCGTCAACCGCATTCTGCTGCCGATGATCAACGAGGCCGTTTACACGCTCTACGAGGGTGTCGGTGGCGTCGAGGCGATCGACAAGGCCATGCGGCTTGGCGCCAACCACCCGATGGGTCCGCTGGAACTGGCTGACTTCATCGGCCTCGACACCTGCCTCTCTGTCATGCAGGTCCTCTACGAAGGGTTGGCGGACAGCAAATACCGCCCGTGCCCGCTGCTCGTGAAATACGTGGAAGCCGGCTGGCTCGGCCGCAAGACGCAGCGCGGCTTCTATGACTACCGGGGCGAGAAGCCGGTGCCGACACGGTAAACGGCTGTCGTCGCAATACCCTGACGCGAACAAGGCTGCTTGCGGGTGGCCTTTTTCGATTCCCGCGCTGAGGTCCGATGCTTCGATGCTAACGTTCAAGGTGAAGATCTGACCAAGCCGGGAGACTCCAATGGCCGCATTGCCCACGCACCTGTTGCCGACCACCGTCGTCGGCAGTTATCCGCAGCCTGACTGGCTCGTCGATCGCGCGATGCTGGCGAAGGTCGTACCCCGTGTGCGCATGACCGGCCTATGGCGCATCGGGCAGCCCTTCCTCGAACAGGCGCAGGACGACGCGACGCTGATCGCCATCCGCGACATGGAGCGGGCGGGGATCGATATCATCACGGACGGCGAGATCCGGCGGGAAAGCTATTCCAACCATTTCGCGACGGCGCTCGAAGGCATCGACATCGATAATCCCGGCTTCGTACAGGCGCGATCGGGCAAGACGGCGGTGCCGCGCGTCGTCGGAAAGATAAAGCGAATGCGGCCGGTCGAGGTGCGCGACATGGCTTTTTTGCGCGCGAACACGAAGTGCCCGGCGAAAATTACGCTCCCCGGCCCGTTCACGATGAGCCAGCAGGCGCAGAACGACCACTACAAGGACGCCGAAGAGCTGGCGATGGATTTAGCCGCAGCCGTCAATGCTGAGGCGCACGATCTCGTCCGGGCCGGCGCCGATGTCATCCAGATCGACGAGCCGTGGGTGCGCAACGATCCGGCCGCCGCGCGGCGCTATGCCGTCCGCGCCATCAATCGCGCGCTGGAGGGGCTGACAGTGCCGACGGTGGTGCACCTGTGCTTTGGCTATGCCGCCGTCGTGCCCGGAGAAACGAAACCTTCCGGCTACAGCTTTCTCGCGGAACTCGCCGGAACCACCGCTAGCCAGATCTCGATCGAGGCGGCGCAACCAAAGCTCGATCTCGGCATTCTCGCCGATCTCGCGCCGAAGACCGTGATGCTCGGCGTCATCGACCTTGGCAACAAATCCGTCGAGACGCCCGAGGTGGTGGCCGCGCGCCTCCGAGCGGCCTTGAAATTCATCCCCATCTACCGGTTGGTGCCGGCGCCCGATTGCGGCATGAAATACCTCGATCGCGCTACGGCCTTCGGCAAACTCAAGGCGCTCGCCGAAGGCGCCGCCATCGTCCGCCGAGAGCGGTCGTGAGGACGGCGGCGGCGGCCATGGTGATTGCGGCGGTGGTTCGGCCGGCCCTTACTTGCACAGCGTCGCGTGGATGATGCATTCCTTGCCGAGTGAGCCGCCGTTGCCGCACTTTTCACGGATGTTGGAGACGGAATAACCGGCGGCGGCGCGCTTGACTTGGGCGCCGTTGGCAACCCAGGCGCTCCACATGCCCCAATCGGTCGCTTGGAGGACCGCTTCCCAGGCCTGGAATTGGGCGTCGGTCAGATTGCTGCCGGTGCCGCGGCCGCCTTTGTCGATGCAATTGCCGCCACCCTTGCGCGACTGCGCCTCGGCTGGCATCGATGATGCGGTGACGAGGCCCAAAAGGGCGATACCGGCGGTCAGGCCCGTGAAAATGGATGCTGCAAACTTCATCGTCATGATCTCCTAAAGCCAATGATCGCCAGACTTTGCCAGAGGCCCGATAACTATAACAATGTGCGCCGCGGTCGCGCGTGGCTTCAGGGCAACTGTTTCCCGTGAATAGTCGTGGACCGCCCGCGTCGTTGACCCGGATGCCGCGGTTTGCTTAGGTCCGGCGGAGGGGCCGGCGAGACACTGCGCGGGGCCACAAGAACCCACGCGAGGCTGCGACGTGACCGTGTCCGATCTTTACACCCGTCTGCGGGGGCAACTCGCGCGACGCTTGGGGACCGGCAATCGGGCGTCCGACGTGCCGGATGAGGTGCTGGGTTCTCACGTTCCCAGTCCGCCATCCCGCGGCCGGGCTGCCGCCATGTTCGCGGCCAGCCTTACCTTCGAGGCTGTCGAGCGGCGCTACGGCGACACGCGGGCGCTCCGGGGCATTTCGTTGGATATCGCGCCGGGCGAAGTGGTCTGTCTGCTCGGGCCATCGGGGTGCGGCAAGACGACGTTGCTGCGTATCGCGTCGGGGATCGAAAAACCCTCGGCCGGACGGGTGCTGATCAGCGGCCGCGAGGTCGCAGGGCCGTCGCGGTTCGTGCCGCCGGAGGAGCGTCACGTCGGCCTGATGTTTCAGGATTTCGCGCTGTTCCCGCACCTGACGATCCTCGAAAACGTGGCGTTCGGCTTGAAAGCGCTGCCGCGCGAGGAAGCGCGGCGCGAGGCGCACGCCGGGCTCGCCCGCGTCGGGCTCGGCCACACCGCGCAACAATACCCGCACGTGCTTTCGGGCGGCGAACAGCAGCGCGTGGCCTTGGCCCGGGCATTGGTGCCGCGCCCCTCCGTCGTGCTCATGGACGAGCCGTTCTCGGGGCTCGATGTCCAACTCAGGGAGCGGCTGCAAGAGGATACGCTGAGGCTCCTCAAAGAGACGCGCGCCACATCGATGATCGTAACGCACAATCCGGAAGAGGCCATGCGCCTCGGCGACCGGATCGTGGTCATGCGGGCGGGCCGGATCGTACAGGCGGGCACGCTGGCGCAACTCTATCGTGACCCTGTGGACCTGTTCGTTGCGCGCCTGTTCTCCGAGATCAACGAGATCCCCTGGGTGGTGGAGGGGGGCGCGCTCCGGACCCCCGTCGGCACGTTCCAGGTGCCTGGAATCCACGAGGGGGAGGCGGCCGTCTTGTGTCTTCGCCAACGGGCCATCCGGCTAAGGCCGCCCGGCTCGGGGCTGGACGGCGCCAGTCAGAACGGCGCCAGTCAGAACGGCGCCAGTCGGAACGGCATGGGGCAGCCCGGCCGGATACTCCACGTGCGCTATCTCGGCGACGCGGCCATCGTGCAAGTAGCGGTGCAGGGATTCGAGGCGCCCTTGAAGGTCCGCATGCGTGAACTCGAGGTGCCATCGCAGGATGGCGAGGTCAGCATTTTCGTCGATCCCGAGCGGGTGCTGGTATTTCCGGCGGAAGTCTCTGAAAAACATCCGGTTTCAGGGGTTTAACCGCAACCGCCATGAAATCGGGCGTCGCTTGCCGGCATCGATGCTTTCTGCGATATTGTCGCCAAAACTGCAACACATCGGGCGCGTATGACGGGGATGCATTTTGCACCCGCGCGTTCAACCTGCACGATCATGAGGAGTTCTACGATGGGTACCTGGAGCGTTTCACACTGGCTGATCCTGCTGGCCATCGTGCTGGTCATGTTCGGCGCCGGTAAGATCCCGACGCTGATGGGCGATGTCGCCAAGGGCATCAAAACCTTTAAGAAGGGCATGAAAGACGACGAGGACGAGACGGCAGCCAAACCGGCCGATCCCGCGGCCAAACCGTTGGAGCATGGCGCCCCGAAAACGGCCGCCGAAAGCAGCAAGGCCACAGGCTGATCACAGGCTGATCACAGGCTGATCACGGGCTGATAACGAGCTGGCAAGTTGGTCGCTGTAAGTTGGCGGCATGGCCCGTAGATCGGGAGCAGGCCGTTTTTCACGGTCAAGATCCGACGTTTACGCAGCTTGAAGACGCCTACGACAGCTTGAAATTGTCGGGTCTCGCAAAAGCGCTGGGCTCTACCCGGCCAACGCATCTACCCGACCAACGCATCTACCCGGCCTAAGCAGAGAAGCCCTCGAGTAACCACACGCGATGTTCGACCTCGGAACGACAAAACTCCTGCTGCTCGGCATCATCGCCCTTCTGGTCGTTGGACCGAAGGAGCTGCCGGGCATGCTGCGCACGATCGGCCGTTATGTCGGCATGATGAAGCGGCAGGCGGCGGAGTTCCGCACGCAGTTCGACGACGCCATGAAGGAGAGCGAGTTCGCCGATCTGAAAAAACAGGTCGAGGACATCGGGCGGGAAGCCCAGAGTGCCGTCAAGGACGCGGAGACCACGCTGACCCGGGAAGTCGACGCGGTGCAGGCGGAGGCGAACAAGACGCTGGCAGCCATCGACGCGGAGGCCAACGCGATGGCCGCAGAGACTCAAGCACTGGCGCATCCGCCGTTGGGTCCAAACGAAGTTGCGCCCGCCGCAGAAAAGTTAGCCTCCCATCCTGAAGTCACTGCCGCGTCGAATGCGCTGCCGCAGTCTGGACCGCAGTCTGGACCGCAGTCTGGCACGCCTGAAGCCACGAAAACCCCCGAGCGGGCCGGAGCCTAAAGTCCTATGCAGGATATGGTTGCGAAAAAGCCCGACGACGGCGGCCAGCCCTACCGCCCCGGCCAGGAGGAGATCGACGCGTCGAAGGCGCCGTTGATGGACCACCTGATGGAACTCCGCCAGCGCTTGATCTATGCGCTGATCGGCATGGGGATCGGCTTTGGCATCTGTTTCTACTTCGCGCGCGAACTCTATACGCTGCTGGTGCACCCCTACAGCGTCGCTGCCTTCTGGGCGACGGGCAATCCGGAAGTGAAGATGATCTTCACGCATCCGGCGGAGTTCTTCTTCACTGAGTTAAAGCTGGCGCTGTTCGGCGCCACGTGCCTGACGTTCCCGAATATCGCGACGCAGGTTTATAAGTTCGTGGCGCCGGGCCTCTACAAGAACGAGAAAGAAGCGTTTCTGCCCTACCTGATCGCGACGCCTTTGCTGTTCATCGCGGGCGCAATGATCGTTTATTTCATCGTGACGCCGTTCATGATGTACTTTTTCATCAAGATGCAGGTGAATACGGGCGACTTGAAGATCGAATTGCTAGCGCGCGTCGCCGACTACTTATCGTTGATCATGACGATGATCTTAGGGTTTGGCATTTGCTTCCAGCTGCCCGTGGTGCTGTCGCTGCTGGCGCGGGCTGGCCTCGTCAACGGCGAACAGTTGCGGGCGGCCCGCAAATACGCGGTGGTCGGCATCGCGGCGGCGGCGGCTGTACTGTCGCCACCGGACCCGTTCTCGATGCTGGCGATGATGGCGCCGACGATGCTGCTCTACGAAGGCTCGATTTTCGTCGTCGACCGCATCGCCAAAACCCAAGCCGCTAAGGCTGCAGCGGCAGGCTGAGCCCTATTCGACTGCGCCGCCGCCATCCTTCACCTTTGCGGCAGGGCTGTCCGGGGCATGAGTGGCTCTAACGCCGGTGCAGACAAGACCTTTGACCGTTGGGATCACATCGTCGCGCGGAACTATGCGTCGTTGTCGGGCACATCGAGCCTGCGTTGACTCAAGTCTGTGTGGAACGCGTACCGAGGATCGTGTGGGCACACCTGAAAATGGCTCTAGGTTTTCAACCAACCGTACTGGCGTGCCATCTGTTCGCGGCGCGTCAGGTGGAAGCCGCCCATGGCAAAAGCGGTGAGTATGGCCAGATCGACCACCGCGTGGCCTGTGGAAAATAATGGGCTTTTGAACACGGCGTACTGCACGAAGCGGACGCCCGCCGCGAGCGGTAGCATATAGAGCGGCAGCTGCCACAGGGGGCGCCACGTCTCGGCAATGGCGCGGCCGGATGCGAACGCTGCCGCGCCGCCAAGCAGCAGCGTCACGACGAGGAAGTCCCAACCAGCGATGGGTGCGAGCGTGTCGAAAACGTGGGACATGCGATGCGACCTTTCGATTCCGGCGCCATGATTTTATCCCAACGGCAATTGGGTTTGGGAATTTTTTCGGCGCTTGCCTGGTCCGAAAGGGGGACAAGGCTTGGTTGGCGCGCCGAAGTCATAGGGGCGAAACCAGGTTTGCTTGCCGATATCAGGGACATCTATGCTATGCGCAGTTAGACCCGCCAGCACCGCCATAGGAGCCCCCCGTGATCTACGACTCCATCGAAAACAAGCACGGCCTGAAGCACGACCCGTTCAAGGCGCTGATGGTGCCACGGCCGATCGGCTGGATTTCGACGATCAGCAACGAGGGCATCGCCAATATCGCGCCCTACAGTTTCTTCAATGCCGTGGCGGAGCGCCCGCATTATGTGGTGTTTGGTTCGGCGGGCATGAAGGACAGCCTGAAGAACATCACCGCCAACGGCGAGTTCGTCTGCTCCTTGGCCAACTATGACTTGAGGCACGAGATGAACACGACGTCGGCGGCCGTTCCGCACGGCGTCGACGAGTTCCCGCTAGCGGGCCTGGAAGCCGCAGCCTCCAAGTTCGTCAAGCCGCCGCGTGTCAAGGCGTCGCCAGCCGCGTTCGAATGCAAGGTCTGGAAAACCATGGACCTGCCGCCGGCCGCCCCCAATCAACGCTCCGGCTATACGATGGTCATCGGCATGGTCGTCGGCATCTACATCGACGATAAATACATCAAGGACGGCATCATCGATACCGGCGCCATGCGCCCGATCGCACGCCTTGGCTACATGGACTATGGCGTCATCAATCCTGAGAACGTGTTCACGATCAACCGGCCCGAAGTCGGCCCGGATGGTAAAGTCGTCAACGCGCATCCCGAAGGCAAGTGGGACGGGCAATATCGTTGAGTTGAGCCACACGTGACAAGCATCAGGTGAACAGGGGAACGACATGGAAGGGCGCAAGCCGGCCGATCGTGTGACCAAAGCTGAAACCGTTCGGGCCTGGGACGTGCCAACGCGCCTTTTCCACTGGTCACTCGTAACGCTCATCGTGCTCGCTTACGTGTCCAGGCGTTGGGGCGACGCCGGTCTCGTCTGGCACAAATGGAACGGCTACGCGATTTTGGTCCTGATCATATGGCGGCTGCTGTGGGGCTTCGCGGGCAGCTCCACGTCGCGCTTCAAATCGTTTTTCTATTGGCCGTGGACATCAGCCGCCTATGGCCTCGATTTCGCGTTACGGCGTCCCCGGCATTTCCTCGGCCATAATCCGCTCGGCGGATCGGTGGTTTTCCTCATGCTCGGGTTGATCGGGCTACAAGGCACGCTTGGGCTCTTCTCCTACGACGACCATGATGCGAACACGGGCGGTCCGCTTGCCGCAAAAGTCGCGGATGCAACCTGGGCTCTGGCCACCAAGTGGCACCTGATCATCTTCAATGTGATCCTGGCCGTGATCGGCCTGCACCTCCTGGCCAACCTCCTCTATGTGCTCTGGAAGGGCGAAAACTTGGTCAAGCCGATGATCACCGGCCGAAAAGCCGCCGGGAACTATGAAGACCAGCAGGAAGTCATATTGGCGCCGGGAACGCGGGCCGTGATCTGCCTCATGGCTGCAGCGCTGTTGGTGTTCGGCGGGATTATGGCCGCAGGTGGCAAAGTCTTGTGACGTTTCGGGCGTGTCTCCAGGGCAGCACGCCGGCACCTCTCGATCCCAATGCGGCAGCCAGCCCCTTGCCTCCGGCCAAGCCGTCTGTATCAGAATGCGCGATCGAATTATCTCCGGCCGGGTAAGTAAGGCCCGCGCGGGATCGAGGGGTGCAGGAATGGGTGGCGGGCGCATACGCGGAGCGGACGGGCTGGTGCGGCTTGTCCCGGGGGCGCTGTTGGGCATCGTCCTTGCTTTGGGGCTGCCGGTGGCAACCGCCCAGCAACCGAAGCCAGACGCGGCGCCAGGGGCGACGCAGGGTGGAGCATCAGCTGCAATCCCAGACGCCTCAGCCGGCACGTCCGCAGCCCCGGCACCGACCATCACGCCCGGAGCCGGCGAGACGCCGGCAGTGCCGCCCACGCTACCGATGGCCGAGCGCGCGCCAAGGCCAGAACCGGCTGTCGTTCCGCTGCCGCTGACACCGCCCACCGACCCCGTGGCGGGCAAGGCCTATGGCGTGCTTGAGATGCACTGCGCCCGTTGTCACCAGGGTGGGCGCCTGAAGCGACCCGCGCCCGCGGGGGGGTTCGGAAATATCCTCCGTCTGGAGGCGTTGGCCGCCGATCCCGTGCTCGTGCGGCCCGGTAATCCGGATGGGTCG
>JANXRM010000101.1 GCA_025353015.1 Hyphomicrobiales bacterium
GCGTGGCGGCCGTCGGCGCTGACCTCCCAGCCTTTGGCGACGTTGGGCCGCAGTTGTGTGCCGGTGGCATCGAAGAAGATCAGCTTGTCGGCCGAGCGCACGCGGTTGCCATTCTCGCTGTCGCCTGGACCCAGGAACCCGCGACGCCAGATGCCGCCGTACTTACCGGCACTTCGCAGCGGGGCGACGACCATCGGTTCACTGGGCAAGCGGCTTTCGACGGGCGGCAGCTTCCCCGCCTTGACCATCTCGGCCAGAGCCGGCGCCTCCTGAAATTTGGTCGGCCATTTGGCGGGATCGGTGACGATCTCGGGCGTTTCGAGCTTGCCGACGAGACCCGATTTCTCAAGATCACTTTGAGCCAGCGCAAGCGGTGTCCAGAACGCCAGGATCAACGCCGCCAAGCGTATCGTGTTCCACTGCATGCTCATCTCCTGCAACTCCAGCACAATTTTGAAAGCGCCATCTCAACTAACGCCGGCGAACGTCAGCTCCCTGGCACGATGGCAGGCGCTCATCCGCCCTGGCGCCACCTCGAGCAATTCGGGCCGCACCTGCCGGCACAGATCCTGCGCATGCGGGCAACGGGGGTGAAACGCGCAACCCTTGGGCACGTTGCCCGCGTCCGCGACGTCGCCAGCCAAGGGCGGCGCTGCATCGCGCTGCGTCGGATCGGGCTTGGGCACCGATGCCAGCAGGGCCGCGGTATAGGGGTGCAAAGGTTGCCGATAGAGTTCGGTCGTCGGTCCAGTCTCGACGATCCGCCCGACATACATGACGGCGACGCGATCGCTGACGTGACGGACGACGCCGAGGTCGTGCGCGACGAAGATCATCGACAAGCGCAGCCGGTCCTGCAGATCGAGCAAGAGATTGATGATTTGGGCCTGCACCGAGACATCGAGCGCGGAAACGGGCTCATCAGCCACGATCAGCGATGGGGTCAGCGCCAGGGCCCGGGCGATGCCGATGCGTTGACGCTGGCCGCCGCTGAAGGCGAACGGAAAGCGCGTGCGGGCGGTGTCGGGCAGTCCCACCAGCTCCAGCAATTCACGCACACGGGCCTGCCGGTCGGCCACCGGCACGCCATTGACCAGCATCGGCTCGGCAATGATGTCGCCGACGAGCATGCGTGGATTGAGCGAGGCGTAGGGGTCTTGAAAGATCATCTGCATGTGCCGGCGCAAGGGGCGCAGCTGCCGGCGCGAAAGTGGCGCAAGATCAATCTCGCGGCCACCTTCAGGCGTGAAGCGGATGGTACCTGATGTCGGCGCCAACGCGCGCAGCAGGCAGCGGGCGACCGTGGTCTTGCCGCAGCCACTTTCGCCGACCAGCGCCAGCGTTTCGCCGCGACCGAGATGGAAACTGACGCTGTCGACGGCGCGGATACGCCCGACCTCGCGATGCAGCAAGCCCGACCGGATCGGGAAATGCTTCGTCAGTGCGTCGACCTCGAGGACGTTGCTCATGGGGTGAGTTCTGCATGAAAGCAGGCCGCACCATCGGCGCCTGCCGGCACCGGCGCCGGCTCGGTTTCGGCGCAGCGTCCGGCGATCACCTCGGGACAGCGCGGATGGAAGGAGCATCCACTCGGGCGGCGCGCCGGGTGTG
This sequence comes from Hyphomicrobiales bacterium, assembly GCA_025353015.1. GTDB lineage: Bacteria > Pseudomonadota > Alphaproteobacteria > Rhizobiales > Hyphomicrobiaceae. The sequence goes on from JANXRM010000101.1 coordinate 1,612, forward strand.
GCACGGCGCCCCCGATCGATGCCAGCCGCTCGCGGGGCTTGGCGTGAATGTTGGGCACCGACCGCAACAGGGCGCGGGTATAGGGATGGCGCGGTGCGGCGAACAGGTGCTCGACCGGTGCCTTCTCGACGACACGGCCCAGATACATGACGGCGACCTCGTCGGCCATCTGCGCGATCACCCCCATGTCGTGGGTGATCAGCATCAACGCGATCTTCTTGTCGCGCTGCAAGTGGCGCAACAGCAGTAGAATCTGGGCCTGCGTCGTCACGTCGAGCGCGGTCGTCGGCTCGTCGGCGATCAGGATGTCGGGATCGCCCGCCAGCGCCATGGCAATACCGACCCGCTGACGCAGGCCACCGCTCAGCTGGAAGGGATAGGCGTCGATCCGCCCGTCTGGATTAGGGATGCCGACTTCACCAAGCAAGGTCACCGCCTTCGCACGCGCTTCGGGCTTGGTCATTTTGGGCTTGTGCGCCCGGACGGCCTCCATGATCTGGTTGCCGACCGTGTAATGGTTGCTCAAGGCGGTCATCGGCTCCTGGAAGATCAACCCGATGCGGCCGCCCCGAACGCTGCGCAGCTCCCGGCTGTCATTGGACAAGGTGGCAAGGTCCAGCTGCCGCGTCGTGCCGGGATCGAGCAGGACGCGGCCCGAAACGATCCGACCGGGGCGGTCGATGATCCCGAGAATGGCGCGGGCCGTGATGCTTTTACCGCAGCCACTTTCGCCGACGACGCCAAGCACCCGGCCTGCAAACAGATCGAGGCTGATGTTTTCGACTGCACGGATGGTGCCTTGATCGAGCCGGAAGTCGACCACGAGATCGCGGACCGAAAGCAGGCACGGCGCGGATTGCGCGGGTTGCTCAGCCATAGGGATCCGCCGCATCTCGTAGGCCGTCACCGAGAAAATTGAAGGCCAGGATCACCAGAATGACCGGTACAGCCGCCAGTAGCAGCCACGGCGCACCAGCCAGCACCTGAACATTTTGCGCGTCCTGAAGCAGGATGCCCCAGCTGATGGCGGGTGCGCGCAAACCGAGACCGAGAAAGCTCAGCGAGGTCTCGCTGATGATCATCGCTGGCAGGGCCAGGCTGGTGGCCGCGATCACATGGCTGGCGAACGACGGCAGCATATGCCGGAATATGATGCGCAGTTGACTGGCGCCGGCAAGTTCAGCGGCAATGACGAAATCCTCCTCGCGCAATGCAAGAAAGCGGCCGCGCACGACACGGGCAAGCTCGGTCCAGCCAAACAGCGAGATGATGAGTGTGATGGCGAAATAGACCTGCGTGACACTCCAGGTGTTCGGCAAGGCTGCGGCCAAACCCATCCATAGCGGTATGGTGGGGATCGAGCGCACCATCTCGATCACGCGCTGGATCACGGTGTCGACGATGCCCCCGTAAAGTCCTGACAGTCCCCCCAGCAGAATGCCGAGCAGCAGGCTCAGCCCTACGCCCGCAAGGCCGATCGACAGCGAGATGCGGGTGGCGACGACGAGGCGGGAGTAAAGATCGCGGCCCAACTGGTCGGTTCCGAGCAGGAACAGCCCGTCGACCGCCTCGCCCCCTTCGACGCCAAGCACGTGGATGTCGGTCGGGATCAGGCCGAACAGGTGGTAGCTGTAGCCGCGCGCGAACAGGCGAACAGGCAGCTTCTTTGCGGGATCGGGCGTATAGGCGAGCTTGAACGTCTTGAGATCGCGCGTGCCTTTGAGGCCGTTGACGTGCGGCCGGAAGTTGCCGTCATCGAAGAGATGAATGCCTTGCGGGGGAATATAGCTGCGCCGCGCGTCGGTTGCCTGCGGATCGTTGATCGCGAGGACGTCGGCAAAGATCGCGATCAGGTAAAAAAACGCAACGATCCAGAGGCTGAGCAGCGCCAGCTTGTGTTTCTTGAACCGCCACCATGTCAATTGGAGTTGCGTCGCCTCGGCGTAGCGATCCTCGCTGCCGGCCGCGTGCCCGACACCGTTGCCAGCGCTGTTCGACTTCTGGCTCATCCGCGCCCCTCCAGCCGGATGCGCGGCTCGATCCACATCAACAAGAGGTCGGAGACGAGCGTGCCAATAACCGTCAAAAGCCCCAACAGCAACACGATGCTACCGGCCAGGTACATATCCTGTGCCACCAGTGCCTGCAGCAACAAGGGCCCGACGGTCGGCAGGCCCAGCACCAGCGAGACGACGATGCTACCGGAAACGAGGTAGGGAAAGAGATAGGCCACGGCGCTGGCGAACGGGTTGAGCGCGGCCCGTACCGGATACTTGAGCAGCAGGCGCCGTTCGCTGATGCCCTTGGCTCGCGCCGTGACGACGTAGGGCTTGCGCAACTCGTCCAGGAGGTTGGCACGCATGATCCGGATCAGCTGCGCCGTTCCCGCCAACGCCAGCACGCAGGCGGGAAGCGGCACGTGCTTGGCCAAGTCCCAGGCCCGCGCCCAACTCCACGGTGCCTCCGCATACTCCGCCGAGAACAGGCCGCCGATGGCCAGCCCGAAATAACGAAACCCCGCATACATCAAGATCAAGGCCAGCAGGAAATTGGGGATCGCAAGGCCGATGAAACCGAGCAGGGTCGCTGCATAATCGCCGATCGAATATTGGCGCACGGCAGAATAAATGCCAATCGGGAGTGCAATCATCCACGTCAGGAACAATGCTGAGAACGACACGACCATGGTCAGCCACAAGCGGTCGCCGATCACTTCGGTCACCGGCCGTCGCCACATCATGGAGATGCCGAAATCGCCACGCACAACGCGACTGATCCAAAGTCCGTACTGCACGAAAACCGAACGATCGAGACCATACTCGCGACGCAGAGCCGTCGCTTGCTCGGCGGTTACGGTGCTGCCGCTCGCGGCCAGATTGGCGATGTAGGCATCGACGAAATCGCCCGGCGGCAAGCGAATAATCACGAATGTCAGAATAGAGATCATTACGCACGTCATCGCCGCAATCAGCAGTCGACGGGCCAGAAAATTCAACATTGGCCGGCACACCACGATCGAGCGTCGCAGGCCGGCACTGGCGCATCTGCGGTGGACACAACTGCCGTGGACATTGCGCGATCCTACCCTGAGACGGCCGCTTCTGTTTTGTCGGCTCGTCGGCCAAGACTATCGTCGCGGTCGGGCCGGATCAATACCCTTGTGTCGCGACCTACCCCCGAGTGATTGCTTCGTGTGGACCGTCGATGAGCCACATCTCGGCAGGCACTACCATTCTTCCGCTATGACTTCGGTTATGACGGGTCGCGCGCGGCCAACGACGGTGGTCGCCGGTTTCGTTGGTCAAGATGGGCGATTTGGGCATAGCATCGGCAATCGTGGTTCGTGTCCCGCTCGCGAAGTTCGCCGACGGCTCGTGCAGGTACGACGGGCAGTCGTCGCGGGCGCGAATGCAGCATCAAAGGTCGCGTGAAGGAGGAGCATCGTGCCGGACCGAAAGCGCCAAATGCATCTCGCCGTGTTCTGGCTCGGAACTGGCAATCACATCGCCGGTTGGCGCATGCCGGGCGCGTTCGACAGCAATTGCAGCTGGCCGATTGCGCAGGCTGGCGTGCGTATCGCCGAGCACGGCAAATTCGACCTCTTCTTCATCGCCGACAGTCTTATTTCGGCGCCGAACGATCATCCCTCGATGCAGACGCGCTTGGAGCCGACGACGACTGTGGCAGCGCTGAGCCTGATGGCGCGCAAGATCGGCTTTGGCTGCACGACGTCAACGAGCTTCAGCGAGCCGTTCAACGTCGCGCGCGTGTTCCAGTCGCTCGCGCATCTGACGGAGGGGCGCATCGCGTGGAATATCGTCACCTCTAATTCACCCGATGCCTACCAGAACTTCAGCCGCGATCAGAATATCGAGCACGACCAGCGCTACGAGATCGCAGGCGAGTTCGTCGACGTCGTGCGCGGCCTCTGGCGGGGCTGGGAGGAGGGTGCCGTCGTGCGGGACCGGGAGACCGGCGTCTTCACCGATCGTACCAAAGTGCACGCGCTCGAGCACAAAGGGAAACATTTCCGCGTGCGTGGGCCGCTCAATATGGAACGGCCGCCAAAGGGTGAGCCACTGCTGATCCAGGCTGGCGGCTCGGAGCCCGGCCAGGAACTCTCG
>JANXRM010000012.1 GCA_025353015.1 Hyphomicrobiales bacterium
GCTGTCGGCGATGCCGAGAATGGCCGAGATGGTGTCGCGGTCCGAGCAGCCCTTGATGTCCGCGATCCCGTACTCGGTGATCAAGATGTCGCGGAGCGAGCGGGGTACCGTCGTGTTGGCATACGACCAGACGATATTCGACATCAGGCGCCGGTTCTGGCTGCGGGTGCTGCGCACGGCGAGAATCGACCGTGCGCCCTCCAACTGATGCGCCATGGCAATGAGGTCGTGCTGGCCGCCGACGCCCGAGACGACACGGCCATCGTCGAGGGCGTCGGAGGAGACAGCACCGAGCAACGTCGCGGTCATGCACGTGTTGACGAAGCGCGCATCGCGCCGTTCGGTCCGTTTGCGCTCCGTGTCGCCATCAAGCGTGTTGGTATAGGAGATCGGGCTCATGACGATCTCGGCCAGCTCTGCCGGCGCCATGTCGTGCAATTGCCGGTAGAACGCCTGGTTGCCGACGAAGAATCCGGCATGCAGGATTGCCGTGCCGCCGTCAGGTGTCGGAACGCGGCGTTTGAGAATGCCGGCGCGCTTCAACGCGAGATAACCGTCGACCAGCATTTCCGTGCACCCGTAAAGGCCTTGCGAAAATGGTCCGAGTTCGGCCGTGGGCGGTAATGGGGTGCCGAGTTTTCCGAGCAGTTCCCGGAACACACCGTTTTGGGTGTGGCGCAGGATCAGTGCGTGGGCGAGCGCATCAGAGAACGAACCGATGCCGATCTGCAGCGTGCCGCCGTCCCGGATCAGGGTCGCGGCATTGAGCGCCATGGCGTAGTCGGCGAGCGAGACCGGCTCCTTGGGCGGTGCAAACAACTCGTGATGTGGGCCCGCCGGCGCAAGCATCACGTCGAAGTCGGTTGTTGCGATTTCCGCGGGGCCCGGCATGTACGGCATATGTGAATTGATCTCGCCCGCGACAACAACGGGTATGCCAGCTTTGCGGCGCGCGTCGATGTAGTCCCGCATATCCAAGGCGATGTCGGTGTTGGAGCCGAGACTGACGCGTGGGATTTCTGCATTGTCGTGCGGCGAGACCACCTGCGCAAAGACGTTGGTCTCCAAGCGCTGGAGATGGCGCGCGACGTGCGAATAATTGAGGCTGATATAGTTCTGCTGCACGGTGGCGTTGCCGAGCCATACACCCGCCTGCAAGAAAAACTCACTGATGCGGATATTCGGCGGCAGTCGGTTGGCGCGTTGGGCTGCAACGTAAAGCGCTTCCGGATAGGTCGGAAACAGCCGTTGTAGGAGGGGGCCGGCGAAGCGCGCTTCCAGCGTCGATTTGAACTGCGGCCGGGTCAGCGTGAGACCGGTGAAAATCGTGAGGCTCAACCGCGGATTGGCCTCGACCAGACGATAGAGCGCATTGACCAGCAGGACCGGCTTGCCGATGCCGATCGGCACGGCCATGCGGATATCAGGCCCGACGCGATCGGCGATCGTGCGTGCGGCGAGCGCCGCGTCTGTGAAATTCTCGGATGTCACGGACTGAGGTTCCTCCGGCGCAGCTGCCACGGATCGAGATTTGCGCCGAAGCAGCGCAAACCGCAATCAGTTCTGTGGCAGCAGGGCGCTGATCGTCCCTGACTGCCGCAGCGGACGGCGCCTGTCAGGTGGCCGTGGGCCCAGACGATGGTGCGGCCGGTACGATGTCGTGATCGGCGTGCGGCCGCAGCGGATAGAGTAACTGGCCGAGATAGGTGTCTGGAAAGTTCGGGTCGTCGACGCCGAACTGCAGGGGCAAGCGGCCATCCGGCATGTGGAACGTGCCGAACATCCAATCGAAGATCGAGAACGTCGAGGCGAAATTCATGCTGCCGCCGTCGTTGGTCGGGCCGTGGTGCCAGCGGTGGAAGACGGGGCTGGCGATGACGTGTTTGAACGGGCCGAACGTCCAGTTGAGGTTGGCGTGGACGAAGGCGGCGCTCAGGATTTCCCAGGCGATGAGGAAGGCAGGAACTTCAGGCGAAATGCCAAGCGTCAGCATCGTCACGGCGACAAGCTGTGGGGACAGCGCGTGATTGACGGGATGCATGCGGTAGGTCGTATGCCAGTCCACGTCCTTCGACGAGTGATGGATGGCGTGGAACCGCCACATGGCAGCGCTATGGAAACCACGATGCAACCAGTAGGCCATGAAGTCCGTGAGGACGAGGCTGATCGGCACCTGCCACCAGAAGCCGATGCCGGCGAGCGGCCCGCGGCCATTCTGGAAATAGGATTCGATCTCAGCCGTGGTCATGAAGCCGGAGAAGCTCAGATGCACGAGCACCGCGGCGGGAAAGCTCAGATACGGCAAAATCAGCGTGGTGCCGAGTGCATAGCAGATGTCGGTTGGCAGTTCGCGGCTTTGCCACCAGCGACGATCGGGATTGCACGCCTGGTTGGTGAAGATCGCAATCAGCGTAAAGAGGACGGCCAGACCGGCCATGACCAGAAACAGATTGCTGTACATCGCGTACAGCTTGCTGAAAATCAATCCGAGATTATCGAACACGGTGACAGAACTCCGTTACGCTCAGTCCAGGCGTGAACCCTGCCAGAGGTTGGTTAAGGAATGCATGCCGAAACGTGCAGCCCATTCGTCGCGTCAGCGGGGTTTGCAGTTGCTTAAGAGGGACGCGTTAGCCTGCCGCTTCCTATCTCGCGACCAATGTCGTGCCCAATGTCGTGCCCAATGTCGTGCCAAGGCGATACCGAACCATGCTGTTAATTCGCGCCCCGAAGATCTCAGTCAAGCTCGCTGTGGCGCTGGCCGTTTTGCCGTTGGCCGGCGTCCTCCTTGCTGTGTTGGCTTCGACCGGGTCGCAGACCGCGCCGCAAGCCGTCACGACGGTCGAAATGAAGGACATGACCTGGGAGGATGTCCGCGGCGTCATCGCCGGTGGCGCCACGACCGTCATTGTGCCGACCGGCGGCATCGAGCAGAACGGCCCGCACATGG
>JANXRM010000019.1 GCA_025353015.1 Hyphomicrobiales bacterium
CTTGGGACAAGTGAGAGTTGAGTAACAAGAGAGGCTTGGATTTATGGACCAGACATTCATCGAACTTTTGCTCGACCGTTCCGGCAGCATGGCGTCCTGCCGCGATGCGACCTTGGGCGCGGCCAACGAATACATCACCGGGTCCCAGGCAGACCCCGCACTGAATGGCGCGTCCTTCGCGTTGACGATTTTTGACTCGGCCTCCATCGAGACAATCCGCGATGGCATCATGTCGGAGATCGCGCCGCTGACGGCCGCAGATTTTGTTCCCCGTGGCAGCACGCCTCTGCTCGACGCGATCGGCCGCTCGATTGCCAGCCTGGACGCAAAGCTCGCCAAAGCCGGCGCCAAGCGTGCTGTCCTCGTCGTCGCCACTGACGGCCAGGAGAATGCTTCGCGGAAGCACACCTTCGACTCGATCTCGCTGCTGATCAAGGCGCGGCAGGAGGAAGGCTGGCTCGTGATCTTCCTCGGCGCTGGACTTGAGGCAGCAAAGCAAGGCGCGAAGCTCGGCGTCGATGCCGGCAAGGTCGCCGCCTTCAGCACTGACCTTCATAGCTTTGCCTTCACCTTGAGCAGCAGCAGGCGGTACAGCTCCGACTACGCTGGCGCAGCAACACCGGCAGCGGCGGCAATCCTTGCAAAGGCGTCGGGGTTTTCGGACGAAGAACGTCGCTCCATGGGTGATGAAACCGCCGGGGCGGGCCTCGCCGAGCCTGCGTCTGGCCCAGCCGCGCCTGCGTCCAGCCACGGTGCGCCTGCAGCGGGCGTCGCGCCCGACGACGCCTGGGGCGCAAAGAGCGCGAAACCCGAAAAGGATGTCTGGTCGAAGTGAAGGAACGACCACGCGATGTGGGCGTGCCGAAGCTTCCACGGGTTCAATCCTGCCAATCGTACGCGGCGCATTCGACCGGCAACCGCCACGACACCGCCGGTCAGGGTGGCCGACGGGTAGAGGCGCCGCGCGGTCTCTCCGATGGTCGTGAGGGTACGCGGCGCTCACCACTCCCTGGCCTTGCCAAGGTAATCAAGAGCATCACGGGCACCACAACGACGCTCAGTTTGCCAGAGGTAATGATTGGATTGCCGCCCATAGGTAGGGCCTTGCCAGGATGTTTGCCTCGATGCTCGGATGCGAGAAGGTGTCTCGATACATCGGAACCATTTCAAGAGAGAAAAAGGTGCACGCGGCGTTCGGGCAATATAACGGCAGCAGGTCCAGCACCCGGAAATTCGCGTGAGCAGCTTCAATTGCGCCGAGGACCTGCATCACCGGCTTCCGCCGAGCCAGGGTAGACGCTTGAGAGTAATAGGTGCAACCCGGCGGCAAGCCGAAATTAAACCATTGGGGGCGAGCGATATCGGGGGTGCAACCGGCATCGCGCATGAATGGCAACGTCGCCAAAAATACTATCGACACACCCCTCTGTCGCAGTTCGAGTGACAGCCGCTTCAACCCGCTTTTCAATTGCCTCCGCTGATCTTCTGCGAGGCTTGTATCCTCATGCGGCGTTAGGTACGCGATGTCGTTCACCATGATGACAACGTCGCCGCTCGACAGTCGAGAAAATAGCTTCGGCACGACGGATTCCCAGTAATAGCCATGCGCCTTCGACCATTGAGATGTGTTCGGAATTTCTGGCACCGGCGACGCCCCCCACGACGAAGTCACCGTCACCACGCCAAGCCGCTTGGCGGCGATGTCTGTGAACATCTCAAAGGTGGCAGCGGTGAACGAATTGCCTATCACCAGGAAGCGGCGCGCAGCCGCGGCAGGATCGCCGCCGATTGAGCACGCTTGAAAGTCAATCATTTTGCCGACCTCATCGTCTGAAGTCAAAAAGCAATTCTTGGCGTTCCAGATCGGCCCAGTGCGCCCTGTTGGCCATTTGTCATCCTGCAACGTCTCGACACCTTTTGCGGCCATCGCGACAGGTGCACCCATGTACAGGACACCGAAACGGTTGCCTCTGAGACCGATGACGAGGCCAGCCGAGCCTGCAATGAGCAAGCCGGCCATTGTCACCGTCGCGAGATTGCTGGATGCCCATGCTCGTCGTCGCAATGGGCGCTCGATGAACGAATAGCTGCCCGCTGCCAGCCCAAGCATCGTCGCCAGTAGGATCGGTGCCGTCAGTGGGGTAACGCCTATCGTCCAGCGGGCGATAGCTAGTACACTCCAATGCCACAGGTAGAGCGAATAGGACATCAGCCCGAGCAGCAGCATGACGCGGAGATTGAGAAGCCGATAGATCGCTTGCCCAGGCTTTAAGGTCATGATGAGTGCGGCAGTCGCCAGCACGACAAGCGGCGTCGCGACAAGACGTAAAGTTGCTGGTGCGAGAAGTCCTCCGATGGCTACAAGCCCAGAGATCATGGGGGCCAGTGAGCGGACTCGATCATTGCTATGACGTTCCCAGAACTCGGTGGGCAGCAAGGCGACAAGGCAGCCAACGCTCAGTTCCCAGAACCGGTAGGGCAACATGAAGAACGCGCCCGGGTCCGATTGGAATCGCCATAGATATGCTGCAAATGAAAGCCCACTCAGAGCAATGAGCGCCACGATCAGCGGCGACCGTGATTGCGTTCTCAACGTGGACAAGCACAGCAGTGCCGGAAACAACAGATAAAACTGCTCTTCCACGCCGAGCGACCAAGTATGCGTGAACAGATTCAATACCGTCGATGCACCGAAGTAGTCGCGCACTTCATGATAGAAGTAGATATTTGACAACCCGACGAGCGACGACGCTCCGCTGTTCATGATCCGCCTGAACTCGGGATTGTCTGGAGAAATCACGAGCACGCCGAGCAGCGTCGTCACTAGAACGCAGACGATGAGTGCCGGGATCAGCCGCTTGACGCGGCGGGCGTAGAACCCAAGCAGTAGCTGTGTTGCCGATGCGTGCGGCTGGCTGAGCAGCGATGTTGTGATGACGAATCCGGAGATCACAAAAAACATATCGACGCCGAGGAATCCGCCCGGCAGCAGAGCCTCCGAAAAATGATGTGCAATGACGGCCGATACGGCAATTGCGCGTAACCCGTCTATGTCAGGCCGGTAGTGTGCCGCGCGACAATCAAGGTGAGAACCAGCGTCAATCAGGATGAGACTGTGCCGGGGGTGGGCTGACGACGGGAGGGCGGAGCCCGACCGGCGGCAGTCCACCCCCGGCAGCGTAATTTTAAGACCCCGTCCGGTGGCTGAGTGCAGCCGGGTCAACTGACTGATTCGTCTCGATAATGAGAGGATCAGAACGTGCCCGGCCTCCACATCACAGACCACCAGATGAGGCTGTACATGAGTAACCGACAGACCGACGACACC
>JANXRM010000059.1 GCA_025353015.1 Hyphomicrobiales bacterium
CAATCGAGCCGGTGAGCTGCGCTCCCAGATCCAGCGGCTGCGGCAGGAGCAGCGGGAAGAGAAGCCGACGGCGGCGCCCAATCCGGAATTGAGTTTGATCGCACGGTGGGCCGGCATGGACCCCGAGGCGCTGGGCCTCCACCGCGCCATCGTCTGGGCCGTCCTGGTCGAGGTCCTGGGGTTTGTTTTGATGGCCGCTGTAGAGCCGCTGATGCCGGGACGGGGACCCACGACCAAGTTGGGCGCCTCGACCCCAGCAGGGAGGGTCGTCGATAGGCAAGTGGTGGCACCCTCCCTCCCAAGGGATACTCAACGGGAGCCTTCGGCGCCGACGGCTCCCTCAACCGTCGAGATTGCCCCTCCCGTAGGGATAGTTTTGGCGAGCCAACCGGTGCCCGCGCTGGAGCCCTCCCTAACGCCCGTGGATCGGGCGTTTCAGACCGTCGACAACCCACCCGTAGGGATACCGGAGCCGGCGACGATTATGGGAGGGGTCGACGAGGTGTCGGCAGCGGCGCAGCCAACCATCCCTGATCCCGCCTACGCCGCCGTTCTGGCCTTCATGCGCCGGCTCGATCGCGACCCCGACGGGAGGGTGACGGGAGCCCGCCTTGTGCGCGCCTACCGGGTGATGCGGCACCAGCACGGTTGGCCGGACCTGAACGACACGACATTCGGCCGGCTCGCTGGCCGGGCCGTCCCTGCTGTCGGCGGCAGCCGGCGCAAGGTGAGCGCGGTGACGTATTTCGGCGTGGCAATTCCAGCGGCCTGGAATGTCCGCGTCGTTGCCCCTGGCGAAAACGCAACCGACGCTGCTGTCTCGTGAAGCAGAAGAACGGGGCGGGCTTCTGGCTGGCTGGCCTGAAACGAAAAGGGGCCGCTTGCGCGACCCCTCTGCCCGAAACACCGAAACAGCCTGCCCGAGCCGTGTCGATGTTTTTGACATAATAGTATATATGGATTTTGTCAATTGATATTTCTCTGGAATATATTCATGCTTGAAATAAACCCAGAAAATACTGAATCGGCGCTACGGCTCGTCAGAAATGGCGAGCGCAAGGCTCAAGTCGCTCGCCAGATGATCCCTCCTCAATGGGCCGACGCGCCCGGCTTTGCCTGACGGCCCGTCCGCACTTGCGCCTTCGGCCGTTTCGATTGCCCCTTCAGCGGATGGGCGATCACCGGCTTCTCGCCGCCCTGGCGCGCCAGGTCATGGAGCAAGTTGACGATATCGTTGTCGGTCAGGCTGAATGCCACGGAGCCGGTGCCGTCGAAGACCGCCCATTGGATTTGAAACTGCAGGATGAAACGCCGGTCACGGATCTCGGGGATGAGGTCGAGGTCGTCGGTTTCCACGAAGGCGCGCCCCAGCGTCTCCAGCTCGATCGCGTCCCAATCGGCGGCAGGGTGATTCTTCCCGAGCGCGGCCAGCAAGCATTCGATTGCGTTGTTCGAAGTCGTGAGCAAGATGGTGCCCGCCTGAGCATCGACCACGACCTTCTCGTCGGGCTCCAGGTTGATCTTGAGGCAGTGCGTCCGCAGGCCGGCGCGGGTCGCAGCCGGGACCGCCGGGGCGAGTAGGGCCGTGCGCAGAGACTGGAAGGCTGGGCTCAGTTTGGTAGCCTGCGGGGCGCTGGGGAAGGCCTCGGCGCATTGGGCTTGAATGGTCATCGTCGTCTCCGTGGCAACTCGTTGTCGATGCACATGACTTATCGAAGCTGCATAAATATGTCAACGTATTTTCAGCATACAGCTTTTATGGACAGACCGAGTGTCCGGCATTCCTGGACAGGCCCAAATTTGGGTGCTGGCGTCATAGAGCTTTGGACGCCAGAGTTCAGGCGGTGGCGCGTGCGTGGGAGCGCCCCAAGGAGATCCTATCGCCGCGCGATACCCGATGCTTTGTTTGCTGCCCCGCGCCTTTGGCGCAGTAGCCCCGAAATCTTCCATCGTGCATGATCGCCACAGTCGGCAAGGTGGCCACACGCGGTCGCGGAATGGGCGGCGATTCTCTTGAGGCTCGCGGTAGACTTTGGAGGATCTGCAGATGCGAAAGCTCGGCGCCGTCGTGCGCTTTGCTCGTCGGCTGGTAGGCTGAGCCCGAAACTTGCGTCATTCGAGAACGGGCGATGATAGGTCACAACCAGCCCATCGACCGCATCCAAGCTTCCAGCGGCGGCCACCAGTACTTGCTTGTGACGCCGCCGACGATCGCGCCAAACAGTCCCGTGACGCTGCCGGTGAAAGCAAGCTTGGCCGCGTGTGTGCCCAGCGCGACGCCTTCCTTCTTGTAGTCCACGATCACGTCGACCGGGATCAGCCGGTCCGGCAGTGTTGCATGTCCATGACCGCCAATTTCTGCGGAGATGCGGAGCGCCAGCTTGTGTGTGCCACGTTCCTTGGGCGTAACGTAGAATATCCACTGCCCGAATTCGGCGAGGCCAAGGTGCTCGTATGGTGTGCCTTTGAAGCGACCCCGCTTGATGACTTGCTCGCGCGGGCTGGTGCTTTCGATTTCGAACGTGTCGCGGTCGGCGACAAGCTGCACGGCCATGGTCTCGACGATATTGACGAGATGCTCTTCCAGTTCGCCTGGACCTGCGAATCCGTGGCCGATCCCCATGGCGTTCGGGTTCCCGAGACGCACTTCAACGGTCGTCTTCTGTGCGACAGTCATCTGCCGCGGGATATTCTCGATCAGGCGCCCGCTTGATACGACTTGGCTGGCAATCTCTCGCGCTGCAGCGTCGACTGGCGGAGCAGGGCAAAAACGGTCAAGCGCAAGCGCAGGAGCCGAATCTCTCTCGACCGATAGGTCAAAATCTCTCGCAGAAACTCTCGCAAGAACTCTCGCAGAAAACTGCGGTTTCGCGGCTTGCATCGAGCGCGCCGCAGCGGCGGCGAGCGCAGCGGCGGCGATTGCCGGCCCAGCCTCGACGGTATAGGCGGCGAGTCCCGGCCGAGCCTCGACGGGATGTGGAGCAGCCACACTGGAGTTTGGATCTTCACCGGCGATTCTGCGAATAGAGGATAGGATATCGTCCTTGCTGGGCTCTACTTTATCAGTCACTACGCGCTCAGGCAGGCTTCGAGTGGGTGCGCTACTGCTATGATTCGTTGGGCTTCCTGAGAGGTTAATAAGGCTGGATTTTATTTCTTCGATATCGCGTGGATCATCCCGATGAGGCCGCTGCTCGGCAGCCGATTTATAGTAGTCCCGTCCTGTCCCATCTGTCGCGGTTACCCGTTTGGCCTCTCGCGACCGCCTACTAATGACGATGCCCGCAGCCAAAACGCCGATGACCGATAAACCGACCGGCAGCGCCACCGGCACCAGGGCTACAATATCAAGTAGGTCTGACAACATCGAACTCCCCCATACAAACATCGCGGGAGAATACCACGGCACCAACGCTCCGACAACGGCGCCATTGGTTTGGAAATCCGAGCCGTTGAATGGTCGACAATGGTCGCCAGGCGAACCCGTCGCAATCGCGGTCGCCAGCGCAAACTGTCGGGCTAGCATTGACCGGGTTATCCCGACGATCGCCATCAGCGCGGCGACGCGGAATGCGGGTCCCTGACGCCGTCACTGGCGAGCGCGTCCCCAACGTGGTCTTGCCGCCGGGTCCATGATCCGGCCGCCGAACTCCGCCGCGAACGCCAGGGCATCGGCTTCTACCGCGAAGCAGAAGACACTGTGGTAGGCGCCGCCCTCGACATA
>JANXRM010000063.1 GCA_025353015.1 Hyphomicrobiales bacterium
AAACCGACGGTCGCGACGCATCTGCTATCGACCTGGCCGACGCTCGTTGAGCTGGTCGGCGACGCCGGTAACTACGACTACGTTGAATTCACCGCCGAGTATTCGCCTTTCACCATGCACGACCTGGACAATCTTGGCCGCGCGCTCGAGCTGAAGGATCTCGGCGGCATGATCAAGATCGAACAGACGCAATGGACGCATCAGGCGATGCGGGCCATCGGCTCGGGCTTCCAGAGCATCCTGTTCGCCGATCTGCGCACCGTCGCCGATGCCAAGGAGTGTGTCGGGGCGGTGCGTGCGGAAACACCGGGAACGGGAGGACGTCTCGGCGTCGGCATGCGGCGCGACGTCGGCACGGTGCGCGAAGGCGGCTCGCCGGCTTATGTCGAGGCGCTCAATGACGTCGTGATCGCCATCATGGTCGAGAAGCGGGAATGCGTCGAAGATCTCGATGCGATCCTGTCGGTCAAAGGCATCGACATGGTGCAGTTCGGCAGCGCCGACTATTCCATGAGCCTTGGCCTCACGGGTCAGCGGGCGCACCCCGACGTCAAGAAGGCCGAACAGAAGACCATCGAATTGGCCTTGAAGAAGGGCCTGCATCCGCGCGTCGAACTCAGCGATATCAAACAGGCCGCGCCCTACATCGAAATGGGCGTGCAGCACTTCTGCATCGGCTGGGATGTCCGCATCCTGCACGAGTGGTGGCGCGTCAACGGCGAGGGTATGCGGGGCATGCTGACCGGCACGAAGCCGGCCGCCGCGAAGAAACCGGACACGAAGGCGTACTAGATTTTTTGCAGGCACTTGCGGGCGCCAGGTCAGTATCCATCTCGGATCCGTCCTGGTGCCGCACCACCTTCACGCCCGCTGCCCTTACGACATGGGCCAATGCCGCACGAGCCAATCCCGCACGAGTCAATGCCGCATGGGTTGGTCAAGCCGGGAATCTCTGGTTAGTCTGCCGTTCCCAGATGACCTGACGCAATGAGGGGCTGAGATGATGGAAGCGGACTATGTGATCGTGGGCGCTGGCTCGGCCGGATGTGTGCTGGCCAACCGGCTTTCGGCTGACGGCGCGGACGTGATCCTGCTCGAGGCCGGTCCCCGCGATTGGCACCCCATGATCCACGTACCGGCCGGCATCCTGAAGCTCCTTTATAACCCGCTGGTGAACTGGAACTACGCCTCCGAGCCCGACGCAAAAACCGGCAACCGCGCCATCCATTGGCCGCGGGGGCGCGTGCTCGGCGGCTCCTCGTCGATCAACGGCATGCTGTTCGTGCGCGGCAATCCTGCGGACTACGATGCTTGGGCGCAGATGGGCTGCCGCGGCTGGACCTATGACGATTGCTTGGCCCACTTCAAGGCGATGGAGCGCTACGCACCGGGCGAAGACCAATATCGCGGCAAAGAAGGCCCACTGCTGATCGAGGATTACCGGACGGTGCTGCCGATCACGGACCGTTTCGTCGAGTCCGCGCGGGCGGCGGGCCATCCGTTCCTGACGGATCTGTCCGGCGCCACGCCGGCCGACGGCGTCGGCTATTCGCAGATGTCGCGCAACGGACGCTTCCGCGGCTCCACGGCCCAGACGTTCCTGCGCGACGCGCGAAGTCGGCCGAATCTGCGCGTCGTCACCAACGCTACCGCATTGAAGTTGCTGCTTGACGGCAAACGTTGCACGGGCGTGCGCATCGAGCAGATGACGCGCGAAATCGACGTGAAGGCGCGGCGCGAGGTGATCGTGTCATCTGGCTCCATCAATTCGCCGCATCTGCTGCAGGTGTCCGGCATCGGCCCGGGCGCGCATCTCAAGTCCATCGGCGTCGAGGTGCTGCATGACCTGCCGGGCGTCGGCAACAATCTCTCGGACCATTATGCCACCCGCATCTCACATCGCCTGAAGCCGGGCACGCGTTCCATCAACGAACTAGCGCGCGGTGTGCGGCTATTGGGTGAGATCGCCAAATGGCTGACGGTCGGCAACGGCGCGCTAACGTTCGGCGTCTCCAGCGCCCAGTGCTTCACGCGCAGCCGCGAAGGCGTCGAGGCGCCCGACATTCAGCTGCTATTCTCGCCCGCCAGCTATGATCCGACAAAATTCGGCGCGTTGGAAAAGCTGCCCGGCGCCACCATTGCCGTTTCGATCGCGCGGCCGGAAAGCCGCGGCACCATCATGGCGACCTCGGCCGATCCGCAGGTCAGGCCTCTCATCAAACCCAATTACCTTTCGGCCCCTGGCGATATCAGGGTGGCGTTGGCGGGCCTCGCTCAGGCCCGCGCGATCTTCGCACAGAAATCCTTTGCCGAATTTTCAGCCGGTGAAATCGTGCCTGGCCCCAGCGTGACGACCGAGGCCGCCCTGACCGAATACATCCGCGCCTTCGGCACGACGATCTATCACCCTGTTGGCACCTGCA
Organism: Hyphomicrobiales bacterium; assembly: GCA_025353015.1. Taxonomy (GTDB): domain Bacteria; phylum Pseudomonadota; class Alphaproteobacteria; order Rhizobiales; family Hyphomicrobiaceae. The sequence continues at coordinate 2,424 of JANXRM010000063.1, forward strand.
AAATGGGCGAGGACCCGCAGGCCGTCGTTGATTCGCGGCTGCGCGTGCACGGGCTTGCGGGGCTGCGCGTTATCGACGCCTCAATCATGCCGGCCGTGACGACGGGCAACACCAACGCACCGACCATCATGATCGCCGAGAAAGGCGCCAGCATGATTCGCGAGGACGCAAAATCGGCGCGACAGGCAGCGTGACGCACGCCGCTGGCCAGACGAAAAAGGGCTGCCGGGGGGACCGGCAGCCCTGAGGTCGACTTGGAGAGAAGCAGCGACGCGCTCAATTCAAAGCGCGATTACCACCAGCGGTTCCACCGGGTCGCCCGCTCGTTGTCGTGACTCTCGCGGTAAATGTGGCGGCTGGCATCGTTCTGCGCCTGCCGGATCTGGGCGGCCTCGCGGCGGTCGATATGCCCGTCACGCAGCGCGTTGCGCTCCAGCTGTTTGATGCGGGCCTGCTCGGCTTCGAGCTGGCGGGCTTCAGAGCGGGTGATCTCGCCCGAACGGCGGCCGGCCTGGATGCGTTGCTCCTGGACGGCTTCGCGGCGGTCGATTTCGGCCTGGCGGGCATCGTAAGCCTGGGCCGTGCTGGTCAGGGCGACGAGGCCGAGGGCGGCGAAAAGGGCGATCTTGGTCATAGCGCAGGCTCCTGGTTCAAATCTCACGGCCCGGACTTTTTGGATTGGCGGGCCAACCCGCCGTTCTCGTCCGTGCCTATGAAAGAGAAAATGCCATTGCCGCGCTGAACCCACTCTGAACCGTGTATTTAACTATTGTTCATCGTGCGAACACCGTGCCGGCGCCACGTCTCCAAGGAACGCGATCAAGCCCCCTCGGCCAAAAGCTTGGCCAGGACCTTGGGCAAAACCTCCGGCAGATCCTCGGCGATCAGGCCCGGACCGAACGCCGTCGCGCATGCGCCGTGCAGCCAGACCGCCCCGCAGGCCGCCTCGAACGGCCGCATGCCCTGTGCCAGCAGACCTGAGATGAACCCCGCCAGCACGTCGCCGGAGCCCGCCGTCGCCAGCCAGGGCGGGCCGTTGTCGTTGATGGCTGCATCACCAGCCGGACTGGCGATCACCGTATCCGCACCCTTGAGCACGACGATGGCGCCGGAAAGCTTTGCCGCCGCCCGCGCCCGGTCGAGCTTCGAGCCCGGCAGGTCGCCGAACAGGCGTTTGAACTCGCCCTCGTGCGGGGTCAGGACAACCTGCGGCGGCTCCGGCATGGGCGGCCGAAACTGCGTCCGTATGGCGACCGGCGGCAGCGCGTTGGCCGCGTGGATCAGCTCGAACAGCGTGTCAGGCGCTATCCGCATCTCGGGCGCGGTGGGCGTCAGATAGCCGAAGTTGGCCGGCGAGAGATTACCCGCACGGGCGTCTGATGGAACTGCAAACGACGTCAACGCATCGGCGTCGATCACGACGGACGCACCGGACTGCAAGGCGATCGCCACCATGTCGCGTGTGACAGCGCCGACGCCGCATCCCGGCCCGACCAACACGGCGTTGAAGCGCTTATCGTCCAGCACGCTGGCGAGCCCGTGCGGCACGTCGAAGGGCTTCAGCATGATTGCCGTCAGATGCGCGGCATTGACCGGAAACGCCGCTCTGGGCGAGGCCACCGTCACCAACCCGGCGCCGATCCGCAGCGCGCCGCGTGCGCCGAGCCGCGCCGCTCCCGTACTCTCGGGTGGTCCAGACACAACGAGCGCATGGCCGCGGGTGTATTTGTGGTCGTCGTTTGTGGGGCGCGGCAATGCTGTGTGCCAAAGCGCTGGCGCGTTGAGATGCGTCTCCAATTTTATCCTGCGCAGCACTGTCTCGGGTATGCCGATATCGGCGACGACGACGTCGCCGCACAAAAAACGCCCCGGCATCAAGACGTGGCCAGGCTTTTTCCGGAAAAAAGTGATCGTGCGCGTGGCGGGCAGGATCGGGCCATCGGCCTGTCCGGTATCACCATCGAGCCCGCTCGGCACGTCAACGGCGAGAACCGGCGTATCGCCAACCCGCGTAAACTGGTCGGTCAGATGGCCATATTCGATCGGCCGCGATAGCCCTGCCCCGAAAACGGCATCGATGATCAGGTCGACTGAATGAAAGTGACGAGGCTCTTCAGAATTGGCATCAACGATTTCGTTGCCCCATCGTGCGGCCATCTCGGCAGCAGCGCCTTTCAATTTCTCGATCTCACCGAACAGCTCGACACCAACCTTGTACCCCTGCGCGCGCAGCAGCCGGGCTGCCACGAAGCCGTCGCCGCCGTTGTTGCCAGGGCCGCATAGGACAAGGATACGGCCGCCGATCGGCACCATTTTCATCGCCTCGTCTGCCACCGCACGGCCGGCGTTCTCCATCAGCGTCAGGAACAACACGCCGGACTCGACCGCCAGCCGATCGGCCTTGGTCATTTGCGCGACCGTCAGCAACTCGTGGCCAGTTCTCATGACGCGGCCTTGCTGCCGTCCTGATAGACCGACAGCTCGACGAGGTTCTGGTCGGGGTCGCGGACATAGATCGACGTGATCGGCCCGCGCGCACCGGCCCTGCTGGACCGCTCGACCAGAATGGGCACGCCCGCGGCTTTGAGCTGCGCCTCGGCACCGGCCAGGTCATCGACAAGGAAACAGAGATCGCCCGAGCCCATCGTCGGATGCTGGGCCTTGGGATCGAACATGTTGTCGGCCTGATGCAGGTTGATCTTGTGCGGCCCAAAGCGCAGCGCGTGCCGCCGCATCGGCCCGAACACCTCGTGCGTCAGCCCAAGCGCGCCCGTGTAAAACGCCACCGTGCGCTCGATCGAGGCGACGGTGAGAACAAAGTGGTCGATGCCAATGACACGCATGCTGGCTCCATACAGAATGGCAGCGCAGACGTAGTCGCGCGCCGCCGTCGAGGATATCAGAACCTGATTCTGGTACCGAACCGGAATAAGTCATCTGCGATTCGATCAAGCACGATCGAACGTCCAGCCGGCCAACTGATCTTATAGTCGAGTGCGATCTCGCGCATCTCGCCGGCATTGAGGCGCATAGCCCAGGCCATCGTGCCACGTGTCCCACCGAAATCTCGCTGTGTGGGTTCAGGTTTCGCCTTCTGCTCGATCTTAATCTCGTCGAGACTGGAGATTGGGCTCTGATCGCGGACGACGACATCGATCGACTGGCTGCCACGATTGCGAATTTGAATGCGTATCGCCCGTTCGTCGGTTGCCGTGGCATTCAAAACGCTACCTTGTGCAACCTTGTCCTTTGTCACGTTGCGTACGATGCGAACGCTGTCGATGGCGCCAAAGCCGATATCGTAACTTTCACCAGCGACCATCAACGGTAAGGTTGTGTCGCCAACATAATTGCCATCGCGGTAAAGGCGTGCGACGCCTGGGACGAGCGTCGTCTCCTCGGGTGGCGAGAGCGTCGCATAGAGGTAGGCCGCACGATCGATACGCGGCGTGGCGATCGCCTTGAGCGACGTTTCGATCTGCATTTCACCGATGGTCAGCCTGCGCGGACTAAACTGGTTTGCAATTGTGTGCCGGCCAACCAATGCATAGTTGGCATGCACGCCGCCGGAATGGCTTTCAGCCCAATCACCAGCCGCGAGACTGCGAGCATTTGCGCCGACTGCGACTGTGGACGCAGGCCTCGCTTCCGGAAGCCCCGTGGGCTGTTGCGCGCCATAGCCAACGGATAGAACCTGCAACGCGGGCAGTTCCGTTCGCCGTCCAGCCTCACCTGTCGAGACCGTGATCGCCACGTTCTCCCAAGCCTCCCCCGATGTTTGCCAAACACTCGCGAAACGCTGCAGTACGAGACTGGCCGGACCTTTGACGCCGGTGTCGAGACGGGCGACATACCGAGGCTGCCAATGTGCATTGGTGATCTGGTGGCGCA
>JANXRM010000100.1 GCA_025353015.1 Hyphomicrobiales bacterium
CTTCACGATGGGGGCGCGGCCCATCGCCAACCTCAACGCGTTGCGGTTCGGCGCACCCGAGCATCCGAAGACCCGGCATCTGGTGGCGGGCGTGGTGCGCGGCATCGGCGGCTATGGCAACTGCGTCGGCGTGCCGACGGTTGGCGGCGAGACCAACTTCGATCCCGGCTACAACGGCAACATCCTGGTCAACGCCATGTGCGTTGGCCTGGCGCGCACCGACAAGATTTTCCTGTCGGCCGCCAAGGGCGTCGGCTTGCCGGTCATCTACGTCGGCTCGAAGACCGGCCGCGACGGCATTCATGGCGCCACCATGGCCTCGGCCGAGTTCGACGACAAATCGGCCGAGAAGCGCCCGACCGTGCAGGTCGGCGATCCCTTCACCGAGAAGCTGCTGATCGAGGCATGCCTGGAATTGATGGCCACCGACATGATCATCGCCATCCAGGACATGGGCGCGGCGGGGCTCACGTCCTCGACGTCCGAGATGGCGGACAAGGGCGGCGTCGGCATCGAGATCGATCTCGACCACGTGCCGCAGCGTGAGGCTGGTATGACCGCGTACGAGATGATGCTGTCGGAGAGCCAGGAGCGCATGCTGGTGATCCTGAAACCTGGCCGCGAGCCTGAAGCGGAAACGATCTTCAAGAAGTGGGGCCTCGATTTTGCGGTCATCGGACGGACCACCGACACCGGGCGCATGATTGTTAAGCACAAGGGCGTGATCGAGGCCGATCTGCCTGTCGACAAGCTGGCGAACTCCGCGCCCCAGTACGAGCGCCCCTGGGTGCCGACCCCCAAGCCGAAAATGATCCTGCCCGAGTGGGTGCCGGTCCCGAAGGCCGGAGCCAACGGTATGCTCGCGACGCTGCGGCGCATGATGGGGACCGAGCATCTCTGCTCGCGCCGCTGGATCTGGGAACAATACGACCACACGGTCATGGGCGACACGCTGCAGCGTCCGGGTGGCGATGCGGCTGTCGTGCGTATTCACGGTACCAAGAAAGCATTGGCCATCGCCTGCGATGTGACGCCGCGCTATGTGCTGGCCGATCCGGTCATGGGCACCAAGCAAGCGATCGTCGAGACGTGGCGGAACCTGACGGCGGTCGGGGCCGATCCCCTGGCCATTACCGACAACATGAATTTCGGCAACCCCGAGCGGCCCGAAATCATGGGCCAGTTTGTCGGCGCCTGCGAGGCCATGAAGGAGGCCTGCGTCTTCCTGAAGTACCCGATCGTGTCTGGGAACTGCTCGCTCTACAACGAGACGAATGGAAAAGGCATTCCGCCGACACCGGCCATCGGCGGCGTCGGCCTCATTCCGGATTATGCACAGACGGCCGATATCAAACTGAAGCGCGAGGGTGATTTGCTGGTGCTGATTGGGCGCGAGCAGGGCCACCTCGGCCAGTCGTTGTACCAGCTGATCGAAACCGGCAAATCAGAAGGGGCGCCGCCGCCCGTCGATCTCTCGGACGAACTGAAAGCTGGCAATCTGGTGCGGTCGCTGATCCGCGAGGGTAAGGTCACGGCCGTGCACGATGTCTCGGATGGCGGGCTGCTGGTGGCAATCGCTGAAATGGCGCTGGCAGGTCGTGCCGAAGGCGCGCAAAAGCCGGATGCGAAGTGGGCATCTGAAGGCACACAAAAGAGCGCCATCGGCGTCGAAGTTTATCCCTACGAGGGCAAGCTGCCCGCGCACGCGATCTGGTTCGGCGAGGATCAGGGCCGCTACGTGCTGGCCGCCCACCCGAGCACTGCGGAAGAAGTGGCGGACCGCGCGCGCCTGCTTGGCTTGCCGGCGCGGATCGTCGGCCGCGCCGGTGGCAACGCCTTGAGCCTCAAGGGCGAAGCGCCGTTGCCGCTGGCCGACCTGAAAGCCGCGCACGAGGCGTGGCTGCCGACCTTCATGGGCGGGTAAGTGAACTCAACGTCCACCGCACGTCCGCGCGAGAACGACGCGCAGGCTCGTGTCGCACTTCAGCTGCGGCGTGCAAAACTTTCGGTCGACTTTCGAATACGAGATGATGGCTGTGCCGTCGGCCCCGCATTTCACGATCAATTCCTGAATGAGGCCGCGATCGACGATCGCTTCGACCTTGGCCGTTGGCCGCAGAAATGCCGGATAGTCGGTGAGGCCCGCTGCACTGGTGCCGGTTCCAGTAATGACCGTTCCAGGCGTGACGGTGCCGCCAGTGCCGGTGGCGAGCGCCACGCCAATCGTTAACGCGAAAAACATGCAGAACTCCAGAGTTTGTCAGGCGCGCCGATTTGGAGCGCTGTAACTCTGGGTTGCACGAAGTGTGCCGCTCGCGCAGGTTGCATAGCTCAAGTCTCAAAACGCGATACGCCGCGTCGCAGACAGTAGCCAAGGCCGCGCACGCGGCGTGGTTGCCGAAGTTCTGGCGGCGACGCGCAACTCACACCGTGCTGTCTCTGATCGTGCTGTCAGGCCGCATCAGGTGAATGCCCTGGCCAAGCGCCGAGAGGGTTACTTCGGCACCGACCGCGAGGTCGTTGCGGCGGGCCGCGTGCGTCGGCATCCGGAAATTCAGAACGTGGCCACTGGCGCCTGTCAGTCTGACACCGACAGCCGTTTGCTCGCCGAGTGCGGTGAGCGCCTGGACGATGCCCGCGAGGGGATTTTCCCGGTCACCCTGCGATGGGCGCCCACGCCGGTGCAGGACGATGAATTCCGACGGAATGAGCCAGGCGACGGCATCGCCGGCCTGGTAGCCGCCGGTCACGGCAACCTCGAGCTTCATGCCGTCGAAGTCCAGGCGGCCGGGTTGTTCGGCTGTTGCCGGCGCTTCGAGCCGACCGTTGAGGACATTGGTTTGCCCCATCAGCCGCGCGATCGTCGGGCTGTCGGGCCGCAACCGTACATCCTTCGGCGCGCCCGATTGCAGCGTCAGACCGCGATGCATGATCGCTACGCGATCGGCGAGCGCCATGGCTTCGTCCAGGTCGTGCGTGACCAGGATGATCGGGATCGTCACGCGGGCGCGCAAGGCAACGAGTTCGCGTTTCAAGCGTTCGCGCGTCATCTGATCGACCGCGGAAAAGGGCTCGTCGAGCAGCAGCACGGCCGGATCGCGTGCGAGCGCCCGGGCGATGGCGACGCGCTGGCGCTGGCCGCCCGAGAGCTGCTGTGGGCGGCGCGCTTCCAGGCCTTCGAGATTGACGAGTGTGAGGAGTTCGGCGGCACGCGCACGGGCTGCGGGTTTGGTCAGGCCACCGAGAGGCAGGGCCACGTTATCGAGCGCCGTCAGATGCGGCATCAGCGCGTAATCCTGGAAGACGAGGCCGACGCGGCGCGCTTGCGGCGGCCGGGCAATGCCCATCGCGGCGTCGAACCAGGTCTCGCTGTTACAGGCGATCCGACCCCGGAGCGGCATGGACAGGCCCGCAATCGCGCGCAGCACGCTGGTCTTGCCGCTGCCCGAGGGGCCGATCAGCGCCAAAAGCTCGCCCGGCGCGCAGGTGAGCTGCACATTCAGCGCCACAGGAACGGTTTGCTCGAGTGCGACCCGCAGTGTCACCGGCGCACTCCGTCGCCGTGTCCGTGTTCGGAGCGGACCAGCCGGCCCCGTCGCGCCGCCAGATGCACGACCGCGATCGCCAGGAACGAAAACGCGAGCAGCGCCGCCGCCATCGCCGCGGCCTCGCCATTACGGAAGGCCTGCATGCGGTCGTAGATGGCAATCGAGAGCGTTTGCGTCTCGCCCGGGATGCTGCCGCCGACCATCAGGATGACGCCGAATTCGCCGAGCGTATGCGCGAAGACCAAGGCTAGCGCCGATACCACCCCCGGCCAGGCGAGTGGCAATTCCACACGACGGAACGTCTCGAGCCGCGTTAGCCCTGAGACCCAGGCGGCCTCGCGCAAATGCGGCTCCACCGCCTCGAAAGCGCGTTGCATGGGCTGCACGGCGAACGGCAGATTGACGATCAGCGATGCCAGGAGAATGCCGGGAAACGTGAACACCAGCGGCCGCCCGGCGATGGCGCCGACGAGGGCGCCGGTCAATGTCGTGGGTGCAAGCCCGACCAGCAGATAGTAGCCGAGCACCGTTGGCGGTAGCACTAGCGGCAGCATCAGCAGCGCTTCGGCAATGGGCTTGCACCGCGCGTTCGACCACGCCAGCCAGCGCGCCAGGACCAGGCTCGCCGGAATGAGCAGGACACACGTCCAAACCGCCAGCTTCAGCGAAAGTGCGAAGGCCGTCCAATCCACGCTCTGTCGCCTTTCAAGGCTGCTCGAATCCTGCAGCCCGCAGAATAGCCTGCGCCTCGGCGCTGGCAATGAAGACGTAGAACGCGCGGGCCGCAGCAGTCGCCTGTTTCGTCAGGACCAAGCGTTGTCGCAGCGGCGCGTGCATGTTGGCCGGAATCAGGCCGTATTTGAGCGCATCGCGGGCTGGCCCGGTTTTGACCAGTGGCAGCGCCGTGATCCCGGCGGTGGCGGCGCCCGTGCTCACATATTGCACCACTTGGGCAACGTTCTCGGCCAACACCAGCCTACCCTGCAGCGGCTCCCACATCAGCGCCCACTGGAGCGCCTCCTTTGCGCGCGCGCCATAGGGCGCATGCTCCGGGTTGGCGATGGCGAAGCGCGACAGTTCATTGCCGGCGAGCGCAATGGCGATCGCCTGTAATCCATCCTCGACCCGGATCGGGGTGTCCTTCCTCGCAATCAGCGCCAACCGGCCGACGCCGTAAGTGAACCCTGGCCCCTCCGCGTGTCCCTCGGCGACGAGGCGGTCGGCAAAACTCTCGTCGGCAGACAGGAACAACTCGAACGGCGCGCCCTGTGCGATCTGTCGTGCAAGATTACCCGACGATCCATAGGTGACGCGGACCGGCTGAGATCGTTCTGTCGTAAAGCGACCGGCGATCTCGTCCAGCGCATGCCGCAGGTCCGCCGCTGCCGCAACTCTGATGCCGGGACCGGTTTCGGCGGCCAGCGATCGATGGCAAAGCGCAAAAGCCGCCGTCGTCAGCAACAGCCGTCGCGACGGCGCCAATAATCCTGGCCGAATCGACCCTTGCAACTGGTACATCGAAGCGCCCGAAGTGCCGCCTGGAAGTTTCATCCCTGGCGTTCTAACCTCTGGCGCGCCAATTGCCACCCAAAACCTCCGAACCCGAGGCATCATGAAGATCCGCGCCGCCGTCATCCACGAGATGGAAAAGCCACGGCCCTTCGCGACATCGAAGCCGTTGGTCATCGAGGAGCTTGATCTCGATCCCCCGGGGCCGGGCGAAATCCTGGTGCGAATACGGGCCGCAGGCCTCTGTCATTCCGACCTCTCGACGATCAATGGCGACCGTCCCCGGCAGATGCCGATGGTGCTCGGTCACGAGGCGGCGGGCGAGGTGGTGGAGCTTGGGCCCAACGTCCGGGATATGGCCGTCGGCGATCACGTCATCATGGTGTTCGTGCCGAACTGCGGCCATTGCATGCCGTGCATGGAAGGCCGCCCCGCACTCTGCGAGCCAGGCTTCAAAGCCAATGGCGCGGGCACGCTGCTCTCGGGCGCGACGCGGCTGAAATTGCGCGGCAAACCGGTTTTCCATCACGTCGGCGTCTCGGCCTTTGCCGACTACGCAGTCGTCGCTCGCGAAAGCGTCGTGCGCATCGATAAGACGTTGCCGTTCGAGGCGGCGGCATTGTTCGGCTGTGCCGTCATCACCGGCGCCGGCGCTGTCATCAATACGGCGAAGGTGCCGCCGGGCTCGACCGTTGCCGTGGTGGGCCTCGGCGGCGTCGGGCTGATGTCGTTGCTCGCCGCCAAACTATCCGGCGTGATGACGACGGTCGCCATCGACATGCTCGACGACAAGTTGAAGCTGGCCAAGCAACTCGGTGCCACGCACACGGTCAATGCGAAGGACCCGCGATGCGTCGAGATCGTGAAGGATTTGACCTCGGGCGGCGTCGATTTTGCCTTCGAGATGGCAAGCTCGGTCAAGGCGCTGGAACTGGCCTACAAGGTGACGCGGCGCGGCGGCACGACCGTCACGGCGAGCCTGCCGCATCCGACGCATACCATGGCGTTGCCGGGCACGAACCTCGTCGCCGAGGAGCGTACGGTGAAGGGCAGCTACGTCGGCAGTTGCGTGCCCGCGCGTGATATCCCGCGTTTCATTTCGCTCTATCAACAGGGCCTGTTGCCCGTCGACCGCCTGCTGAGCGAGCGCATCGGCCTCGACGAGATCAACGCCGGCTTCGACAAACTCGCGGACGGCGGCACTGTTCGCCAGATCCTCATCCCATAAGTCAGCAAATCCTTCAGTCAGAAAGTGCCGCTATGGCCCTCGCCCCCAAGCAGCAGATCCCATCCATCTACCACCGCCGCATTGGCGATATCGTCGTCACGTCGTTGTCAGACGGCATCCTCGTGCGCACCAATGAGATGATGCACGGCGTTTCGCCCGAGCAGGGCAAGACGCACCTCGACGCAGCGTTCCGCACCGAGTTCGCGCTCTCGATCAACGCTTTTGTGCTGCACATGAAGGACAAGCTAGTGCTGGTCGAGACCGGCTCGGGCAATTATTTTGGCGATGTCGCGGGCCACCTGGTCGGCAATCTTAAGGCAGCAGGTATCGCGCCGGAAAAGATCGAGTCGATCCTGCTGACCCACATGCATCCCGATCATTCGGCTGGTCTCACGGACTTGGCGACGGGGCGGAAGGTTTTTCCCAATGCCGAGCTCGTTATGCACGAGAACGAGCCGAAGCACTGGTTCGACGACGCGGCGATGGCCAAAGGCACCGAGCGCGAAAAGAAGTTCATGTTCCAACAGGGCCGCGAGCAGACGACGCCTTACAAATCCGCGTGGCGGCTGCTCAAGCAGGGTGAGGTGCTGCCCGGTATCACGGCCATTCCGGCCCCCGGACACACGCCGGGGCATACCGCTTACCTCATTGAATCCCAGGGCGAGCGGCTGCTGATCTGGGGCGACACCGTGCACATCCCCGAGGTGCAGGTGCCCCGGCCTGAGGTGGCCATGGTGGTCGATACCGATCCAGCCGGAGCGGTCGCCTCACGCAAACGCATCTTCGACATGGCGGCGAGCGAGCGCATGCTGGTGACCGGCATGCACCTGCATTTCCCAGGCTTCGGCCATATCGCGCGGCAGCAGAGTGGCTACGCCTTCGTGCCGGAGGCATGGCGGCAAGCGCTCTGATCCGTGCATCGTTTCTCACAACGAAAAAACGCCGCCCGACACGAGGTCCGGCGGCGTTCTTCATTGGCAGTACTGTCTGCGCTCAGCGCTTGACCAGAGCGTCGCGGATTTCCTTGAGGTAGACCTCGGTCGGCGGCGGCGGTGGCGGCGCGCCCGCGGCGACGGGCTTCTCGAAGCGCTTCTTCGCCGTGTTCAAGGCCTTGACCACGGCGAAGATACAAGCCGCGATGATGAGGAAGTCCACCACTGTCTGCAAAAAGGCACCGTACTTGAGGGGGCCATATGCGAGCCCCTTGAAGTCCGGAGCGCCGCCAATCATGCCAATCACCGGCATAATGACGTTCCCGACCATCGATTCGACGATCTTGCCGAAGGCGCCGCCGATGATCACGCCGACGGCGAGATCTACCACGTTGCCTTTCATGGCGAATTCTTGGAATTCCTTGATAAGTGACATGACTGCTCTTCCCCTTTTTTAGGCGCATCCAGCAACCAGGATGGGGGCCGATTGCGCCTGCTTGTTTTGATCGACGCCAGCTTGCAGAAATGTCGGTGAAAATCGCTCCGCAAGCGAATCACGTCATAAATTTAAGCGGTTCGATTGGCGCGAGCAATGTACCGACGTCGGTTTTGCTCATAGCGAATGCAATGAAACGAAAAATTAGAGTTTCGAAAATGATGGGAATGAGCGGGGAGACGCGGCCCTGGCTGCCCCGCGAAAGACGGTGTCGCCTGCGTGTCGCGTAGCTCTGGCCAGAGCTACGTCTTGTCCGCGTGCACGCGCCCTGTCTCCCAACCGATCAACGCCTTCTTGCGCGTCAGCCCCCAATGGTAGCCGCCGAGATTGCCGTCGCCGCGCAGCACCCGGTGGCAGGGGACGACGAACGAGATCGGGTTGCGCCCGACCGCCGTTCCGACGGCGCGCGATGCGGTTGGCTGGCCGAGATGGCGGGCAATGTCGCCGTAACTGACGGCGCGGCCCATGGGGATGCGCAGCAGGCACTCCCAGACGCGGACTTCGAAATCGGTGCCGATGAGGACGAGGCGCACCGGCTGATCGGCGCGCCATTCGACGGGCTCGAAAATGCGGCGGCAGTAGGCAGCCGTTTCCGTTGGCGCCTCGCGGAAAGTGGCACGCGGCCAGCGGCCCGTCATATCGGCCAACGCTTCGGCGCGGCTTTCACCGGCGTCATCGTTGACGAACGCAAGCCCCGCAACGCCACGGCTGGTCGCCAGCACCAGCGCTTCTCCGAACGGCGAGGGGTGGAAACCGTAGACCATCTCGAGGCCATCGCCGCGGCGCTTGTAGTCGCCGGGCGTCATGGCTTCGTGCGTGACGAACAGATCGTGCAGCCGGCCGCCGCCTGACAGCCCGACTTCGTGGGCGGCTTCGAGGACGCTTGCCGATTGGCCGAGCAACTCGCGCGCCCGATCGATCGTGACGGCCTGGACGAATTCCTTCGGGGAGAGGCCGCACCAACGCGTGAACAGTTTTTGTGTATGCGCGGGGCTGAGGCCCAGATGGCCGGCGAGCCGCTCCAGCGAGGGCTGCTCTTCCCAGGCTTCCGACAGAAACGCGATGGCACGGCGGATCTGGTCATAGTCGCGCGGCGCGGGTTGCGAGGGCATTGGTTTGCCGGTGGAAATGTCGGCGCGCATGCGGCTCTCCTGCTCAAGATCGATATGGCAACTCTAGGGTTGCCACGACGATAGCGACTGCGGCCGAGCCACGCGACCCGTTTCCTGCGCATATCCAGACCTTGCGCTCGCCTGTGCATCGGCCATGATGGTGGCCGTGATTCAAACCAATCTCGATCCAATCAGGAGGCGCATCATGAATCTCAAGGGCAAGGCCGGCATCGTCACGGGAGCCGGGCGCGGCATCGGCCGTGGCATTGCGATGCTGATGGCACGGGAAGGCGCCAGCGTCGTCGTCAACGATCCGGGCACCGGCCGCAACGGCGAAGTGACCACCGAGCGACCCGCCGACGAGGTGGTGGCCGATATCGTCAAGGCCGGCGGCAAGGCGCTCGCCAACTACGATTCGGTCGCCGACTACGCCAGCGCCGGCCGCATGGTGCGCCAGTGCGCCGATACCTACGGCAAGATCGATTTCGTCGTCAATTCGGCCGGTGTGCTGCGCGAGCGCATGATCTGGAACATGACCGAGGACGATTTCGACACGGTCATCGGCGTGCATCTCAAGGGCACGTGGAACATGGCGCATCACGCCATCAAGCTGATGCGCAGCGAGCGTTTCGGCCGCATCGTCAATTTCTCGTCGGACGCCTTCAAGGGCTCGGTCGGGCAATGTAACTATGCGGCGGCCAAGGCTGGCGTCATCGGCCTGACGCGGACGATCGCGCGCGAGTGCGGCCAATACGGCATCACGGCCAATGCCATGTGCCCGTTTGCCGCCACGCGCATGACCGTCAACGATGCCGTGATCAACAATTGGAAACGGCGCGTCGAAACCGGCCTATTGAGCCAGAAGGAGTTCGAGGCGCGCATGGCAATGCCCGGCCCCGAGTTCATCGCGCCGATGGTTGCCTATCTGTGCACCGACGCCGCCAAGGACGTGAACGGCCAGATTTTCCACGCCGAGAAATCGCACTACCACACCTACTACTACGGTGAAGTGAAGCGCTCGATCTACAAGCACGAGAACAACGGCGAATTCACCGTCGACGAGCTGGTCGACCTGATCCCGGCCTCGCTCATGAACGGCATCGCCAACGAGGCACCCGCGAAGGCGGAGTGACGCGGGGGATCGCCGCCGGCAGCCGTTCATGGGCGCGCTGGCGGCTTAACCGGCTTTCTTCACCTGCAGGCGGTCGAGGCGGAGGCGGTGGCGGTCGTCGGTCAAAAGCCAGGCGCCGCCGAGGGTGGCGAGCAGCACCGCCGACGCGGTGGCGCCTGCAATCGCGAACATGATCATGATTTGGTACTTGGCGGCTTCGACCGGATCGGCGCCGGCCAGGATCTGGCCGGTCATCATGCCTGGCAGCGACACGACGCCCGCGACCGACATGGCATTGAGGATGGGCATCAAGCCGGTGCGCAGCGTCCGTTGCAGCGGACCTGCCAAGGCCTGCAGCCGGCGCGCGCCCAACGCCAGCCGCGCTTCGATGGCGTTGCGGTCCACGTGCGCCGCTTGTGTCAACGTTTCCAGCGCCAGCGAAACGCCCGTCAGGGCGTTGCCGAGGATCATGCCGAGGATCGGCAGGAACACGCGGGGGGCGTACCAGGGCTCGTTGCCAATGACGCCCGAAACGACGAAGAGCGTGGTGAAGAGCCCGACCACCAGCAGCGTCGACGTGCCCAAGCCAAAGCTCCACCAGCCCGCGATCGGGCTCGTTTGCCGGGAAACGACCTCATAGCTGGCGATGGCGATCATGATCAGCGCGATTGCGACGGTCCAGGTGAGCGACGTCTGCGCGAAGACCAGCTTCAGAACGTAACCGATGGCGCCGAGTTGGAGCACCATGCGCGTGGCCGACCAGGCGAGCGTCGCCTCCAATCCCAGCCGGAAGGCGAGCGAGATGGCGCCATTGAAAACGATCAGCAGCGCCGCAACGCCGAGGTCCGCGAGGGTGAGCGAAACGTAGCCCGTCATGGTGCAGCGCCAGATGGAGCGTTTTGATCGTACACGGCCGCGGCGGCATCGACCCCCTTCCCCGCGGCCACAGCGAATCCGTTCCGGCGCAACACGTATTCCAGCGATGCCAGACACCGGAGCACGTTCTGGCGGCGGCAGACGTAGCCCATCGTGCCGATGCGCCAGATCTTGCCGTGCAGCGGCCCGAACGACGTGCCGATTTCGACACCGAAGTCGGTCAGCATTTCGGTACGCAGCTTGTCTGGCTTGGCGACGGCTTCAGGAATGACGACGCCGGTCACATTGGCCATGCGGTGGCGGGCGTCGCCGAAGAGTTCGAGGCCCATGGCTTCGAGGCCTGCGCGCAATGCCGACGAGGCGAGCCGGTGCCGGGCAATGCCCGCATCCAGCCCTTCCTCCAGCACCACGCGGGCGCATTCGCGGGCGGCGTAGAGCATGGACGCCGCCTCGGTGTGATGGTTGAGCCGTTTCGGGCTCCAGTAGTCCATCAGCATGGCGAGATCGAAGTAGTTGGACTGGATCACAGGCCCGTTACCGTCGATGGCGCCGGCGGGGCGGATACCGGCTTCCCAATGCCGGCGCGCTTCGATCATGGCGGCAGCGCGTTGATTGAACGTAATGGGCGCGGAACCGGGCGGACCCGACAGGCACTTCTGCAGGCCCGCCGATGCAATGTCGATCGACCAGGCGTCGGTCTCGAATGGATTGCCTGATAGCGACGCGGTGGCATCGACATAGAGCAGCGCGTCATGCTTGCGGCAGAGCGCGCCGATGTCCGCCAGCGGCTGCAGGATGGTCGTTGACGTATCACCCTGGCAGGTGGCGACGAGCTTCGGTTTCTCGCGCCGGATCGCCTCTTCGACTTCGGCTGGATCGAACGCCGTGCCCCACTCGGTCTCGATCGTGACGACCTTGGCGCGGGCGCGGCCGGCGATTTCCGCGAGCAGATGCCCGAAACGGCCGAACACCAGCACGAGCACGGTATCGCCAGGCGCGATCAAAGACGTCAGCGCGGCTTCGATTCCGGCGCGCGCGGTGCCGTTGATCAGGAACGTCCAGGGATTGGTGGTTCGGAACACCTGCCGGTAAAGGACCATCACCTCGTTCATGTACTGCGTGAACTGCGGATCGAACTGGCCCTGCAACGGCACGGACATGGCGCGCAGCACGCGCGGATAGACATCGACGGGCCCCGGCCCCATCAGCAGACGTGGTTCAGGATCGAGATCACGGAAGGTCTGGGCAGGGATCTGGTTCGGCATGTGGTTCATTTCAGCACTCATGTCGCAAGGCGTCCCCAGCGTTTGAGGCGGTCGGCGGCTTCAGCCATGGCCGCGGTCGAGCCGGCATAGGAAAAGCGCATGAACCGGCGGCCGCGGGCCTCGTCGAAATCGACACCCGGCGTGGCAGCGACACTGGTTTCGTCGAGCATTTGCTTGGCGAAGGCAAGGCTGTCCTTTGTCACATGGCCAACGTCGGCGTAGAGATAGAAAGCGCCGTCGGCGGGCACGATGTTGGTGAGGCCCGCCTTCGGCAACTCGGCCAACAGCAGATCGCGATTGGCCTGATAGACGCGCTTGTTCGCGGCCAGCTCGTCAAGGCCGTCGAAGGCGCCGAGAGCTGCGACCTGGGCGATGGCCGGCGGCGAGATGTAGAGGTTCTGCGCCAGCCGCTCCACGGTGCGGACAAGGCCCTCAGGCACCACCATCCAGCCGACGCGCCAGCCGGTCATGGAGAAGAATTTCGAGAAGCTGTTGATGACGATGGCCTGATCCGAGACGGCGAGCGCGGTGGCCTCGGGTACGCCGTAGGTGAGGCCGTGATAGATCTCATCGGAAATAAACCAGATGTTGCGTCGGCGGCAGGTCTCGACGATCGCCTTCAGGCGGTCCGGCTCCAGCATCGTGCCGGTCGGGTTGGCGGGGCTGGCGATCAGGAGGCCGGCGAGTTTGTCCCGGTCGTCGAGTGCTGCCACGTCTTCAGGCGTCGGCATCCAGCGCGTGTTGGGGCCGGTTTCGATCGACACAGGTTTGGCACCGAGTGCGGTCAGAATGTGCCGGTAGCAGGGATAACCGGGGGCCGGCAATGCAACCTTGGCGCCCGCATCGAAAAGCGCCAGAAACGACAGCACAAACGCCGCCGAGGACCCGCTGGTGATCACGATCCGTTCGGGACTGACTGACACGCCGTACCAATCCTGATACATCTGGGCGATGCGGGCGCGGAGCGGTTCCATGCCCAATGCCAGCGTATAACCGAGCGTGTCGCGGTCGAGTGCGCGTTTTACGGCCTCGCGGGCGGCGTTTGGCGCGGCCGTGGCGGGTTGGCCCACTTCCATGTGGATGACATGGCGACCGGCTGCCTCGGCGGCGGCGGCGGCGCGCATGACGTCCATGACGATGAAGGAGGCGATGGCGCTGCGCTTGGATGGCGGGTTCAGGAGCACGCCCGACGCCGCAGCTAATCGATCCAATTCCGCCATGTAAACACTCCGCCTCGATAAGATTTTCGTCAGGCTCGATGGCGCACGAGGGCTGTTCGCGATTGTGCATGACCTCGAAACTGCCACGGTCACGGCGCATTCGGTGTCAGGTGAAAACGCCGTCGCCCGGGGGATCAGCCGAATGATGCGGCTTATAGGGCGGCAGGTCGCGCCTGGATAGGGGCGGCCAGAATTATCGAAGACCGAATATTAGACTGATGGACAGGCGATCAAGGCGTCACCGCTGATGCCCGCGACGCTCGCCCGCGTTGACGGACTAGCACCGGCCCCCTAGTTTCCGAACACTCTGGGGATTCTGTGCAACCCATGATGAATCGGAGTCGGCTGCATGCTTTCAAAGCTGACAGTGCCACGCTGCAGCCAACGGTTGAGGCCCCGCCCGTCGCGTGCTGTGGTTGCCGGGCGTGCTGTGGTTGTCGGGCGCGCCGTGGCTGCCGGACTGATCGCGACCGCCCTCTCAGCCGCCCTGCCAGTTGCGGCGAGCGCGCAATATCTGAGCTTCATCCGCGACACCGAGATCGAAGATCTCCTGAACGACTATGCGCAGCCCATTTTCAAAGCTGCGGGGATCGGCAACAGCCGCGTTGCCATGCGAATCGTCAAACATGACAGTTTCAATGCGTTCGTGATCGACGGCCGCAACGTCTTTATCCATACGGGCAGTTTGCAACAGTCGGAAACGCCCAATCAGGTCATCGGCGTCATCGCCCATGAAGCCGGGCATATCGCTGGTGGCCACCTCGCCCAGTTGCGGGAACGTATCGCCCGGGATCAGACCAAGAGCCTGTTGATCAAAATTCTGGGCATCGGGGCCATCGTGGCCGGTTCGGTCGGCGGTCACAGCGGCAGTGGCGGCAGTGGTTCGAGCATCACCGGTGCCGGCATCGGCGCCGTTGTTGGCGGCGACGAACTGCTGATGCGCTCGATGCTGTCCGACCGGCGGGCGCAGGAATCCTCGGCCGACCAGTCGGGACTGCGGTTTTTGACCGTGACCCGGCAATCGGGCAAGGGCATGCTTGAGACTTTTGAGCGGTTCGCCCAGCAGGAATATATCTCGGCATCGGGCGCGACACAGGATGCGTTCGTGCGCAGCCATCCAGTCGCCGCCACCCGCCTTGCGCAGTTGCGCGAGGGCGTCGCCAAAAGCCCCTTCAACAATGAGAAGGACCCGCCGGCACTGCAATTGCGGCATGATCTGATGCGCGCCAAG
>JANXRM010000135.1 GCA_025353015.1 Hyphomicrobiales bacterium
GCGTGCCTAACTGTCTACGACATGCTGAAAGCGGCCGACAAATCCATGGTCATCAGCCAGGTCCGGCTCCTGGAAAAATCCGGCGGCCGCTCGGGCACGTACGTAGCCGCGACATCAAGGCAAGGCTCGACATGAACGCACTCGTCCCGGCGTTGACGGTCGAAGGCGCGCTCGCGCTCGTACTCAAGGGCGTTATGCCGACCAAAGCGGCGCAACGCTGCTCACTGCTCGATGCCGCGGGCCGGGTCCTTGCTGCGCCGGTGGCCGCCCGCCTGACCCAACCGCCATTCAATGCTTCCGCGATGGATGGCTACGCCGTGCGCGCGGCCGATGTGGCGGCTGCTCCTGTGACGCTCCGGATCATTGGCGAATCCGCCGCTGGTCACGGGTTTCGCGGCGAACTCAAAGCCGGCGAAGCCGTGCGCATCTTTACCGGTGCGCCGATTCCAACTGGCGCCGATGCCATCGTCATCCAGGAGGACACGACCCGCGACGGCGACCATGTCACCGTCCGCGATGGCACGATCGACCCGAGCTACGTGCGGCCCCGCGGAGGTGATTTCATAGCCGGAGACGAGCTGCTCACACCGGGCCGCCGCCTGACGCCACGCGACATTACGCTCGCAGCCGCCATGGGGCACGCCGAACTCGTTGTGCTGCGGCCGCCGCGCGTCGCCATCCTGGCAACCGGCGACGAACTCGTGCTTCCCGGGATCATGCCACAAACCGACCAGATCGTCTGCTCGAATACGTTCGGGATCGCCGCCATGGTCCGGGCTGCAGGCGGCGAACCGGTCCTCC
Source organism: Hyphomicrobiales bacterium (assembly GCA_025353015.1). Classification (GTDB taxonomy): domain Bacteria; phylum Pseudomonadota; class Alphaproteobacteria; order Rhizobiales; family Hyphomicrobiaceae. The sequence goes on from JANXRM010000135.1 coordinate 802, forward strand.
TCGGAATTGCCGCAGACACGGCCCGAAGCCTCGAACAGAAAGTCGACGAAGCCGCCACCTGCGATATCCTGGTGACCGCTGGTGGCGCCAGCGTCGGGGATCACGACCTCGTGGCCCCCGTCCTGACGGCGCAGGGCATGGCGCTCGACTTCTGGAAAATAGCCATGCGTCCGGGTAAGCCGCTGATGTTCGGGCATCTCAATGCACAGCGCGTCCTGGGACTGCCGGGCAATCCGGTGTCCTCGCTCGTCTGTGCGCGCTTGTTTCTGCTGCCGCTCGTGCGGGCGCTTCTGGGACTCAACCCCGAGCCGGACCGGACGCTCACCGCTCGCACGACCCAGCCGCTGGCGGCCAACGGCCCCCGGGCGCATTACATGCGCGCCACCTCCCGGATCGCGGCCGACGGCCAGGTCGAAGTCACACCCGTCCGCTCGCAGGACTCCTCGCTCATGAGCCCGCTCGCCAAAGCCGACTGCCTGATTGTGCGCACCATCCACGATCCAGCGCTACCGCCCGGATCCTTGGTTCCAATCCTCCAGATGGATTTCTGATCTGGCCGATTGCAATTCCGATGCTGCTTGCACCCATCGCCCCCTGTGGCGCCGGCCTTACGAAAAACACTTGCGGAACACTCAGCGAACATCTACGGTGTTCTTGATTTGTACGGGATGGCGCGTGCTTGCCAGAATTCTCGTTCGGTCTGGCACTCGATCGCAACCTGGTGCCGACAGTCCGGTCGCCAAATACCGCAACCAATCGGCCACTCGACCCATGGGCCACGACAAGGAGGGCAGATGCTGACCTCGAAGCAAAAAGCGCTACTCATCTTTATTCACGAACGCGTGCAGGATTCTGGTGTTCCGCCGTCATTCGACGAAATGAAGGAAGCCCTAGACCTGCGGTCCAAGTCAGGCATTCACCGCATGATCACGGCGTTGGAAGAGCGTGGCTTCATTCGCCGGCTGCCGCATCGCGCCCGCGCCCTGGAGATCATCAAGCTGCCGGATGCCATGACGGAGGCCGGAGGCGGACGGCGATCGAAATTCACACCGGCTGTCATCGAGGGCCGCGGGAATCGCTCGAGCGGATTTTCCGAAGCCCCGGCACCCTACATTACGCAGCAGCAAGGTATGGTCGTGCCGCTGATGGGCCGCATCGCCGCCGGTGTCCCCATCGAGGCTATTCAACATGCGACCAAGGACGTCTTCTGCCCACCGGATATGGTGAGCAAGGGGGAGCATTTCGCCCTTGAAGTAAACGGCGATTCGATGATCGAGGCAGGGATATTCGACGGCGATATCGTCATCATCAAGCGCGCCAACACGGCGGATAATGGCGATATCGTCGTTGCTCTCGTCGAAAAAGAGGAAGCCACACTCAAGCGGCTGCGAAAAAAGGCTGGGATGATCGATCTCGAGGCAGCCAATCCCCGATACCCGACGCGAACCTTCGGCGCCGATCAGGTCGACATCCAGGGCCGGCTCGTCGGGCTCATCCGCAAGTATTGAGCCCTTGCCCAGAGTATTGACCGGCATTGGTGTCGCGCATTCGTCATCGCGCATTCGTCATCGCGCTACGGCTCGTCGTCGGCCTCAGGCGCCGGATTGGATTGCCACTCGGGGTGCTGGTCCGGTTGCCTTTGACCAGGCCTGCCGGCTTGCGGCGCCGATCTGGCGCTGGGTGGCGTCCCCCGAGCCGGAACCGGTGAGGGCTCAGCAGAAGCCGTTGCCGGCGGAGCCGTGCCTGCGGGAACGGCGCCTTTGGGGCCCGTCCAGGGGCGGACGCCGCGCCAGTCCGCAACGGTCACGATCCGAAATTTGGGCCGGGTTGTTTGCGCTCCAGGCGATGTTGAATTGCTGCGCGATCCCTCACGTGCAAAATCGGGAACCACCGTCTCGACGACTTGGATTGCGTAGCCACCGGTGCGGTTGAGCGCCATCCGGTCGATGAACAGGCTGCCTTCTGGACACGGAAGAGCACGCCCGGCCGCAACGATGGTCAACGCCGCGCGCCGGCAATCCTCGCCAAGGGCCGCTGCATTCCGTGCGACGGCAATCGTCGTTCCCCTGACGTCAGCCGTACACCCAGCCCAATCGCAGCGGTAGGCTTCGGCCTTGAGCACGTCGGCCGGTCGCCGGTCATCGCCGTCATGCTCGAGCATGCGGGAGAGCTCGAACGTCTGTTTCCCAGTGCCGAGGGCTGAATACCGCCCAGCCTTATCGCGCACCACGACCAGTCCATCGCGGCCGACGAGGACGTCCGGTGCGTTCCTCCAGGGGGCTGCGAGCAGACCAGCAAGCACCGCGAGCGCGCCCGCGAAACGCCAGCGGGTCCGCCAAAGGCAAAGCCAGAGACCGCCCGCGACCATCAGGCCGAAGGCTGCCACGGGAATTTCCGGGATGCGGCCGACGGCGCCGGGCAGTCCTGCGACCGCATAAGCGCACCAGACCATGCCTTGGATACCTAGCCCCATGAGCTGCAGCGGCCAAGCCTCCAGACCGACCGGCATCGCGACAAGGGCTGCCAACGCAGCAGGCATGACCACAGCGTTACAGAGCGGGATGGCGATCAGGTTCGCGATCATCGCGTATTGTTGACTCTTGTGAAAATGGAAAGCCGCCAGCGGCGCGACGGCAAAGCCTGCGATCAAAGTCGTCAGCAAGATCCCGCCGAAAAACAACAGTCCACTCCACACCATGCTTCGACTGGCGTTCGCCTCGCCAGGCGTTTGCCGATCGCGGATCATTTCGTAGGTGGCCACCAATGCCACAACGGCTGCAAACGACATCTGGAAACCGGCATCGACAAGGCTTTCCGGATAAATGATCAAGATGACGAGCGCGGCCAGCGCCACGTTCCGGAGCGCCACTGCTGGCCGGTCGAGCAGAACCGCCAGGAACATGATCGAAATCATGAGATAGGAACGGACGGTCGGGAACGACGCGCCCGAAATCAGGAGATAGGCAAGCGCGCCGAGCATCGCAGCGGCGGCCGCCCATTTCTTGATTGCGAATCGCAAGGCGATCGCAGGCGAGAGTGTTAGAATAAATCGGACCGACAGGAACACGGCGCCAGCCATGATCACCATGTGCAGGCCCGATATCGACAGGATGTGAAAGAGCCCCGAGTCGCGAAAGGCGTCGTTGGTCGCGTCGGTGATCGCGCCGCGCTCACCTGTGATCAGGGCATTGGCAATCGCCCCCGTCTCGCCCGGCAGCGCCGCCGTGATCCGCGCCCCGATCTGCTGGCGAACCCGCTCGATGACGCTCCGCCAGCGCAAGTCCCAGGGCATGGCTGCCGCAGCCTCGACGCGGGATGGCTTGTCACGGGAATAGCCGACGGCCCCGAGCCCCAGGAACCAGGCCGAGCGCGCGAAATCGAAGCCGCCAGGAAGTGCCGGTGCTGCCGGCGGCGACAGGACCGCACGCAGACTGATCGCATCGCCGGGTTGCAAGCTCTGGTCCGCTGTCAGGGTCCGGATGCGCACACGATCCGGCGTCGCACTCAGGGGTCGGCCTTCGATCGCGGCGACACGGATCGTCAACCGCTGACCACGCCCGGGACGCGGCTCGACGAGTTCGACCCACCCGGTGACGGCAACGGTTGACGTCTGCCGCTCGATGACCGGGGCCGCGACGATGTCCGCCCTCAGTTTCGTCAGCGCGAATCCAACGCTTGCGGCCAGCACGGTCCCGGTCACCAGCAGCGCGACGACGCCCTGCCGCCAGATCAACCGGAGCACCAGCGCGGCAATGGGCGCTGCCCCCGCCGCCAGCCGTGACGGTTCCAGCGGTAAGGCGAAATAGATCGCGATGCCGACGCCGAAAGCCACCGGCAACCACAAAAACCAGCGGTCCTGCTCGGCCTCGAGCGCAGTGAGAATTGAGCCGGCGAACCGCCGCATGCCGTCTTCCCCCACGCCCACGCGGTACTTTTACTATGTGCGCGATTGCCGGCCGTGCGCCGGTTCAAGCTTTTTTCGGCAGCGGGTACTTGTCGAGGTACTTCTGGTACTCGGGTTCCACGTCGATCTCGAGCGAGCCGAGCACGCGCACCACCGCGTTGTAGAAGGATGTGGTCACGATCAGGTCGACGAGGTGCTCGTTCGACATGTGCTCCTTCAGCGCCCCAAACGTCGCCCTGGTCATTTCTCCGCCCGTCGTGATTTCGCGGGCCCCCTTCAGCACAAGGCCGGTCAGCGTGTCGAACATAGCGGGACGGCCTTCCGTGTCGTCGATCAGGCCCTTGATGTCGTCGTCGGTGACGCCGAAGTCGTAACCGATCTTGACGTGGTGCGACCACTCGTAGGGCGAGCGTGCGAGGTAGCCGACCTGCAGAATCGCGAGTTCGCGCAGCCGCGCATCGACGGGGCTTTTGTAGCGGATGTAATAGCCGAGACCCTGGAAGGCGCGCAGTGCACCAGGGCTGTGGGCGAGTTGCTTATAAAGCGAAATCTCGCGCTTCATCAGGTCCTGATGCTCAGGCGCCAGATCTTTCTTCTCGATGTAGGGCAGGCGGGCCATGGGGTGCTCCGTTCGCGTGACACTGCCGGGCGGGTGCGCGCGCAAGCCTGACTGCACCACGTCGGATCGAACTCCAGCCTAACCCAAGTCCATCACCGATGCGAACCGACTTTCGTCGGCCGGGCTACCGCAAGCGCAATCTGCCGCGTCGCAATCGCGGGGAGCACCAACCATTCGAGGTCGGAGAGGAACGCATGGCGTTACTACTGCCGATAAATTGGGGACGCCAATAGGGGACAGCATACAAATTTGACAGCTGACGATAGCCGTTTTGCTGCCAACACGACCTGCGTTCTGCACGACCTGCGTTCTCCAGGTGTTGGGTTACGCAGGTGTGGGCGTTGGGCGCGTCCGCTTACTTATGCTTCTTGAGGTAAGCTTTCGCCGGGCCTGGATCGATCACGGGATAGACCTCGAACGTTGCTGGAATGATCTCGGCCCATTCGTTCATCAGGCGGTGCAGCGTCTCGTTGTCAGGCACGTCGAGCAGCGCGATGGCGCCGCGCCCCGTCCGCGCCCACACGCCCTTGCAGAGGCCCTTTTCCTGCAGGGGGCTGAGCCATTCCCAATAGGCTTCGCGCGACGGCGTCATCGAGGATGGTTTCTCCGGCCGCGGCGTCGAAATAACCATGAACAGC
>JANXRM010000158.1 GCA_025353015.1 Hyphomicrobiales bacterium
ACACCATCGCCGGTCGCTAGATCGACACGTTTCAATCCGCGCCCCTGCGTGAGGGGCGACCAGGGGCATTCTCGCTTATCTCGGGCCGCCGGTTCGTTTCAATCCGCGCCCCTGCGTGAGGGGCGACCGCTGGTTCGTAACACGATGTCAAAGAACGAGAAAGCACGGCCGACGCGCGAATCCCAATTGAAATGCACATGGTCCCTGGCGCTCCAAACCCAGAATTCCATCAAGCCACTGAATACGCGACGAAAAAGACATCTGCGAACCAGCCGGCAAAAGCTCGGACGCTTGGCGTGCGCGCCAACACCATGCTCCAGGTCAAAACACCAGCGGTCCGTCGAGATCCAGGGACGGCTTGGCGCCGACGTGCTCGATTCGTCCCTGCCAGTTGGCGCCCAGGAAATAGAAGCGCAGACTATCGACATCGGCGTCGATTTCCTTGGTGAGGCGATCCTTCAACGTCACCCATTGCGCCGGATCGACCTGGCATTCGAAAACCGAGTATTGCACCCTTTGGCCGAAGTCGCGGCAGGCCCGGGCGACGCGCCGCAACCGCCGCTTGCCGCCATCGGACTCCGTGCTGACGTCATAGGTGATCAAGACCATCATTCAATGTTCCCCGCGCTACTTCCAGATGAATGGCGGATAGCCGTCGAGATCGCCGCGCAAATGACGGGCCATCAATTGCGCCTGCAGGTACCAGAGCAGGCCGACTGTCGCTTTCTCACCGATGAAGGGATGCTCCAGTTCCTCCCGTTTCCTGTCCTGATACGCAACAAGGAGCGTCTTTCTGCCGTCATCGCTGAGCAGAACCGCGCCGTTGTCGAAGACACGGAAGTCCTTGGCCGACACCTGTTTGCGGTTGATCAGCGACAACACCAGGCGATCGGCGAAGAAGGGCCGGAATTCCTCCATCAGATCGAGCGCCAGCCCATGGCGTCCCGGCCGGTCGCGATGCAGGAAACCCACCGAGGGATCGAGGCCGACGGTCTCCAGGGCCGCGCGCGTGTCGTGCGCCAACAGCGAATAGACGAATGAGAGCAAGGCGTTGACCCGATCCAGCGGAGGCCGGCGTGTCCGCGTCGTAAAGCGGAACGTGGTCTTGTCGCCGACGATCAGATGATCGAAAACAGAAAAGTATGCGTTTGCCGCTTCGCCCTCGAACCCGCGAATCTGATCGACGTCGATGATCGACTCGACGCGACGTGCGATGGCCGTCAAGCGTTCGCAAACCGCATCGAGTTCCGCGTTGGCGCCGTGGTCGCGCACCGCACGACGTAATACGGCTCTCTGGTTCAGCGTCTTGGCCATGACGACGGAGCGTGCAATGACCGCCGTCGCATCGCCTCGATCGGCGCGGCGATATTGCTCCCGCCGCAGAAGGACGTTGCCGGATTGCGGTCCGACAACGCGGGCGAGAAAGCGCCCTTCCTCCGAGAGGAAGGCGATGGCGACTTGGGCCTCGGCCAAAGCCCCCATCAGCGGCGGGCTGACCAGAACCCGGCCGAAGCAAACCAAGCCACCAACATTGTGCATGGGGACGCGGCCGATCTCCTTGCCCTCGGCGGAGACGACGATATTGGCGCCATCCTTGTTGATCCAGGCGCCCTGCGTCGTGATGTAAAGCGTGTTGAGATGGCGGCGCATGATGCTGATCCTCCGGGCGTCCGCCCTGCCTATTCATCGATCTGGCGGCCGAGCCAGATTGCGACAGGCCTAGATTTCTCGAATGCCTTTGGACGGCAGAGCTCGGCGAGTGAGCAGGCCCGGCATTTGGCCCGATCGTAGATTGCCGGCGGGGTCGTCCCCGAAGCGATCATGGCTCGCGCTTCGGCGGCAACGTCGGCCGTCAGCTGGCGGAGCCCGCTGTCGAAGGCAATGTCCGTGCGCCGCCGAGTCTCCCCGTAGAAGAGCACGCCCTCAGGCACCGGAAGCCCGAACATTTCTTCGAGCGCGATACCCTGGGCGCAGAGTTGCACCTCGTCGGCGCGATACGATTTGGGTTTGCCGCGCTTGTACTCGACCGGCAGCGGCTGCCAACCACCACCGTCGATCGGATGCAGCTCGACGAGATCGGCGATGCCGGAAACGCCAAGCCGCCTGGAAACAAGGGGCATTGCCGTCGCCACGCGGACGCCGCGGCGCACTTCATGGCCGGGCTCGGACGTGCGCTCGTGCAGGAGGCGGCCCTCTGCGGTCAATGCGTTTTCGGACCACGCCTGCTCGACATGGATCAGCGCGCATTGCCGCGAGCAGAAGAGATGATGCTGCAATGCCGACAGCGCAATGAGGTCACTGTCGGCGATGACGCGGGCATCATCCTGGGGCTCGTCAATCATGTGTCACGCGATATCGTGGCTTGCGACGACCTCGACGCCGGCGGGAATGGCTGCCGTGTCGATCGAGACCTGATAGTCGCCATAGCCGCGCGCTGGGCCCTCAGAACCGCTGGCGCGGGTGACGGTCACGGCCTCGAACAGCTTGTGCGCCGGCGCGTTGCCGAGGGCGCTCGCATGCTTGAAGACGATCAGGCGGCGGGCAGCCATCTCGCCGCGCGCAGCAGAGCGATCGTGATCGAACATCGATTGCAGTGCGCCGAAGAACAGCGAAAGATCCTGCTCGGAAAAGCCCGTGCGGTTGGCAAGGTGCGCCGAGATGAACCCGTGACCGCGATAAAGGCCATAGGGGATGATGTGCTTACGGCCCATCGTACGCTCCTTCTCCAGGTCACGCTCGTTTGTGACCGAGGACCGCGTGATCGAGATTTCGAGCGGCACAACGGGCTCGATCGAGTGCGCGAACGCCATCTGGATCGGCCCGCGAACTTGCCCGCAGTTGACTTCCGTCGTCATGACGGCGCCGAAGGATCGGATATCGTAGAACTGCTGGCACATCCAAGCCGTCAGCTGGCGCGCCTTGTCGTCGTCTTTGGGCAATTTCTTCGCCTCGGACTTCAAGCCGGCTGCTTCGTACGCCTTCTGATGCTGACGGTTTAGTACCGCCCGCTCCTGCATATAGATCGCGTTCGGGGCGGTGCCGCCGGTCGTCATTTCGACGAAGTTGCGCACTTTGCGCTTCAGGCACACGTCCGTCACGAGCCCCTTGTTCGTCTCGGGATCGAGGCGCGGCAGGTTGCCGGCATCGGGATCGCCGTTCGGGTTGCCGTTGACGACGTCGAACAGGTACACGAATTCATAGCGGTTCTGGATGGCGGTCATGGCGTTACTCCGGCGTTTCGGTCGAATTGGGGGCGTCGGTGGTATCGATGGCGTCGTCGGCGATCCCGGTCGGTTTATCGCCGCGTTTGGCAAAGCGCTGGTGGTAATAGCCGATTGCGAATTGCCCTTGCTCTTCAAGGCGAAGTGTCCGCGGAAAGCGCGCCTCGATGCCGCCAATCACCTCGCCGATTTCGCGCTCCAGCCAGACGGCAAGCCCGCCTTTGTCGCCTTTGCGCAGATTGGCGAGATGATGGTTCGCATTGCGCATGAGCACCGGGAATACCGTGGCGGGGGTCGCGGAAGCGGCGCCGAAGTATCTGTCACGAATTGTTGCATTGAGACCTGGAAGTGCTGCGCGCTGCGCACTTTCGAGCACGGCGAACAAGCGTCCGAGCCGGTATCCTGGGTTGGCGTTTTCTCGGTCGAGAGCCACGGGGACGTCCTCCTTTTGACGGATGAGGCAGGCTTTGATGAGGGCAGCGCGCAGTCCGTTGATGTCGCCATCGGCACGGATTCGCATGATGACGCTGGTGAGCAGAGTGCGGGGGTAGCGTGAACGGTTGAGCACCGCGCGCATCACCTCGCCGGCCAGGTTCGGCGGAATGTTCTCCGTCTTTTGCTGAGGTGCTGTTTCACGCAGGAGGCGCCAGATGGCCGGCGCAACTTTCCATGGCACCGGCTCGATTCGCAGGTCTTGCCAATGCTGCTGGAAGGCATCGCCGAGTTCGCCAAGTGTCGTCGGATGCCAAAATCGCACCGAGATGCGCGCCGCATTCGGCGAGAGGCCGAGCACATAAAAGCGCGTATCCGGGGCGAGATCGGGCGAAGCCTGTTGGAGCGGCCGTCCTTCGGACATCTGCTTCACGACATCACGGATTTTCGCCGTCGCTCCGGCATCGTCCTCGGCTGGCGCATCATCATGCGGGTCGAGCAGGGCTGCGAAGGTGACTTCCGCGGCGTCGGCTTGAGCAACCAGCGCCGCTTCCGCCCAGAACACCGTCGTCGCGTCGCCGATCTGGGCGCGATTGCGGTAGAGCGGTCGATCCCTGGCGTCGCGGCCAGATGTACGCGAGAGCAAGGAATTGAGCGCCGTCGTATAGGCAAACGTGGCCGCTTCGGAAACGGGTGCATTGGCGCCCTGCGATTTGCCGTAAGATTCGAAGGCATCCAGATTGAAGGAAATGATCGATGCGCCCGATGACTGTGCGCCCTGCACGCCCTTGATGGATGCGTGCAAGCGCGCAACCGGAGCTTCATGGCCGGTGACGAGGCAGAGCCCGATGACCGCGTCATCGACCGCCAATTCCCGTGCCCAGACCTCCTTCGCTGCGTCTCGCTCGTGCAACCATCCCCGCTCGCCATCGAGTCTGAATACAACATTGGTGTCGAGCATGTCGTCGGCGTTTCGCAGGCCCACGTAATGCTCTACCGACCACCCGCGCAGGAACGCCAGCAGCGCCTTGAGGCCCACGTCATCGGACTGACCGAGCAGTCGTACATGATAATCCAGGAATGCTTTGCGATACGTCGGGTTCTCGACCGTCTTGGTTTTATCGATGTCGTCCCGCTCGACACCGAACACGTAGCCCGTTTTGTCGAAAAGAAACGCCGGTGGTGGGTTGCGGCCGGAACGCTTCGGTGGTTGTGGAACAAGGAGCGAGCGCGGCTGCAAGCGCTTACCCTGCTGCTCCCGGAGGTCATTGACGTCAGCGACCGTCCCGTCCGGCGTGAGCACGATCTCGAATGCGATCTTCTGCTCGCTGAACCCATAGGTCGCGATTCCACCCGCTGGTTCCGCCGAAACCCGATCATAATATCCTTTGAGCGCCTGCAGGATCATGACCGGTTCCTCTTTGGCGCGAAGCGGGCAACATCGATGATCCCGTCGAGCATTGTCGGGCGATAGAACATCGGCAGGCGATCGTTATCGAAGTCGATGTCGTAGAGCATGTAGCCGAGATCGCGCACGCCATTCTGTGCCGGGTCTGCGGCCGGAATTGCGCCGTCGATCGTCGCAAACGATGCCGTAAACTCGCGCGTGCCGAGGCAAGGATTGTGAAAGCATTGGCCGGACGCGGCCCGGCGATTGAAGATATCGAGATGCTTGCCGTCGGTGTCGCTGCCGGCTTTTGACGTCAGTTCGAAGTGCGCCTCGATGACATAATCGACATCGCGAAGCACGGTCGATGCGCGCTGCTGTCGGTCATCGTCGACGAGCAACGCCAAGCCCTGGAGCGAACCGGCGTTCATCGCTGTGCTTGCAGTCCTGGCGGAAATCTTCGAGCCAACTTCATTGCGTCGGATGGACGAAAACTTGATCGGTTTGAGGACGTGGATGCGATCGATGACCCAGCGGATGGCAGGCTTCCAGTGGATTGCCTCGAGGATGCCGCGCGCGGCCGAAGGTGTGATCACGTCATAGGAGACGCGCTCGACTTTCATTTCGGGCCTTGTGAAGCAGGCATAATCGCCCCACACCCGCAGCTTGACGCCGTAGGTCATAATCAGCCTCCAGAAAATGCTTGAGCACCTCAATAAACGAGTCGCGCTCGCGGCGACATCGCTCCGAATCAGTTGTTACCGCAATTCACAGGATGAGGTCTTCGGCCATGCGGAAGGTCGGCTCGTTCCAGTCGAGCCCGAAGGCGTCTTGGTAGAGTGCGACGTTCGCGAGCCGCCAGAACTGGTCGCCGAAACGGTTGGGATTGACCGCCTGGATCGAGCCGGCCACGGCCAGCGCCGCGAACGCCGAACGTGGCACCTGCACGACATAGCGCTGTAGCTTCCGCGCGATGGGGCCGACGTTCTCAGCCAGCGCCAGTTCGTCGATCAGCTCCGAGCCGTTGGCGCCGTCCTTGTTGTACGGGATCAAGACCGGTCGCATGGCGTCGGCGATGAACTTGAAATCGCGCGCGATATCCTCGAACGGAAAAAGCTTGTCCCGGGAGCGCTCCTCCAAACGTGGAAGTATCCCATGATGGTCAAGTCCGTCGACCTGCCCGGCCGACTTGCTCCAATACACATGCCGGAAGTAGCCTTCGATTGCCTCGAGCGATAGTGGATCGGTCGCATGCAGCCTCAGCATCTCGCGACCGGCGCCGGCCGTCACAGCCATGCTGTTTGGAAGTTTTCTGTCAGCCGGCTCGAACACGTAGACATGGCTGTCTTCGGCGGGCTGCTTGCCCTCGCGATTGCAACGCCCCGCTGCCTGGGCGATCGAGTCGACCCCCGCGCTCGCGCGATAGACGACAGGAAAGTCGACATCGACGCCGGCCTCGATCAGCGACGTCGCGATCAAGCGACACGGCGCGCGGTTCTTGAGACGTTGCCGGACCTCGTGCAGTCGCTTGCTGCGATGCTCGGGGCACATCAACGCCGACAGATGCACTGTGCCGGGCTCGTCCTTCAGCGCCAGATAAAGTTCACGTGCGTGGGCGCGGGTGTGCACAATGCAAAGCGCTTGGCTATGCCCGGCCAACCGATCGACAAGCCCGCCATCGGCCAGCGTGCCAAGGTTTGTGACAGTGACCCGCCTTAACGCGGCGTAGAGACGTCCGGGATCAGGTGCTATCTCGCGCACATTTCGCAGACCGCCCCTGAAGCTTCGTTCCGGCTGGTCCGTCTCCTGCAGCGCAGGCTGGGTCGCGGTGCAAAGGACAATGGACGCGCCATAGTTCCTGGCCAACTCATCGAGTATGGTCACGCTTGGCCGCAACAATGGCAACGGTAGCGTCTGCGCCTCATCCAGGATGACGACACTTCTGGCGATGTTGTGCAGCTTACGGCATCGCGATGGGCTGTTTGCGAACAGGCTCTCGAAGAATTGCACGGCCGTCGTCACCACGATCGGCGCATCCCAGTTCTCGGCCGCCAGCCGAAGCTTGTCGCGGCCTTGCCGGCCGGATTCCAGGTCACCGCGTTGGCGCGAAGCCATCATCAGTTTGTCGTCATCGAATGCGCTGTGATGCTCAAGCACGCACCATTGATGTTCTCCCAGTGCCGTCCGGAACACCTCTGCGGTCTGCTCGACGATGCTCGTATAGGGGATCACATAGATCACCCGATCGAGGCCATGGGCTACGGCATGATCGAGCGCGAACGCCAGAGATGCCAGCGTCTTGCCGCCTCCGGTTGGCACCGTCATCGAAAAATGACCGGGCGATTCTGCAGCCTTTGACCGTGCTGTCGCCAGGACCTCGGCGCGCAAACTATTGACGGCCGTCGGGCTTGCTGTTCGCTGCAATGCTGCCAGCCAGGCATCGAGCGCAACTTTCAGGTCAGGCAGGGAGCGCCATCCACCTCGTTCGGCGCTCCCACCCTCAAGGCCCAGATAGTAGCGCTCGGTGTCGATGCGATCCGCGTCGATCAGGCATGAAAAGATCATGCGTGTGAATTGGGCGAGCGCAAAACCGGTCCTGTCGGGCTTACATGTCAACTTCGGCGGCGGAAGGGTAGGCGGAACGGCAACCTCGCGTGTGACGGCCCCCATATCGAGGGAAGCTGAACCGGCGACAGATTGCAGCCGCTCGTCGAGCGGCGTACGCTCACCCGATCCTGTTCCATTGGCAAGGCCGGCGTGATGGCCAGCGATCGTGAATGCCAGCAGCCGTCCAGCCGCTTTCCAACGCTCAGCGGCCAGTTTTGCGCCTGCGGTCGAATGATCGACCCGACGGGGATCTCCCGTCAGTCTCGCCTGAAACTCCGGCGTGTATTTCCCTAGATCGTGCAGCAGACCGGCTGCGTGACCCCAGTCTCCAGCGCCGAATTTATCAGCTTGCCGAGAGGCGATGTGAGCGACGCCGGAAAGATGCTCAGCCAACAATTGCCATTGCTCGCGGCCGAGACCAGCCGCCGAGTGCGCCCAATACGCCCGCTTTGTCATTCCGCTCTCCCTGCACGTTGCCAGCTCAGACGAATACAAGGGCAGGCGAGCCAAATTATGGGCCACTCAGTGTAGAGTTGGGATAGGGCACTGATCTTAGTAACATCCGCGGAATTAGATACTTGACATAGGGTGATAGCGGATGCATCCGAAACTGGGCAGGGCGGTGATTTTGATTGAAGCGCGTGAACGCGACTCAGTGGTTGAACTGGTAGTCGATCGCCGTCCATGCGGAGCATGGCTGCGCCATGACGCGAGCGGGCCTTTCGAGGAGAGCTTTTTGCGTTCGCCTCGCAGCCAGGTCTCGAAGCTTTCGACCAGCGGCTTCGATCGCGTGCGACGCATAGCGAGACGTTGCAACAGCGACTGACCATTGATCTCGCCCTCGATCTCGAACAGCGCTCCGATGGGCACGACGGCCTCGATCGCGATCGGCATTTTGCGCAGACGCGCCAGATCGAAGAACTTGCGCCGGCGTCCGTTCGGAGCACGGCTTCGCCATGACGTGCCAAGCACGCCGCCTCGATGATTGGGCCGGCCTGGCGACCTTCGACGAACAATCCGTTGAATCCGGAGTGAGCGTCCGCTTGGCAGATGCCGGTGTAGGCCGCGAGTTGGGGCTCGGCGTGCTCACCTTCGCGCGTGGCTGAGTAGTAGAACACAGCCGCCGGCGCGGCTTTGCCGCCGAACGGGCGATCATCGCGCACGTGCGTCCACAGTCTCCCCATGCGGCATTTGCCTTTGGTCAGCACCGGCACCGTCGTGTCGTCGACGTGCAGGTATTCTGCTGGGTGCGCGTGCTTCTCGATCGCTTCGCGCAGCGGCATCAACGTTGCAGCAGCGCTCACCCAGTCGGCGATAGTGGAGACAGCGAGATCGACGCCTTCAACGAAGCCGCAACCAGCGGCGCTTTCAGGGCGGCGATGTCTTCGGGAGGATCTGCGGGAGGCTCTGCGGGAGGCACTGCGGGATCGAGAGGCATGCGAAGCACCATAGCTGCTTCTCGGCCGCGTCGATCAACGACATGAAGATATTCCCTGGAAAGGGTCGTGGGCGCCACACTCCGGAGTGCGTCGCGCTGAAGCGCGCCTTCGGCACGACGCCCACGTTGTTGTCGAGCGGCGACTGTCGCTATCCCCGACGCAAGGCGGCCTCCGCCAGACGCTTGCCAACTATTCAAGTTGATGCCACGTCGATATCCAAGCGATGCCTGCCTGCCAGGCTAGCTCGGTCGTCAACGGCACTCCGCTCAAAACTGGCGGCTTCGAGCGACCTCGCCTCGCGATCAGCCGCTAACGGAGCAACAAGCTGACAAAAAAATGATCCGCTTCTTACTTCCAGCTGCGTTTCGGCAGCGGGCCAGGGAACGAACCCGCTTCCGCGGGAGCCTGCTGCGGCAGGGTTCGGAGTGGGGTGAAAGTGTCGGTGGTAACCACCTGAGACGTCGAGAGTAACGATCGGGCAGCGCCGCCTTGAGGATGAAGGGGTCAATGACTCCAACCTCAAGACAGGCACCCCGATGACCGAGACAACGACCAGCGTAACACCAGCCGCCGCCGCACCCATCAGCGATCTACGCCGCCGCATGCTGCAAGACATGACGAACCGCAACTTCGGCGACAAGACGCAGCGCGATTATATCCGCCACATCGAGACGTTTGCCAAGTTCATCGGCCGATCGCCCGATACGGTTACCGGCGATGACATCAGACGCTTCCAATCCGCCGAGATTGCCAATGGTGCCCAGCCACCAAAGATGAACACGCAAGCCTCGGCGTTGCGCTTCTTCTTCACCGTCACGCTCGGTCGCATCGATCTTGCCCATCAGTTGGCGCGCACCAATTATCCGCGCAAGTTGCCACGGATCTTGACGCCCGACGAGGTCGGCCGATTGCTCGAAGCGGCGCCGGGGCCGGGCCTCAAGTACAAGGCGGCGCTCGGTATCGCGTATGGTGCCGGCCTGCGTGGCGGTGAGGTCGTGATGCTGCGCGTCAGCGACATCGACAGCCGGCGCATGCTGATCCGCGTCGAGATGGGTAAAGGGCGTAAGGACCGCCACGCGATGCTGCGCCGCAACTGCTCGATCTGCTGCGGGCGTGGTGGCGGCAATGCCGGTCGCAGAGTTGGCTGTTCCCTGGCCAGGATCAGATCCAGCCGCTGACGGCGCGGCAGTTGAACCGCGTCTGCCACATGGCTGCAGCTGCTGCTGGCCTTGGCTCGTGGGCGACGCCGCACACGTTGCGGCACTCGTTCGCGACGCATCTGCTGGAGAGCGACATCGACGTGCGCGTGATCCAGGTGTTGCTCGGCCATGCGAAGCTGGACACGACGGCGCGCTACACGCATGTCGCCGTCAACACGCTGCGCACGGTGATGAGCCCGCTCGAACGGTTGAACCTTCCGAAGGAAGGCCCGCCGGCCTAACTCGCTGCCGTCATGGCTCGGCCATCACTGGAGGTCGCGGACATCTTCCGCGATTACGGCCCTGCTTGGCGTGATGCCAATCGCGGTCACGTGAGCTTACCGCAGTTGAAGGTGATGAGCGCGATCGAGACCTGCCGTACGGCGGTTCTCGGCGGCCACGTCGCGCGCTGTGAGAACGGCGCGTGCGGCTTCACGAGCATTGCCTACAACAGCTGCCGCAATCGCCATTGCCCAAAATGCCAGGGATCGCAGGCCCGCGAATGGATGGAGGAGCGGGCGAGCGAGCTGTTGCCGGTGCCCTACTTCCACATCGTGTTCACGCTGCCGGC
>JANXRM010000189.1 GCA_025353015.1 Hyphomicrobiales bacterium
CGAGCCCCGCGCAGCCGCGCATCACGTCTGCGCCAACGCCTTCAACTCGCGCCGCATCAGCTTGCCGGTCGGCGTCAGTGGCAGCGCGTCGCAGACGTCGATCCGGTCCGGTAACTTGTAGCGCGACAGCTTCTCGCGGCAATGCGCCATCAGCGCTGCTTTATCCAGGCGAACGCCGGCCCGTGGCACCACGAAGGCCACGATGATTTCGCCCTTTTCGGCGTCCGGAAGTCCGGTCACGCCGGCAAGGCCGACGTCGGCGTATTGCTGCAACACCTCCTCGACCTCGGCCGGTGAGACGTTGATCCCGGAGCGCTTGATCATCTCGGAGCTGCGGCCCGCGTAGCTGAACGTACCGTCTGCACTGAGGCTGCCGAGATCGCCCGTCTTGAAGTATCCATCCGCCGTGAACACCTCGGCGTTGTGCCGGGCGCTGTCGCCAGCATAGCCGCGCGTCAGGTAGCCCGTGACCTCGAGTTGCCCGATCTCGCCCACGCCACAGGCCGCATCCGTTTCCGGATGCACGACGCGCAACCGCACGCCCGGCAGCGGCGGTCCTTGGCAGGCAGCACGTTGAGCTAGCGGCCACGTGTTCGGCGTCACGCAGCAGTTCCCGTAAGTCTCTGTGCTTCCGTAGATGTTGCAGATGCGCGTTGCACCCAATTCCTCGGCCGCCTTGATCACGTCCTGTGGCGCGCCGATCGTGACGCCGGTTCGCAGCGACCGCGTGCGTTCCGGTTTGAACGCCGCATGCCCAACCAGCGCATTCGTCATCGCGGGAAGCGTATAGAGCGCCGTGCATTGGTACTGTTCGATCAGATCCAGCGCTTCGCCCGGCTGGAAGCGCTCCTGCAGCACCAGCGTCGCCGCATGACTGAGCGTCGCGGGCAAAGCATTGGCAACGCCGTAGGACCAGAACAGCGGGATCGCCACCAGCACCCGGTCGCTTGGGCCCAAACCCTGCCGCTCGCCGATGTTGAAACCGTTCTCGATCACGGCGTAGTGGTCGAGCGGCACGGCCTTGGGCCGGTTGCTGGAGCCCGACGTATAAAGGATGACAAGCGGATCCATCGCACTGGTACCGTCGCCAGGGGCCAAAGGATCAAGCAATGGACCTTTGGCAAATCCTCCATAGCTCTCGAACGGGGCGCCGGGTTGCGGATCGATCAGTACCACGCGCCGCGGCAGGACCTTCGCATCGGCGGCCTGCAATTGTCCGAGATCGGCGGCGAAATCACGGTCGCCTGCCCGCGCCGAAGCGAACAGCACGTCGGGCTTGGCATCGCGGAGCAGAAAATCGAGCTCGCTCGCCGTCGACCAGGTGCTGTAGGGTACGAGCGTCGCGCCAAGGGCGGCGGCGGCGAAAAACACGTCAAGCCATTCGATGCGATTGCTGCACAAGAGCGCGACGCGGTCGCCGCGCCCCAATCCGCCGGCCCGCAGGTTGGCGGCAACCCTCCGCGCGCGCTCAACCATCTCGGCATAGCTGACAGCGTCCGTCGCCGTTAGCGCCAGCGCACGATCGGGCGCCACGCGGGCCTGTTCCTGGAGAAGATCGAAAAGTGTGCGGCTGGTGGGAGCTTGCATGATGTTCGCGGCTGATTTTCGGAGCATTGGGCCGGCAGGATTATTCCTGGTAGGCTCGGCACGATTACGGGATAGCCGCCGCCCTGTCCACACGGGCAGACGCGTGGCATGCTTTGCGGCATGCAACGGGCAAAGCCCACGCGGGAATTGCTGCCGCTGAGGTTCAATCGAAAGGAGACGACGATGCCGCTCGACGTGCGGGAGATTGCCCGGCACATAACCTTGGTCACGATCGACAATCAGCCAAAGCGCAATGCCATGTCGCGGCAGATGCTGGCCGAAATGGCTGAACTCTGGGATCGCCTGGACACCTCCGGCACCCGCTGCGTCATCGTCACAGGTGCCGGCGAAAAGGGCTTTTGCGCCGGCGCCGACCTTGGCGGCGACCTCTCGGCGAGTGAGGAAACGGCGCGCATCATCAACCGCGCCTTGCTGAAAACCTCGACCTTTTCGAAGCCCGTCATTGCCGCCGTGAACGGCGATTGTGCCGGCGGCGGCATTGAATTGCTGCTCGCGACCGATATCCGGGGTGCGGCCACCCACGCCCGCTTTGGTTTGCCCGAGGTGCGCTATGCCATCTATCCGTTCGGGGGGGCAGCCGTGAAACTCGTCCGCCAGATCGGCCATGTGCACGCCAGCGACTTGCTGCTGACTGGCCGCCTGGTCGATGCCGGCCACGCCCAACGCATCGACCTTATCAACGAGGTGATGCCTGCGGACAAGCTGATGCCCTGGGCCCTGGAAACCGCAGCGCTGATCGCCCGCAACAGCCCGGCCGCGGTGCAAGCGGTCAAAACCCAGCTCAGCGCCATGAGCGCCGACCACGCCCAATCGCGCGAGGCGCTGGACCAGAAACTCGGCGACCGCGTGCGAGCCAGCGCCGATTTCGCCGAAGGCATCGCGTCGTTTCGCGAAAAGCGGCCAGCGACCTATGAGTAGCCACCTATGAGTGACGATGTTGCGAATAACATTGTCGACTTCGCCAAACTCATCCGCGAGGGCGACGCCGTGGCGTGGAGTGGCGCCGCCGTTGAGCCAACGGTACTGCTCGAGCAATTCTCGGCCGCGCTCGCGAAGCTGCCGCGCTGCACGGGGTTCGCCAATCTCGGCCTTGCCCAAGCGCTGAACAAGGACGACGTCGCCGGCCGTCTGCGCATCCGGGCGTTGGGTGGCGCGGGCACCAACCGCCGCTTCCAGGAGGTCGGCGCGCTTGATGTCCTGCCCGTCCATTACGGCGCGCTGCCCGACCTCGTCGCCGACGGCACGCTGCATTTCGACGTGGTTTTGACCACTCTCGCGGCCGATGGCCCAGCCTTCAATTTCGGCCCGCAAATCGACTATATCGCCGACGCCATCCCCCGCGCTCGCGTCGTCATCGCCGAAGTGAATGAACAGGCGCCGGTGGTGTCTGGCGAAACGGCGGTGTCGCGGGCAGACATCGACCACGTCGTTCACGTTTCGCGCAAGCTCACGGAAATGCGGCCGGGGAAACCGGGCGCGGTCGAGGCCCAGATCGGCATCAATGTTGCGCGGTTGATCGCAGACGGGGACACGATCCAGGTCGGCCTCGGCATGCTGCCGGACGCGGTATTGCAGGCACTCGGCAACAAGAAGGATCTGGGGTTGCACAGCGGCACCATCGGCGATCGCGTGGCCGACTTGATCGAGGCGGGCGTCATCACCAACCGTCTGAAGCCCATCGATACCGGCTTGAGCATCACGGCTGGCCTACTCGGCTCGGAGCGCCTTTACAAGTTCGCACACCGTAATCCGACGCTGTATCTGCGCTCGCCGCGCTATACGCACGACAATCTGGTGCACCGGCAGATCCCGAACCTGATCGGCATCAACACGGCGCTGGAAATCGATCTGACGGGCCAGATGAATGCCGAGGCCGCCAATGGCCGCCATCTCGGCATGGTCGGCGGACACGCGGACTTCATGCGC
>JANXRM010000462.1 GCA_025353015.1 Hyphomicrobiales bacterium
ACGACCTCGGCATCGTCGCGCGGATTGCGACGCGGGTGGTCGTGATGTATGCAGGCGAGGTCGTCGAGACCGGGCCGGCGGAGCAGGTGTTCCGCTCACCGCGTCATCCCTATACGCGCGGCCTGCTCGCCTGCATTCCCATACCCGGCCGCACCGAACGCGGTGGCCGGCTCGGCGTCATCCCGGGGCTGGTGCCCTCGCTGATCGGGACGCAACAGGGGTGCCACTTTGCCGATCGTTGCCAGATTGCAGCCGACATATGCCGTGCCGGCCCGGTTGGCTTCGCGCAAGGCACAGCCGTTGGCCATCACGTCCGCTGCCTGCGGGCCGACGCGCTCGACGCGCCAACCACGCCACTGGGAACCGCCTGATGACCGAGGTGATTTCAACGCCCACCAACGCAGCATCGGCGCCTATCGCCCCGCCAAAACGCATGCTCGAAGCCGAGAGTGTCACGCGCACGTTCCACGTGTCCCAGGGCTTCATGCGGGGAAAAAAGCCGCTGCATGCGGTCAATGGTGTCTCCCTCCATGTGGCGGAAGGCGAAGTTTTGGCACTGGTGGGCGAGTCCGGTTGCGGAAAGACGACGTTGGCGCGCCTGCTGCTCGGACTGTTGTCGCCGACGGCGGGGCAAGTGCGCATCGGGGGACAACCGATCCACGGCCTCAAGCGACGGGAGATTGCGCGGCTCGTGCAGCCCGTGTTCCAGGACCCCTACGCCTCGCTGAACCCGCGCAAAAGCATCGGCAGCATCATATCGTTGCCGTTGCGCATCCAGGGCGAGGGCGATGGGCCTAGCCAGCGCAAGCGGGTCGAGGACATGATGGAACTGGTCGGCCTCGCGCGCCGGCTCTACGACAATTATCCGAGCCAACTTTCAGGCGGCCAACGCCAGCGCGTCGCCATCGCGCGGGCGCTCATCGACCGGCCGCGCATGGTCATTTGCGACGAGCCAACGTCGGCGCTCGATGTCTCGGTGCAATCGCAGATCCTCAATCTGCTGCAGGATCTCCGGCGCGAGCTCGGTCTCACCTACCTGCTGATCAGCCACAACCTGGCGGTCGTCGAGCATATGGCCGACCGCGTCGCCGTCATGTATCTCGGCCGCATCGTCGAAGAGGCCGATACGGATACGCTGTTTCGCGCGCCGAAGCATCCCTACACGCAAGCGCTGCTGCAGTCCGTGCTGACGCCAGAGCCGGGCCTTGGCGTGCCCGATACCAACTTGGGTGCAGCCTTTCCGAACCCGCTCGACATGCCATCCGGCTGCCGGTTCCATCCCCGCTGCCGCCGCTGCTTCGAGCCCTGCCGCACGGCAATGCCGAAACCGGTCCCGCATGCGACAGGCTTCGTCGAGTGCCACCTCTACGATCCGGCCTATGCCGCATCAGTGCCCGTTGTCGCGCCGCGTTGAAAAGGCCGTTGCGGGCCGCAAACACCCCGCGACTACATCAGCCCCCAGCTGCGCATCAAGATGTCGGTCATTTCTGACGTGGCGCGCTCGATGTCTTGCGGACGCCACGCTTGGTGATCGCCGAGCCGCCGAGACAGCGCAAATTCGCTGGCCGCCAACGTCGGCCGCTTCACCGCGAAATCATGGTTTTTGGCCTGATTCTGCTCTGTCTCTGTCAATAGCGTCAGATTGCCGAGCATATTGCGGTAGCGCGCGGCCTGCTTGGGTGTGAAGTCTGCATGCCATTGGCTCTTCGCTGCAGGGCGGACAGGAAAAATGTGCTCCAACGTCGCCTCGGCCAGCGAGCCGTTCCGGACGTCGCCATCCAGGGCAGCATTGATGCGCAACAGCAGAAACAAGCGGTAGCGCCGGTTGGTGAAGTGCGGCGCCGCCAGCACCTCGCGAACGCGGCGCCGTTCTGCCTGGGAAATCGCCAGCGCGCCATTGCCTTGAAGAGCGGTGCCTTGAAGAGCGGTGCCGGCATCGATCTCTTTGAGCAACCTGATGTACCGTGCCTCGCGACGCGCCGGGTCTTCGCCCCTGATCACATTGACCCAGGCCAACGCCTCCAGCTTCTGCAGGAACAACTCGGTCTCCGGGTCGTCGATGCCACGGCGTTCGAGCCAATGCATCGCTGCCATCGCCCACGTGTCGTGATTGCGCACCCAGCTGAGATATCGCAGGTGCCGGCCGCCCGGTGTCGTGACCGTCGCCTGATGATTGGCTGCATCGCGAATGGCCAGAAAATGCGCGCCGGCCGCGCGCAACCGCCGCTGTACGAAGGACTGGGCAGCACTCGCCTCGTCCAGTTCGAAGCGCGTTTCCAAAACGGTATGCACTTGCTGCTTCGGGACAGCGCGCAACTCGATCACGGCGATGTGGCGCAGGAGATCGGCCAGACCACTCTGCCCGAGCCCCGCCTCCAGACGCTCCCAAATCGTCTGGCATTCGTCGCGTGCGTCCGAACGGATCCGGCCGAGAACCTGCGCCTTGAAAAGATCGACGGCCGATGGCTTGAGGCCCGTGTCGTGCATGGTGGAAAACAACAGCCGTGCCACGTTCTGATCGGGGACCGCACAAACCAGAATGAAGCAGCGGTCGAGCAGATAGCGGGCCAGTTGTTGGCGCTGTAGAGCAGGGCCTTCAATCAGCTGCGCGTGCAGATAATCCCGGTTGTCGATGATGTTGGCTTCGCTTTCCGAGAGGTCCTCGGCCTCGTCCGGCCACGACAGCGACGTGGCTCCCAAATCCTGCACCGACGACCGCAAGCGCTGCTGCGCCGCCTCATGCGTAGATAGGCGGTACGCGCGATCAGGCTCCCCTTTACCTTCCCCATTGCCTTGGCCAACCGGCGCCAAAATGCAATCGGCGAGCCTGGATTTTAGGTCCGGCTCAGTTTCCAGATCGCGAAGAATCGCGATCAGGATCGTCAACGTGATCAAGCGCTGATGACCGTCCGCCACCCAGGCTTCCGGCAGTCCAGGCAGCTTTGAGACGATGATCGACCCAAGCGGATACCAATCGGTCGAACTCGCGGCGATCGCGCGTTCGAGAAGGTCGGTCAGCAGCCGGGCCACGTGCTGTTCCTGCCACGCATAGCCCCGCTGGAAATAGGGCAGCACCAAGCGATATTCGTCCGACAGAATCCCGGCAACCGTCCGCGCCGTTGCGACAATTGGTGCAACAATGGGTTCCAACAATTTCCCCTCCCGCTCTTTTTTTGCGGAAGTCTAAATTCATCCACGCGACATCAAGCGGTATCATCGAACCGGGCTGACAAAAATTGCTCTTCAACCTAG
Source organism: Hyphomicrobiales bacterium (assembly GCA_025353015.1). Taxonomy (GTDB): domain Bacteria; phylum Pseudomonadota; class Alphaproteobacteria; order Rhizobiales; family Hyphomicrobiaceae. The sequence goes on from JANXRM010000462.1 coordinate 3,253, forward strand.
AGAGACAACTGTAATGGCTAATTCAGCGGGATCAATCGGGATCGCGTGACCGGCGCTTCCGGCGCGGTGGCGGCGGTTGGTCTGGTTTTACATCCGGGTCGGCGCTGCGCTCGATTTCTGGTGCGAGACGCCAAAGCTGCACGAGACGGGCCAGCAGCTTCTCCTCGCGCGCCTTGATTTCCGTCGGGCGCCACGTTTCGAGCCCGAAGATGTCACGTGTAATCGCGAGCGCCGCATCGCGTCCGCGCGCGAAATAGAGTGCCTGCTTACGCGCGAGCTCGAGATTCCGGGCCCGCTCGTTCTCGTCTTTCCTGAGGAGAACCAGATTGCCGAGCGACTGGGTGCACGCCTCCCGCTCGTCGGCATCCGGGAACCATTCCCGCCATTGCCCTGACCGAGCAGGCTTTTGCGGCAGTACGTGCTCGACCGTCAAACGGGCGGGATCGACGTCATGCATGTTCCCTGCGATCTCGTCGTTGAGGCGCAGCAGCACAAGCTTGCACGTCAACTGACTGCGGGCATGCAGGTTGCGAAGATTGTAGTGGATGTTGCGAAGCTCATCGCGTGCGAACTCGAGTGGGTTGTCCGGCGCGTCCAGTGCAGCGCCTTGCCGGACCGCGTTGACGAGGGCTTGCATGCGGGCGCGCCGTTTGTCGACGCCGATACCGAGCAAGCGCAATCCAAAGGCAAGGCGATCGAGCCGGACCAGGAACGTGGCCACGCTCGATGCATTGCCCTCGGATTTCCGCCAATAGAGCATGGCGGCCGGCATCCAGTCGGCGCTGCCGAGCCAACCGAGATAGGTGAGCGACCGGGCGATCGTTATCTGGTCGCTGGATTGCTGCACACCGGTTGCGACCCCTGGCGATTTCAACGCGGCGAAAATGGCGGCATAAGGTTCGAGAACCTGCTCGAAAAACGGCTCGGCGCCACCACGGGCAGCCATCAGATCGGCAATACCGCCGATGATCTTGGAACGGCCCCGATCTTCGATGGCACGGACGTGGCTGAACAGGCTTTCGAAGTCACCGCCGAGTTCGCGCTCTATCCGGTCCCAGGCCTCGGTATAGTGCGTGCGGCGTGTCTTCGGGATGGAGCCCAGGATCTGCGCCTTGAGAATATCGTTGCGCGCCAGCGGCCGTCCACGCTCATTCAGAACCGAGAAGATGCGATGCGCGCGGTCGACCGTCGTTGTGGTAATCACAGCGAAATGGCACGAGTTGACAAGATAGGCTGCGAACCGCTCGAGATCGCCGCGGCTCAAGGCCAACAACTCGGACGCCAGAAACTCGCGCACAGCCAACATGCGAGCCTCGCCCGGCGTCAAATCGTCATCCGATAGCATGATGGACGACGCGCCTGCCTCCTGAACGAACGCGCGGAGAAAATTGTTTTCCCCGCCCCTGAGCGACAGCCGTGGCGTCGCGTCCGGCCCGGTCCCAGACCAGAGCAGCGGTTGCACGACCGCTTCGATCGAGCCGCCCAACTCCGCGACCAGATCGCGCAGAACAGCGAGCAGGATCGTCAAAGTAACGAGACGCTGTTGCCCATCGACGATATCGTGCGGCCGCGGCATTTGCCCCGGAGCCTGGTTGGACGGCTGGATCGCATGCGCCATCAGCAGCACGGCGCCGAAAAAATATCCCGCCTCCTCCTCTGAGGCCCCTTTCGCACTCTTCGTTTCTGCAACGTCATCAAGAGCCAGATTGAGATCGTCAAGCAACTGCTCGGCCTCTTCGACTGTCCAGGAATACGGCCGTTGATAGTCCGGCACAGTAAACGCGAACCGTGATGCGAGCAGCTGCCCGAGACTGAACGTCGCCGATTGGAAGCCTGATGACATAGGAGAAACGCTGCACTGGCCGGGTGGGGACGGAACCTTTGGCGCACGCACCCAAGGCCGGCGGCGGAATGTCACCGGAAAGCGGACGCTAACATGCTGATCGGATCGCGAATACTGCGACGACCTCGTTCCGGGGCATGCGAAAATCTGTTTCAACGCGCCGGAGCTAAGTCCTACTGCCGGACCCACATGATGCGGGCGATCCAATCGATGGCGTGCCGTTGCAGATGCAGCCGCTCAGGTTCGCGCTGGAGTGAAGCCAACTCGATCCGTTGCCCGGTTTCCTTGGTCAGCAGACGGGGCAGCGGCTGCAAGCCTGCCGGCTTGACAATGACCCGGTCGCCGGCCCGAAGCGGCTCGGTCGCCGAGACGATCAAGGTATTGCCTCGACTGTAGACGGGTTCGAGGCTGCCGTCGGCGATGAGGAGTGCAAATTGCGTCACGCGTTCCAGCCCAACAGCTGCCGCGCCTTGAGTGACCTTCGCGTTATGGATTTCTCCGAGAACGGGGATACCGTCGAACAAGGCCGCCGGCTGATTTTTCGGCTCGGGGGCGTCGCTGGCCAGTTCCGCGAATTCGTCCAACGACGTTCGCGTAACGTCCAGGATCTTGGCGATGCTTTCAGTGCTCGGCCAGCGCGGCCGTCCGTCCTGTGAAAACCGGCGCGAACGGTTGAAGGCCGTCGCATCGAGCCCCGCCAATTTGGCAAGGCCCGACGTGGTCAGGTTCTGCCGGCTTGCCAGAGCGTCGATCGCCTGCCAAATCCAGTCGTGCGTCAATGCGGGTACAGGCCGGTTCATAAGACCTCAG
>JANXRM010000202.1 GCA_025353015.1 Hyphomicrobiales bacterium
GGCATGTAGGTCTCGTCGTGCTTGGCGAGGACGGTATCGGCGCGGAAGCGGCCATCAGCCTCGAGACGCCCCTCGGCGACAATACCCTGGCCCTCGCGGAAGAGGTCGGGCAGCACGCCACGAAAGACGACCGGTAAGGATTTGATCGTGTCGGTGACGGCGAACTCGATCTCGGCGCCTTGGCCGCGCTTCAGGCTGCCTTCGGCGACGAGACCGCCCAGCCTGAAACGTTGATTGGGCGCTAGGGGGGCGGAGGCGATATCGCTCGGGGTCTTGAAATACGTGATGGTCTCGCGAAGGGCGAAGAGGATGAGGCCGAGCGCCAGGCTCAGCGTGGTTACAGCAGCGGCGATCAGCGTGGCGCGGCGTTGCTTGCGGGTCATAGTGTGGGGCTCCGCCTCATGAGCCAAGTCCGAGGCTTTGGGCAAGATCGGCAAGTGCTGCCAGCGATTGTGGCTCAGCCTTGAAGGTTTGGCGTGCGGTACCGAGCGCGGCCAGGGCGTCCGTTTTGCGCCCCATTACAGTGTAAGCGCGGATGAGCCGTTGCCAACCCGCAAGATCGGCCGGTTCCTTCTTCAAACGTTCAGCTAACCCCTGAACCATGCCTTCTATCATCTGCTGGCGTTCGGCCGGCGCGAGCTGGTCGGCAGCCGCAACGTCGACGGCGGTGGGGCCGCGTTCCGTGATGGCGGATTTCGTTGAAGCTGGCCGTTGCGATGGAGCAACGGCAACTGGGGCGGGAGGCTTATTGCCAAGCTTCCCTTGAACGGTTTCCAAGCGCTCGATCACCATCGGTCGCCAAGTCGCGTCGGCGGGCGCATCCTTGAGGAGAGCTTCGTAGTCCTTGGTTGCGGCGGCGAGTTGCCCGTCTTGCTCCTTCGCGAGCGCCAACCAGAAGCGCGGCTCGATGCGCGCAGGCTCGAGCTTGACCAGCTTCTCGTAGGCCAAACGGGCAGGCTCAGTGACGATGCCATCGTTGGCCAGTACCGTTGACTCGGCAAAGCCAGCATGGCGGCGGGTGTTTTCACCGAGGAGCCGGGTGGCGTTCGAGAACGCAACGGCAGCTTCCTGGAAACGACCTTGCTTCATGTAGACGGGGCCGATCACATCCCAGCCCTGGCCGTCGTCGGGGTTTTTCTGGAGCCGAAGTTCCACCGCATGGATCAGTTCGTCGACTTTGGCATCGATGGCGGGGATTGTCGCGCGTGCGATGGCTGGCTGATCGGGAACATTCGGCGCGCCGACAGCCATGTATATACCGACGGCGAGCATCGGCAGCCCTGCAGCCAATGCAAGCGTCACTCGGGCGAGACTGGAGTCGGAAAGGCCTGTGGCCACGGCGGAAGTCGGGCGTTGATCGAAGGCAATGAGGCGCCGCGCCACTTCGGCATGGGCGGCCGCCGCCTCGGCTGGGCCGAGAACACCGCGCTCGCGATCAGCCTCGATCTCGCGAAGCTGATCACGATAGATTGCAGCCCCATTTTCGCTGGCTTCAGAGCCGGCCACGTTAGGGCGCATCAGTGGTCGCAACAAAACCGCCAGTACACCGGCCGACAGAACTCCAAACCCGATCCAAAGCAGCATCGCCGATCCCAACACAACTCCGCCTATTGAATAGGCATGAGATCAAGCCGTTACAAGCCGATGGCCAAAGTATGCCTTATTTGTCGCGCGCGCTTGGGCGAGGCCGGTTGATGAAAGCGACGGCTCAGCCGACGGTGCGCCACGTGCCATCAGGATTCCGGCAAGCGGTGTTGCGCATGACCTCGGGGCGGCCGTTGATGTAGACCGTATGCGTGTAGTCCCGGCAGTCCTGGGGCCCGCGACGGTAGGGCGCCATGGGGACCACCTCGCCGTACCGGCCGTTGTCCGGATTGCGCCAAGGGGTCGGACGGCCCGATTCGCCGCGCTCGAGGGCCAAAATTTCAGCCTGTTGGGCTAGGATGCGATCCTGCTTGTCCATCGACCGGCCGACTTCGCTGCCGACAATGCCACCGACGACAGCGCCGAGAATGGTGGCCGCCGGGCGACCACCACCGCGGCCGGCGGCATTGCCGATGAGACCACCGGCGACGGCGCCGACGACAAGGCCGGAATCCTGCTTCGAGGCCTCCGGGCCGCAACCGGCCAACAGTGCCGATGCAGCGATCGCCGCAATCAATTTCGTCTTGAGCATTCTAGTAAGCCCCTGTCCGAACGTCTCGATTCTCAAGGCCATCGTGCGAGGGCGCAACGACCGGCATACATCGGCACTAGCGAATCATCTCTTTCGATCTCTGTCGCGTCCGATTCTGGCGGAACTGCGGCCGATCCACAACCCCGCAGAAAATGGTCGTTGCGGATTGGCCAGACGACACGGCTAGGAGGCCCGTAACACCTTGCTTTTAAAGGGCGACGGGATCTTCTGGATATTGCGGACGCAGCTCGCCAGCCGGTCCTCGTCCTCGTCGGCCGAGATCTGGAGCAGAACCGTGTCGGCCAGGCCCCCGTAACGCTGTTCGATCGCTTTGGGCAACGCTTCGTAATCGGTGACCGTGGCGAAAAGATCGATCAGGTCTTCCGGGATGATGGTCTTCATCTCCTCCCAGCGGTTCTCGCGCGGCAACGGGTTAACCCGCTCGCCGAGCCATTCCATGTCATGGAGGCGCAAGACGTCCCAGTAGGCGCGGGTCGAGCAATAGAAGGCGATGCGGTACCGGACGTAGGCGCGGGCCTTGGCCATGGCCTCCGCATTGCGTCCCGTTCCGATGAAGCCATAGCCGCCGGCAATGATCTCGATTTGGTCCCGCGACCGGCCGGATTTGGCGAGGCCTTCGGCAATGCGGACGTGCGAGACTTCGGCCAGATAGCGTTTGGTCGAGAAGGGATGGAGGCGCGCGCCATCGCAGACCTCGCCGGCCAGCCGCAACATGGCCGGGCCGACGGTTGCGAGCGAAATGGGAATGGGCGGCAGGCCGTTGGGCTTGGGCGAGAAGTTCGGTGTCATCAGCGAGAGATTGTAGGTGTCGCTGTGGAAATCGAGGCGGCCGTTCGTTTCCCAGGCCTGCCAGATGGCGCAGACGGCCGCAATGTAGTCGCGCATCCGCGGCGCAGGTGGGGACCAGATCAGCCCGTACCGCCGCTCGTTGTGGGATTTGACCTGGGAGCCGAGCCCCAGATTGAAGCGGCCTTTCGATGCCAGATGCAGATCCCAGGCGACGTGGGCGGTGACGGTCGGCGAGCGCGGGAAGGCCATGGCGACCGCGGTGCCAAGCTCGATACGCTCAGTGACGAGGGCGGCAGCGGCCAATGGCAGAAACGGATTGTGCGCGTTCTCGGCTGTCACGATGGCGTCGAAGCCCGTGCGCTCGGCCAGGCGGGCGACGGTTTGGGCCGCCAGCAAATCGTTATTGGGAATCTGTGTGATGACGCGCATGGAAGGACCGGTAGGGAGTGGTGCGTGGTTTAGATCGTTCTCATCACTATTCACTCTTCTTACGCGCCAGGCAAATCGAGGCGCGCGCTGAGACCGCCCGTTGGGGAGGCTTCGAGTGAGAACGTGCCGCGATAGGATTGCGCGAGTTCGGCGACGATGGAATGGCCAAGACCGGAGCCAGGTTTGCTTTCGTCGAGGCGGCGGCCGCGCTGGATGCCCTGCTTGCGCTGTTCGGGTGTCAGGCCCGGGCCGTCGTCGTCGACAGAGATCGATAGCCGTTTGATGGGCTGGGTGCTGGTGGCGGCGATGCCTGCGGCGGTGAGGGTGACTTCTGAGTTCGCCCATTTGCAGGCATTGTCCATGAGGTTGCCGAGCATTTCTTCGAGATCCTGCTTCTCGCCTTGGAAGCGGAGTTCGGCGGGGCATTCGATTGCGATGCTGATGGACCGGTCGCGATAGATGCGCTCCAGCGCGCGGGCGATGCTTTCGGCGACTGGCTTGACGCCCGTCGCCCGCCCGATCACGCCAGCGCGGGCGACCATGCGGGCGCGGTCCAGGTAATGGTTCACCTGGTCGCGCATGATGGCGGCCTGCTCGGCAAGCTTGCGCGCGACCGGTGACCGGTCGTCGCCGATCTCGTTGGTGATGACGGCGAGCGGCGTTTTCAAAGCGTGAGCGAGATTGCCGACTTGCGTGCGGGCGCGTTCGACGATGTCCTGGTTCGATTGGATGAGCGCATTGAGCTCCATCTGTAGCGGCGCGATCTCCGATGGGAGATCGCCTTCGAGCCTATGGGCTTCGCCGGAGCGGATCGCGGAGAGACGCTTCTCTATGGCTTGCAGCGGCAAGAGGCCGAAACGCACCTGCATGAAGGTCGACAGCACGAGGCCGAGCCCGGAAACCGCCAGTGAGATAAAGAGCGGCAAACGAAAACCGGAAATGCGGGTTTCTGCAAATTGGAGATTGCCGGCAACGACGTACGAGTAGAAGCGGGGCGCTTCGTCCTCGCCAGCGTTATAGACGGTCTCGGCGATGCGCAATGGCTCGCCGATCGGACCTTTGCCCTCGAGCCATCGGATGTTGAAAGGATCAGGTTTGATGCCTTGGATCGAGGGGATCTGCAAATCTTCGCTGGCGAGGGAAGCCGAGATCATGCGTTTTCCCGGCGCGTTTTCGAGGGGCGTGATCTGCCAGTACCAGCCGGAGTGCGACAGCTCGAACAGCGGCTCGCCGACATTGCGGGGATAGCGGGGATCGGGGCCGCCATGATCGGTACTGAACGCGATAATGATCGTCAGCAGCTGGCTGAGGCGGCTGTCGAAGGTATCCTTCACGTCGCGCTTGTGCGTGGTATCGATGATGATGCCGGCGATGGGCAGGATCACCAGCGCACACAGCGCGGCTGTGGCAAAAAGACGAAACGCCAGCGAATTAAGTTTCATCTGGATCAGGCTTCATCGCCATCCATCGACAAGCGGTAACCGAGACCGCGCACGGTCTTGATCATATCGGGCGGGATTTTCTTGCGTAGGCGCCCGATGAAAACCTCGATCGTATTGCTGTCGCGATCGAAGTCCTGATCGTAGAGGTGTTCGACCAGCTCGGTACGGGAAACGACGCGGCCGTTGTGATGCAGGAGATAGGCGATCAGGCGATATTCGTGGGAGGTCAGTTTAACGGGCTGACCGTCGAGTGTGACGCGCGCGGTTTTGGTATCGAGGCGCAGGGGACCGCACTCGATCTCGGCCTTGGCGTGGCCGGTGGCGCGGCGGACCTGGGCACGAATGCGCGCGAGCAACTCCTCCATATGGAAGGGCTTGGCCACGTAGTCATCGGCACCGGCGTCCATGCCGGCGACCTTGTCGCTCCAGCGGTCGCGCGCCGTGAGAATGATCACGTGCATATTGCGCTCGGCGCGGCGCCACTGCTCGAGAACTGAAATGCCGTCCATTTTCGGCAGGCCGATGTCCAGAATGACGACATCATAGGGCTCGGTCTCACCGAGGAAATAGCCTTCCTCGCCGTCCATGGCTTTGTCGACGGCGTAGCCCGCATCCGTCAGCGCGGCCACAAGTTGCCGGTTGAGGTCGGGGTCGTCCTCGACGACGAGAACACGCACGGGGGCCATCCTTCTCTGTATGCCAGGGTATGCCAGGGCTTGTTGAGAGGACTATAGCGGCAAATTGAGGGCTGGCCTAGCGGTGGTGCCGCAGCGGCGGTGCGATGCTCAGCGAAGGCCGTCGCCGTGGGCGTCGATCTTCAAATTGCTGATGCGGCCTTTGCCATCCCGGAGGAGAAGGAGATAGACGTAGCCCGCGTCTTCGCGGCAGAGCGTGATGCGAACGACATCGCCAGGCAACGTCCGGCGACTCATCCGTTGGATTTCGCGAGCGGCCAGCAGCTTTTCGCGGGCGACAATCGGGGCAGCATCCGACCAGTTCGCGATACAAGCGTCGGTCACGTCAGGGACCGCGGCGGCAGGCGCCGCCGAGACTGCCAATAGGACGGCTGGCAACAGGGCGGACAGGACACCGAGAATTGCAATCGGACGCTGCATGGCAAGTACTCCTTGACGCGACTATCGCGGCCGGCGGCTGAACGATGCATGAACCAGCCATGCAGGCGAGGAAGGCGCCGTTGCGGACGGCTCACAGATGCAGATGGACGAGCCGGCGTTGGAGCGCGGTCGTGGCGCGGATGCGGCCGTAGATCGTCATGACGGTGCCGATGAGACCAACCATGGCCTGGACGGCCGATCCGGCCTGAACGCCGAGCTGCTGCAACAGATCGGCCGAGATGTTGATGCCGAAGGCTGCGAACACGGCGGGCGCGACGGTCGTGGTCGCGGTGAGGAGTGCGCCCCAGATGGTCAGGCTTTCGCCCCACCATTTTGCGGGCTTGTCCGGTGCGTTGGTGTCCGCTTGGGGCTGTTGGGGGACGGCGGCAGGTGCGTCGCTGGACTGGGGAAGCATAGGGGGATTCTCCTTGGGTTGGGGTGGTGTCGGGGGAGCGGAGCGCTGCGGTGCCGAGACTGACAGGACTGATACGAGTGCTTTGGCGGCAGCTGTGACGGCATCAACGCGTCGGAGCCAGCCGCGGCCGAAGCGCCAGAAGGTCGAGAGGTTGCGGTAGCGCCGCCGGCGGCTGTCGGCGTAGCGCTCGATGGTCTGGGATTGCGCACAGGCGTGCGCGGCCGCGAGCGTCAGCGGGCCGAGGTCGCCGTCGATGGCGACGCCGAGGGCCTCCTGCAGCATGCGGGCGGAACCGGACAAGCCTTGGTTGACGGCGCAGTCGAAGTGAAACAGAGCCAGCGCCGGGGCTAGGTCGGGGCAACGGGCCGGGCGCCAGTAACGTTCGAGGTAGATGCGGGCGACGTCGGCATCGGAGATCTGCCGGAGCTCGGCTTTGAGCTGCCCGAGATTGGCGGCCGTGATCTCGACGCCCTGCTCCCGGGCGAAGTCGGCGATGGTGATGCCCTTGTTGGTGGCGCCACCGGGATCGAAAGGATCGTCCGACCAGCCGCCCTCGAAGCCGAGGACAAGGGTGAGGGCGGCCTGGAAGCCCCGGTCCGATGAAGCCGGTATCGATTGCCAGATAGGCGCGGGCGCGGGTGGCGTGACGGTTCCGGCCGGGAGGCGATAGCCGATCACCCGCGAGCGATCAAAGGTGGCGACGGAGACGGAATCGGACTGGTTGCCGCCGAGAAGCTTGACCTGGGTTCCCGAAATGCCGACGAGAAAGCCGACGTGGCCGAGGCTCGGGTCGCCACCACGGGACAGAACCGTGATCGCGCCGATCTGCGGCCCGCCGGCGTCGATGCCCCAGGTGAGATAAGAGCGTGCGGCGAGTGACCGGGAACAGCGGACGCCCGCTTGCTCGAGGCAGGCGCCGACGAAGGCCGCGCACCAAGCGGTTTCATCGTCGGTGATTTCACGATGACCGGCCAGGCGAAAATAGACGGCGATGCGTGGATTGGTGTCCGAGCCCGCGGTTTCGTGCTGGCCGGTATCGGCCCAGGCATAGGGCATCCAGGGCGGCTGATTCATGGGCCGTCTCCTTCATGCGTTGAGTGTCGAATGGGAAGTTGCGATCAGAGGACGGCGGTGCGTCCGCTGCCGCGGCCCGCGAAGGCCGAGATCTGATAGGCGCGCAGTGTGATTGATGCCTGCGGTGCGCCGAAATCGGCGGTCTGATCACCTGCGGCGTAGACGATCGAAGGGCTAGTGGCCGCGATCGTGCGCTTCACGGTGCTGCCGGAAAGCACGTCGACTTCGTAGCGCTCGGATTCCTCGGCAAGTGGCACGTCGACCGCGATCCAGCCGTCACCGCCCTCGCGAGTGCGGCGGACCCAGCTGACGGCGAGATCGCCGTTGGTGCGCCGGCCGCGCATGTGGACGGGGCTCAGCGGGCGCAGTGCCCGGCCGGAGAAGGCGTGCGTTTCGGTCCGGTAGTCGTCATCGCCGAGATCACGGTTGGCCGGACCGAAACGCCAGTTGAGCGGCAGGCCTAGTTGGTTCTGCGAAAGGGCGACCGAGGTGACGGCCTGATCGAGCAGGATGAAGCGGGCGCCGGGAGACAATGTTGTCATGGCGGTTTCCGAGCCACCTTGGCCGCGCAACAAGTTCCCAAGTTCGTAGGTGGCAGGCGCGACGAGTGTCGCGACCTGGAATTGTAGAACTTCCCAATCGCCGGCCGTGTTGCGGATGGCCGCAAGATTACCGCCCGCGAGCAGGGCCGCAGGCGTGATCGATGCGAGTTTGCCCTGATCGAGACGAATACGAATTCGGCTGGCGTGGTCGATGCGGCCTTCAGGGGCCGGCGAACAGGTATCGAGCGTGATGCCTGTTGTGGCGGGCTGCGGGGCGACGGCGGCAAGCGTGAAACTCGACGATTCCGGCGAGGAATAAAAGGCGATACCGCCCGGCCACGGGAGTCTTGCCGCGGCGACATAGCCGGCGTTGGGATTTTCGTTGCCAGTCAACAAGGGCAGATCGAGGAAGAAGCCGAGAGCTGGACCCACAGCCACGCCGGCGCCAGGATCTTGCGGACGCAGCGCACCACTGCCGCCTGCGTAGACGACGGGATCAATGCTTTGGGCTTCGATCTGGCGCTCGCCGCTGTCGCCGATGCCGGTGATGCGGACGAGATCGGATCGCCCGGCATGCGTCAGGACGAGGGTGTCGCTGGGTTCGAGCGCAAGCCGGCTCGGCGGCAATGAGAAGGCGGCGCGTTCGCGAGCAGCCCACGCCTCGAACAACCAGGCATCGGCGATGCGTGACGCCTGCTCCGCGGTCATGACGAGACCGAGCTCCGCGATGGCGACGCGGCCGCTGGCGCCGACGAGACGGCGGGAGGCCGCGACCGATTGCCGGTAGTCGTTCTCGATGGCGCTGTAGGAAATGCGGGCGGCGCCGGGCAGATCGGTTTCCTGCGCGCGGGTGAGCGTAAAAAGGTCGGCGCCGGGTCTGGTTTCGACGAGCGTATCGGTGTCGAGGATGGCGGCTGGAAGCGCGCCGCCACGGTGGCGGAAGACGATGCGATCGCCACTTTCGATGGCGTCGAAGAAGTGGGCCTGCTCCAGAACGGAGAGCGCTTCCCGCGCGGGCATGATGCGGTCGATGACGAGACCAGAGACGAGGCCGTCGAGGCTCGACGTATCGTGGGCGGAAAATCCGTAACTATCGAGTACGGATTTGACGACGGCCGCGAGTGGTTGGCCGGTGAAGCGGCCACAGATCCAGTGGCCCAAGCGCCAGTTGTTGCCGTCACCCCAGACGTTTGACTTGAGCGGAAAGGCTGGGAACGGACGGGCGTCCCAGGCGTAGACGTGCACATGCGCCAGATCCAGCATGCGGCCGCCGTAGACGGACGAGACAGGATTGGCGCCAGTGATGTAGCCGGGGTGGGCGGGGTCGAAGGCCTCGTGGATCGCCTGCAGGTAGCGGCGTTGCATCAGGTCGTCGCGGTTCCCGTGCGAGTAGAAGGGCAGGAACGATTCCGAGCTTTTCGGGTCGACGAAGACGTTCGGCTGGTTGGCGCCACGGTCGACGGCAGGACAGCCGATCTCCGTGAGCCAAAGGGGCTTTGATTGCGGTAGCCAAGCCGTGGGGGAGGAGGTTTCGACGCCACCAGGGCGATTGAAATGCTGGTTCTGCCACCAGGAGCGGACGTCCTTGAACCGGAAGATCCAGGGCTTGCCTGACCCGTCCATAATGGGCGTACGGCGCTGGGCGTCACGGTCGGCGGTGTTGGCGTAATACCAGTCATAGCCTTCGCCAGCGAAGAGATTGGCTTTGAGGTAGCCGAGGTCATAGATCGAGCGGGCGCCAGCGAGACGGTCGAGATGATCGTCACCGTCCCGCCAATCGGCGAGCGGCCAGTAGCAGTCGATGGCAATGGCGTCGATGGCGGGCGAAGCCCAGAGCGGGTCCAGGTGGAAATAAACATCATGCGATTCGTCTGATGGTTGGTGGCCGAAATATTCCGACCAGTCGGCGGCGTAGGTGACTTTCGTTTGGGGACCGACGATTGATTTGACGTCGGCGGCGAGAGCCTGGAGCGCGGGGACGAAGGGATAGATGCCCAGGCCGGAGCGGACCTGCGTCAGGCCGCGCAATTCGGAGCCGATGAGGATGGCGTCGACGCCGCCGGCTGCGACCGCGAGGGTGGCATAGTGCAGGATCATGCGCCGGAGCGACCATTCGATGGGACCGGCGTAGAGGACGCTGTCGCCCGAGACCGCAAAATGCCCGGGCGTGGCTGACCCGACGAAGGCTGCGAGTTGGGAGGCCGCGGCTGGCGATTTATCGGGGGAACCGGCACGCCCGGGGGCTGGTGAAACGGTGATGCGGCCGCGCCAGGGATAGGGCGCTTGCAAGCCTGACGAATAGGGATCGGCGAGCGTGTTAGCGGCCGGGATGTCCATCAGGATGAAGGGCGTCAGCGTCACCCGGTGGCCGCGCGCCTTGAGATCGCGAATGGCAGCTATGACGGTTTGATCAGAGGGCGTGCCGCCGTAGGCCGCACGGCCGTTGTCGAGGCTGACAAGGGCGGCGTTTTCGCGGGCGAGACCGGCGACGGACCAGATGAGGGGGCTCGTGTCCTTTTCCGTGTCGTCGACTGCGGGGCGGACCTGGCAATTGGCGACGCGCAAGTCGGTGCCAAACCAACTGACGACGAGCGACGTGGATTTGGCATTCGGCAAGGTCTGATCGAGCTGGTCGAGGGCGACGGTCCAGTCGGTGCCGCCGAGCCGCGTGTGCGTGTTTTCAGGTTCGGTCTGGGCGAGGCCAACGCGGCGCGTCACGGGCTCGGGCGCATAGACGAACTCGCCGGAACCGGGGATCAGGACGGTGCCTTTGACCTCAGACTCGAACGGATCGACCGCGCGATGAACCTCGAACGACAGCTGGGGTAGGCGATGGCCGAAGGCCGCCAAGGGAAGGCGCTCGAAAACAATGTAGGCGATGCCGCGGTAGGCGGGCGCGGCATCGGCACCTTGGCGGGCGGCGATGAGGCTGTCGGGCGTTTGTGTTTCGGTGCCCGTGTGTAGCCGCGATGTGTATTGCGCGAGATCGAGTTCGCGGCCATCGGCCCAAACACGGCCGAGGCTGGTGATGATGCCTTCGGAAAGTGCGACGGCAAAATTGGCGTAATAGAGATAGGAAATTTGGGTCGTCTGGCTGGCGCTGCCGCCCGATGACGAGCCTTTGCCGCCGCCGCTGTTGCCGGTCGAGGTTGTGACGATCTCTTCTTCGAGCGGCGTGGCCCAGATGACCTGGCCGCCGATGCGCGCGCGGCCGAAAAGGCGCGGGACGGCAGCCCCCTCCGTCGACGATGTGACCTTGAGATCGGAGAGTTTTGGGCCAGAGACGGTGCGCGCCTGGCCGCTGGTTGCAAAGAGAGCCTGGTCCACATAGGCGCCCGCCAACGCACCAATTTGCGAACCGATAACGGCGCCGGAAATTGTAGCGCCGAGAACCGAGATGCCCGCGGGCAAGAGGGCGCTACCGGCGGCGGCACCGGCGACGGAAAGAGCGAGCGTTGCCATCAGTCTGTGATCCCAGGAAAAGAGAAGGCGGCCGCGATGCGACGGCGCCACCAATCGGAGAAGGGCACCTCGGAGACGGGCGCACCCTCCAGCGCGTGGACGAGCGTGAGTTGCCCGGTGCCGGTGGCGGCGAGAATGCCGGTATGCTTGGCGACCATGCGCGGGCGATAACGAAAGACGAGAACGTCGGCGGGACCGGCTGACGAGGGATCGATCTCGACGAGGTGGCAGCGGGCGGCGTCAACAAGCGTTTCCTCGCCTGAAGCTTCGGCCCAGTCGCGGCTGTAGCCGGGAATGGATTGAGCCTCGCGGCCGTAGAGTGTGCGATAGACGCCGCGGACGAGGCCGACGCAATCGGTGCCCCCGCCGAGGCAACTCGCCTGATGATGGTAGGGCGTGCCGATCCAGGTGCGGGCGTGTGCGAGGATCACGGCGCGGGTGATGAGCGGTAACGATGCGATGTCAGACCGATCCGTCATGGTGCAACCGTGCTGTCGGTGGTGTCGCCGGAATTGGTTGGGCTCGCGAGAAAATCATTGCCGGGCATGTGCGGAAAACCGCGATAGTTGATGGCATTGGCAAACTTCTCGCGGCAGGTGGCGAGAGTTTTGTCGCAGCCGGCCGTGATCGTGAAGGTGTCGCCGGGAGCGGGCGCTGATCCGAGCGGTTGCCAAAGCTCGATCTGGACAGAGCCGTTACGCACGGCATGACGCTTGACCTCGCGCGCACGGCCGCTGTTGATGCCCGACGTCATGGTGAGAAGGCCGCGGGTGAACCAGCCGGAGGCATAAACGGCGAGGCCCGTGACGGTGAAG
>JANXRM010000218.1 GCA_025353015.1 Hyphomicrobiales bacterium
CGATCTGGCTCCGTACTCAAAACGCTTCGTCCATTCGACTTTCGCGAATTTGCGGTCGACTGTAGATTGATGAGTGAACACGAACGCCAACCGCCAGGAACGCTTTTCCCGGATTTTCCAAAGCTCGATGATGTGATGAACATAGGCGGCGTCTGCGAAATGACCGGGTGGGCGCGTGTGATCGAGAAGAAATCTGGCCTCTTGGCAGGCTGGACGCCGCTAAGGCTCATAGAAGTGTTTCAAAGTCCGGGAAAATTCTCGTACTTTAGCGGCGGCGGCGGATTCTGAGGCAATCCCATGCAAGACACACCCAAGCGCAACGAGCCCGACATATGCGCCGCTGAGGGCGGGCCCTACGCGGGTATGATCCGCGAGTTCGTCGCGAGCGGCCCCTATGGCAGCGCCGCCGAGGTCGTGCTCGAAGGCTTGGCGCTCGTGCGCGAGCGCGAGCAGGCGCGCAAGACGAAGGACGACTGGCTCAAGGCCGAGATCCAGATGGGCGTCGAAAGCGCCGACCGTGGCGATCTGATCCCGGCGGAGGAGGTGATCGACCGGTTGCGCGCGAGGTACCAAGCAAGGGTTGAAAAATAACCGGGAGAGTTAGCGCGGCATCGGATCAAACGACTGATTGCCAGTGCAAATTCCGCGCGTAGCCCAACATCGCGGGCCTTATGTAGCCTGCCAGGTTACGGGCGTCGGCTGCGCAGCGCATGATGCATCTGGACCGGGCGCTGACCCAACCGACATCCCTTCGAAGTTCGCGATGCCGGCGCCTCTGATCCCGCGGTTCAATCCAGCAGCCATGGGGCGGCGGCAGCCTGGGCGATCTGGCGGACCTGGGCCATCAGGCCGGGGCCGACCGGGATGCCGTCACGCAGGCGCGTTTCGGCGAGCTTCCACTGGGGATCGCCTGCGACCATAACGGGACGTGCGGGATCGACCGGCGTCGTCGCCCGGAGCGCACCCAGGAACGTCGCCACGTCGGATTCGAAATCGCCGGCGCCGCGGAAAATTTTCGGATCGATCGCCATGAAAAAGTGGCCGATGTCCATGCCGACGGGCTTTTTGGTGTGCTCGGGATCGGTGATGAGCGTCGCGCCCGAGAGACACGAGGCGAGAATGTTCACCATCACAGCCAGGCCGTAGCCCTTGTAGCTGGAATTCTCCGGCGAGCCGCCGAGTGAGGTCAGAAAGCCGCCCTTCTCCTTGGCAACGAGTGGATCGTTGGACGGGCGGCCTTCGCGGTCCAGCACCCAGCCGTCCGGCGTCGGCAGCTTCTCGTTGGCCTTGTTGCGGATGCGGCCTGCTGCAACCGTCGTTGTCGCCATGTCGAGCAGAAATGGTTTGCCGTTAGCGGAGGGCGCTGCGAACGACCAGGGATCGGTGCCAAGCCGCGCCTGCTTGCCTGATGTCGGCGCCACCTGGATGCCCGACGCCGACGTGCAGCTCATGCCGACGAGACCGGCATTAGCCGCCATCAGCGTGTAAAAGCCGGCGGCGCCGAAATGCGCCGAAGCGCGCACGACGACCGCGGCCATACCAACCGTTTTGGCCTTGGCGATCGCCGTCGACATGCCGAAATGCGCTGGCACGTGGCCCAGTCCACCACTGCCGTCGACAACCGCCGACACGGGCGTCTCGGAGACGATGCGCGGGCGCGCGTCCATGCGCGCGCGCCCGTTGCGGCGGAGCAAATCGTAGCCTGGGATCATTGATATGCCGTGGCTGTCGACGCCGTGCAGGTCCGACCAGGCCAGTACTTCGGCGGTGATTTCGGCGTTTTCCTCGGGCATTCCCCAACCGAGCAGGATCGCCTTCAACTGTGCGCGGTGATTGGCATAGGTCGCAGGCATGGTCGTGTCCCCGGCTGATTGCTCGATCTGGCGATTTTGGACTGGCGTTTCGGGGCTCAACCTCTGCGATCCCCATGGCTCTTGCAAGCGCGAGCGACAGCAGTGAGCGACAGCGGCCTGGGCTGCGTGATTGGCTCGTGGCCAAGCGAGCGACGTTCATCCTAAGGAGGTGTTAACAACATTTTTACAATTTTAAGTTGTAATTCGCGTGCGTGAGTTGTCGAGACCAAAAATTGGAAACACGAACCGCCTCGTCCCGCGCACCTGTAGGCCCATTTCGGGCGCGTAAAGCATTGTGGAGCAAGCGTCGTGCGTTGTTTTTCCTCGCGGCTAATTGCCGTGCGAACATTTAGTCCGCTCGCGGACACAGGTATTGCCGCGTGGCGGTGGCTTGGCCTTTCTGCCGGTGCCACCGCCGTTTTTTTTGCCACCATCGCCATGTCGTCAGGCCAGGCGCAAGCGCAATTCATCTGCGCGCAATACGGGGGCGGGCTTTTGACCACCGATGGCGGTGCTGTCTCGACCGGTGCACTTTCGATTGCTTGCGGCCCGTCGGCTGCCGCGCAAAACATCGCGACGACAGCTTTTGGCGCGCAGGCACTCGCCCGTGGCGCAAATTCGTCGGCTTTCGGCAATCTTGCGGCGGCGCGCGGTGACAACTCGTTTGCTGGCGGTACAGCCGCCCAAGCGGGCGACGGCAATGCGACCGCCGTTGGCGCCTCGTCGGCCGCCCACCGCGCCAATGGCACTGCTGTCGGTGCCAGTGCGCTGAGCGACGGCATCAATGCGGTCGCGATCGGCAGTGCTGCGCAGTCGACGGCCACGAATGCGACAGCCGTCGGCACGGCGTCTACGGCGAGTGGCGTCAACGCCACCGCATTCGGATACACGGCGCAGGCCCAAGGTGACAATTCGACGGCCCTCGGGCGAGGCGCACGAACCACCGGCAGCAGTTCAGTCGCCCTTGGTGCGGCGACCCGTGCCGAGGCCGACATGGCAACGGCAATCGGTTCCGGCGCGACGGCCATGGCTGTTTCCGCAACCGCCACAGGCGCGCAAGCTAACGCGTCTGCGACCAACACAACCGCATCAGGTGCCGGCGCGCAGGCGACACAAACCGGTGCATCGGCATTTGGACAGGGCGCTAACGCTGCTTTCGCGAATGCAACGGCCGTCGGTCAGGGAGCGACTGCAACGCGCGCCAACCAGCAGGTTTTCGGCACGGCGACCAACACTTACACCGCGAGCGGTATCGCCTCGGCCGGCAGCCGTGCGGTCCAGTCGGGTGCCCTGCAGGTCGTGATCACGGACGCTAACGGCAACCTCGCCGGCGACGGCGGGGCGTTGCAAACGCAAGTCAATACGAACACGGCCAACATCACGAATGTGCAGGGCCGAGTCACTGCCGCCGAAGGTAATATTGCGACACTGACCACGCAGACTGCGACCAACACGTCGGACATTTCGACGTTGAAAACACAGACGACCTCGAACACCACCAACATCACCAACTTGCAAGGCCGCATGGGTACGGCCGAGACGAATATCACCACACTGCAGGGGCAAGTCGGCGCAGCGACGACCAACATAAGCAATCTGACCACTCAGGTCACAACCAATACGACCAACATCACCGGCTTGACGGGCCGTGTGACGTCAGTCGAAGGACAGACGGCAACCAATACGGGCGACATCACCGTCTTGAAAGGCCGTGTGACGACCGTCGAAGGCCAGACCGCAACCAACACGGGTGACATTTCCACTCTCAAGACACAAACCGCGTCGAACACTACGAATATCAACAATCTGACGACACAGACGACGACGAACACGACCAACATCACGAACCTGCAAGGCCGGGTGACGACAGTCGAGGGCCAGACGGCGACCAACACGAAGAACATCGGCACACTGCAATCGACGGTCGGTGGCTTCGACGACCGCATCAAGGCGACCGAGGCAACGGCCAGCGCGGTTTCGAGCAAAGTCGACGCCATCGATAGCCGCGTCAGCGCGGTCGAGAAGCAATCGCAGAAAGCGTTGCAAGGCGTCGCGATCGCCCTGGCTGTCTCCGACCCGGTTCTGGTCGGCGGTGATTCATTCGGCTTACGCATCAACTACGGAAATTTTGAAGGCAAGAACGCCATTGGTTTTTCCACGCTCGGCGTGCTGACGCGCGATCTTTTCGGCAGCGGGACGGCGCTGGCCGTCAGCGGCGGGATCGGCGTCGGCTTCGAAGATCGTTCGGTTGGCGGCCGTGTCGGCATGCAGTTGAGCTGGAAATGACGGCAAAGGACATGCGCATGCACCGCGCCTCTCAAAATACGTATCCGGCAAGGCCCCGCCCACACGCACAGCCCTATCCGCATCGGCCGGCCTCGACGTCGGCCTCGACGTCGGATGTGCCGCGGCGGCGTTCCCCGCGTCGTTGGCAACGGATCGGATTCGGAATCCTGCTACTGACGGTATCAGCCGCCACCGTTGCAGGGCTCGTTATTTCGGGGGTGCCCGAGATGCTGTTGTGGCCCGGCACTTCATCACGCGGCGACGCCACAGCGGCAGAGAACGAAGCCCCAGTCTTCCTGGCTCGCGCGACGCTGATGACGTTGCACGACGCCAACCTGACTGGCAACTACGGCGTCTTCCGCGCGCTGGCTGCGCCCGATTTCCAGGCCCTGAACTCGACCGACGCGCTGGCGCGGATTTTTTCCGGGCTGAGGCGCGAGAATGTGGATTTGTCGGTGGCCGCTGTGGCGCCGCCGCGGTGGGACACAGGCTCCGGCGTCACCACCGACGGGCTCTATCGCATCGGCGGCACCTTCACGACCGGGCGCCACATGGTTCGCTTCGCATTGGCCTATGTAGCCGTCGAAGACCAATGGCGCCTGATCGAGATCAGTGTCGCGGCGGACCCATCGCCGCGGCCTGCCTCGCGTGGATGACCGACGGCTCGATGTGCGGGTCGATGTGCGGGTCGATGCGATGGTCCGGACTGTTGTGATACGAGCTTTCGGGTCGTGACATCCCAACGGCGGCACATTGCAACTGCGACACTGGCGTCACGCCGACAACTTGGCTACGATCCGATCGTGTCGTCGCAATTCGGTTCGCGGCATGTCTCGCTGGTTGAAGGCCAGCGACGACATTCAAGACCACCGAGCAGCGAGACAGCATTGAAGCGGCCGGTCAGTCCCGGACAATCCCGCCGGTCGCAACGCAGTGTTCCGGGCAGAAAGGAACCACGATGGACGTCTTCCAGTTTCCGTGCCTCAAGGACAATTATGGCGTGTTGATCCACGATAAGGCGACGGGGCTGACGGCTGCTATCGATGCGCCCGAAGCTGAGCCCGTGCGCCGCGCGTTGAAGGAGAAGGGCTGGACGCTGACACATATCCTCGTCACGCACCATCACGCCGATCACACGCAAGGCATCGAGGCACTGAAGGCCGAATCCAAATGCACTGTGATCGGTCCCAAAGCCGAAGCCGCGAAGATCAAGGGCCTCGATAAAACGGTCGGAGAGGGCGACACGTTCAAGTTCGGCGGCACCGAGGTGCGCGTGCTGGACACGCCCGGCCACACGGCTGGCCACATCACCTACTGGATGCCGTCCGAGACTGTTGCATTTGCCGGCGACACCCTGTTTGCGGTCGGCTGCGGCCGCGTCATCGAGGGCACGATGGAGATGATGTGGGGCTCGCTCGCCAAGCTCGCCAAGTTGCCCGGCGCAACGCAGGTTTATTGCGGCCACGAGTACACACTTTCAAACGTCAAGTTCGCGCTGACCATCGAGCCCGAGAACGAGGCGTTGAAACTGCGTGCTGCCGAAATCGAAAAGCTCATCGCTGCCGGGAAGGCGACGTTGCCGACCCGCATCGACATCGAACTTGCCACCAACCCGTTCCTGCGTCCGCAAAGCCCGGCGATCCGCAAACGGCTAGGGCTGGAGACAGCCGCGGATTGGCAGGTATTCGCAGAGGTTCGCGAGCGTAAGAACCGCTCTTGAGATTGTGTTCCTGCAGAAGGTCGATGCTATGCGTCCCCTAGAATTCGGATGGTTCCTGCCGACCCGCGGCGACACCGATGACTATGGCGATCCAATCAGGATCGCGGCCGGCGTCGAGATGTTTACGCGGGTCGCGAAAGCGGCCGAGGCGTCGGGCTTCGAGTACATGCTGATCCCCGTTGGTCATCAATGCTGGGACGCCTGGATGACCGGCGCGCTGATGGCTGGCCACACCAAGTCGATGCGGATGCTGATCGCCGCGCGCCCGAGCTACATCAATCCCGTACTGCTCGCCAAGATGATCGCGACCTTCGATCAACTGACCGGCGGCCGCATCTCGGTCAACCTCATCGCCGGCCAGAGCGAAACCGAAAACATCGCCGAAGGCGTCAAGTGGAACAAGGAACAACGCTACGAAATCATGGACGAGGAGGTGACGGTCCTCAAGAAGCTCTGGATGTCGGGTGGCGAGAAGACCGACCACGAAGGCAAGTATTTCACGCTGAAGCAGGCCGAGCTGGTGCCGCTGCCACTGCAGAAGCCCTACCCGAAATTCTATCTCGGCGGCGGGTCGGGGCAAGCCGCTGAGCTATCGGCAAAGCATTCGGACGTGCATCTCTTCTGGGGCGATACTATCGAGCAAATCTCGGCCAACATGAAGATGCTGCGGCATCTGGCGGCAAAGCACGGCCGCGTCGATCAGCTCGGCTTCGGCATGCGGCTGCAGATCGTTTGCCGCGAGACGGAGAAAGAAGCGTGGAAGGCGGCCGACGGTCTCGTCAGTAACGTGACGGCCGAGCGCGAGCAGTACATCAAGAATTATTATGCAACATCGGTTGCCAACCAGCGTGTGCAGGAACTGCGTGCCACCAAAGGCGACGTGATCGCACCGAACCTGTGGTCGGGGCTCGCCAAGGCGCGGCCGGGCGCGGGCATCGCCATCGTGGGAAATCCCGAGCAATGCGCCAACGTGTTGCAGCAATTCATCGACGCCGGCTGCCATTCGTTCTGCCTGTCTGGCTATCTGCACGACGAGGAATGTTGGCGCTTCAAAAAGCTGGTGCGGCCGATTCTGGCCGAACGAAACAAGGGGCGGATGGCGGCGTAGGTGGTGTGGTTGGCTTTGCGGCCGACGCCCACTCACCCCGCGAACTGCAGCGGGATCACCTGCTGGCCGCGCTTGACCGTCATCTGCCAGATGCGGCGGCGCTGCTTGACGGCCGCTTCCAATGCCTCGACGTTGACGATCTGGTCGTTGCCGATGGTGAGCACGATATCGCCGGGTTGAAACCCAAGGCGTCCCGCAATGGAGCCGGTGCGCACCTGCACAACGACCACGCCGCCGTCTGCGTCGAGCCCCAACTCCTCGGCCAGCCCCGGCGACAATTCAGCGACGCGCGTGCCGTCGAGCGGGTGCTGGCCGGCGAGATTGCGCATCTCGGCGTTCGCTGATTTCGGTGCCGGAGAGAGTGCGACTTGAACCGGCAGCCGGTTGCCCTTGCGGAACACGTCAAGCTCAGCCGTATTGCCGATGCCGCGCGTCGTCAGGCGGTAGTTGACGCCACGGGCGTCGGCAACGTCTTTGCCATCGACGGCTAGAATAATATCGCCGGGCTCGAGGCGTGCCGTTGCAGCAGGGCTTGCCGGGTAGACCTTGGTGACAACGGCGCCGACGGTGCGGCCGAGACCGAGGCCTTCCGCCACCTCGCGCGTCACCGTTTCGAGCCGTGCCCCGAGCCAGGGGCGTTCCACCTTGCGGCCGGTGCTGGCGCTGTCGGCGAACAGCTTTACGAGGTTCGATGGGATCGCGAAGCCGATGCCGTGCGAACCGCCCGAGCGCGAATAGATCGCCGTGTTGATGCCAACCAGGCGGCCTGCCATGTCCACCAGCGCGCCGCCGGAATTACCGGGATTGATGGCGGCGTCGGTCTGGATGAACACTTGCGAGTCCGACTTGCCGATTTCGGAACGCGCCAACGCCGACACGATGCCTTGCGTCACGGTTTGCCCGACACCGAACGGGTTGCCGATCGCGAGCACGAGATCGCCGACCTCGAGCTGGTCGCTGTCTTCAAATTCGAGATAAGGAAGTTTGCCGTCGCCGCCGCTGAGCTTGAGGATCGCGATGTCGTTCTTCTCGTCCTGGGTCACGACTTTCGCTTCGAACTCGCGCTTGTCGGCGAGCACGACGCGGATTTCGGCTTGCCCGCCGATCTTGACGACGTGCGTGTTGGTGACGACGAGGCCATCCGGCGACACGATGACGCCGGAGCCCAGCGAGCTTTGCACGCGCTCGGCGGGCATGCCGAACATCTCGCCGAAGAAGCGGCGGAAGACAGGATCGTCGATCGGCAGTTGTTGCCGTTGCGCCTGGGCCAACGGTTTGCCGCTGACGAACACGTTGACGACGGCGGGCGCGGCCTTCTTCACGATCGGCGCGAACGACAGTTGCACCGCTTCGCGCGGGGCCGGCGCCCGGCGCTGCACGTCGGCGCGTTGGGCGAGAGAGGGAAGCATCTGAAGACCCAGGGGAACCAGGAAAAAAACGGCTGCAAGTACTCGGTTCCGTCTACAAGACGACATTTTCTTCGTTATCCCTGCGAAGGCGGGGACCCACGACATGCCTCGTTTATCCTTGGACCGCGCGTGGGTCCCGGCCTTCGCCGGGATGACGTTGTTGAAACGCATCGAATTCATCTCTTTGACATCTACGGGGATGGTTTGAAGCTTCACGGGACCACGACCGTCCGACCGACGATCTTGCCGGCCTTGAGCGCAGTCAACACCTGGCCCACGTCTGCGAGCGGGCGCTTGGCCACCGGCAACGCCGGCACCTTGCCGCTCTTGGCTAGGGACATCAGCTCGGCCATATCGACGAGGTTGCCGACATAGGATCCCATGATGGTTGCGTTTTTCAACGGGATCATCGGTACGGGTAAAGATGCCGAGCCGCCGAACAATCCCACCACGATCAGACGCCCACCCTTGCGGATCGCATTGAACCCGAACGTGAACGAGGCCGCGGCGCCGACGAAGTCGATCACAGCCGTAGCCCCACCGCCTGTTGCCCGAAACAACGCTTTCGCGGCATCCGCATTGGCCGGGTCGATCGTGTCCTTGGCGCCGGCAGCCTTGGCGGCCGCCCATTTCGACTGGTCGATATCAGCGACGATGGGCCTGACGCCACACACCGCCTCAGCCATGCGCACGCCGGACAGGCCGACGCCGCCGGCGCCGATAATGAGCAGCTCGCCGCCATTGCGCAGCGCTTCCTTGGCTTTTTTCAGGGCACCGAACGCCGTCAGTCCGGAGCAGGCGTACGTGCACGCCAACGCCTCGTCGATGCCGTCGAAACCGAAAACGTATTGCGGCCCCGGCACCAGCGCGTGCGTGGCGAAGCCGCCGTCTGTATTGACGCCCATGGCTTTGGGCGCACTGCACAGGTGCTCATCGCCGGATGTACACGTGGGGCAGGCGCCGCAGCCGATCCACGGGAAGACGATGCGCCGGTCGCCGGGCGTGGCTTCGCCCGGCTTGACCGCGTCGCCGACCGCGATCACCTCGCCGACGATTTCATGGCCAAGCGTGCGCGGCAGGTTGAGCGGGCGCGCCATATCCACCTTGCGGCCGCCGCCGAGATCGAAATAGCCGTCGGCCAGATGCACGTCGCTGTGGCAGACGCCGCAGCCGGTGACGCGGATCAAGACCTCGCGCCCCCGAGGCACCGGCGTCGGATTGGTCTGGTGTTCAATCGGCTGTCCAAACGACGTCACGCGCCAGCTGTCCATGGGGCTTATCTCCTTCGGGGAAATTCAATCGTTACACCCAAGGTGCACGAGCCGCCGGTTGCGGGCAAGCCGGGCATCTACGTCGCGTCAGCGCCGCCGTTGCAGTGGATAAACCTCCTCCACCACGTAGGGACCGCCGCCGGCATTGGGACGCGAGGAAAACAGCACGAACTGCTCGACGCGGAACGGCTCCAGTGCCAGCGGCGGGCGAGAGCCCAGAAAGTGCGCGACGACATCCGGCCGGGTGCCACGCAAGCGTGCCAGCGTGACGTGCGCCTTGAAGCTGCGCGGCTCCAAGGCAAGGCCCGCCGAACGCGCGGCGCGTTCCGTTGCCCGCTGCAGTGCGTCCAGGCGCTCGCCACCGTCGGCCACCGCGATAATGGCGCGGGGTTCGCGCCCGCCGAATGCGGCAATTTCGGTCAACCGGACCTCGAGGGGCTCCTGCTCGATCTCGGCGAGGAAGCCGGCGAATTCCTCGGCGGTGCGGTTGTCGATATCGCCCGCGAACCGCAACGTCAGGTGCATATCCTCGGGCTTGACCCATTTGGCGCCGGGCAGCGGGCTTTTGACCAGCGAGAGGCGCATCCGGTGTTGCTCGGGAATTTCCAGGCCGGCAAACAAGCGAAGCATGGGCAAAAACCTTTCTGTCGACCGCGGACTGTTCCGCCGTCTGTCACTCAAGGGGGCACTCAAGCGGGGTACTCAAGCAGGCCAATCAACCGCGCGGCGACGCCGAGGCCCGCGCCCGGACGCGCGCGATGAGTTCCTCGACCTTCGGGGCGATGCGCTGCGTGATGATTGCGATACCGTCGGCGGTCGGGTGCAGGCCATCGGCCAAATTCAGTTTCGGATCGAGCGCCACGCCTTCGAGAAAGAACGGATAAAGCAGCGTCCCGTGTTTGGCGGCCAACTCCGGGAAAATCGGGTCGAACGCTTTCGTGTAGTCTGGGCCGAGATTGCGGGGCGCCTGCATGCCTGCCAAAAGGATCTCGATATTGCGTTTCTTGAGCGACGTTATCATCGCCTCCAGGTTGCGGCGGGCCTCAGTGGGCGAGCTACCGCGCAGCGCATCGTTGGCGCCGAGCTCGAGGATCACGGCATCGGTGCCATCAGGGATCGACCAATCCAACCGAGCGAGGCCGGCGGCGGTCGTATCGCCCGAGACGCCGGCGTTGGCGATTTCGGCTTTGACGCCGCGGGTTGCCAGCAGCTTGCCGAGTTGCTCCGGAAACCCTTGTCCAGGCTTCAGGCCGTAGCCAGCGGTCAGGCTGTCGCCGAACGCGACGATCCGGACCGTTTTTTCGGGACCCGCGGCCAGGCCAGTTCCTGCGATCGCGAGCCCGAGGATGTTGACGAGGATGGCGCGACGCACCATTTGGCCCAAAAGATAGCGCATGAGTCATTATTCCCTAGTGATTCGGGCCCTAGTGATTCGGGTAGCATGACGGGCCGTATACTCCGGTGATCTTATCCGCACCCGTTCCGGAGACGCTACACTCGCGGACAAGTACGGCAGAGCGGCGGCAACGGTGGCTGGCAACGGTTCATAGCGGCCCATGAAGCAGGCAGACGAGACGAAGCTTATGATAAAACTGGATAAAGTCTGCCTGACGCTGCGCAGCCGCGCTGGCGACGTGCCCATTCTCCGCGATATCGATCTCAGCATCGGTGACGCGGAAACGGTGGCGATCGTCGGCCCGAGCGGCTCCGGCAAGACGTCGCTGCTGATGATCATGGCCGGCCTCGAGCGGGCAACCAGCGGAAAAGTACTGGTGGCGGGGCAGGACTTCATGCAGCTCTCCGAGGACCAGTTGGCGCTGGCGCGGGGTGGGGCGATCGGCATCGTTTTCCAGTCGTTTCACCTGGTGCCAACCATGACGGCCTTAGAGAATGTCGCCTTGCCGTTGGAGTTTCAGGGCAAGCCCAACGCGTTCGAGGCCGCCGCCGCCCTCCTGTCCGAAGTTGGCCTCGATGCCCGCCAGCAGCATTTTCCGGCTCAACTCTCGGGCGGCGAGCAGCAACGGGTGGCTTTGGCCCGAGCTCTGGTGCCGAAGCCGCGGCTCCTTTTTGCGGACGAACCAACCGGCAACCTGGACGGCGCGACGGGCCGGCAGGTCGTCGAGCTGCTCTTCGGATTGGGTGCCCGGCGCCAAGCCACGCTGATCCTCGTCACACACGACGAAAGCCTCGCCAAACGCTGCCAGCGTATCGTGCGCATGGCTGATGGTCGCATTGCGTCCGACAGCCGAGCGACGACCGGAGTTCCAGCATGACGGGAGTACTTTCATGACGGGAGCACTGGCATGACCTTCGAGGCAACGGCGCCGCTGACGGCGCAACCGTCGTCCCCGTTCGGCCGGCATACGGTTGTTCTCGGCCTGGCGCTGCGCGAGCTCAGGGGGGGGCTCAGCGGCTTTTATGTCTTCATCGCGTGCGTTGCGCTTGGCGTCGCAGTCATCGCCGGCGTTGGCGCCTTGTCGGATGCGTTGCGCGCCGGCTTCGAGAAGCAGGGCGAGGCCCTGCTCGGCGGTGACGTCACGCTGGCCCGGTCGCATCGTCGAGTCGAGGCGGTGGAGCTGGCTTGGCTCAACGAACGTGCCCGCGTTTCGGAAACCGCGACGCTCCGCGCCATGGGGCGCCGGCTCGATGGGGCGGAGCAGGTTTTGGTCGAGTTAAAAGGCGTCGACCGCGCCTATCCGCTGGCTGGCGTGTTAACGTTGAAACTTGCGGGGAAATCTGCAGGCCTGGCGGTTGATGCGGCGCTGGCGGGTGACGGCATCGCGGTCGATGAGATCCTGTTGGAGCGCCTGCAACTGAAGCTCGGCGACCGGATGGCGCTCGGCAAACGCGAAGTCCAGATCCGCGCCATCGTCGATAATGAGCCAGACAAGATCACCGACCGGCTGACGTTCGGCCCGCGCGTCTTCACGAGCCTTGCCACTCTGGAAGCGACGGGCCTGGCGGAACCGGGCAGCCTCGTTCGATGGCGCTACGCCATGAAGCTCAAGGATTCGGCCGGCGAAAAAGGCCTGATTTCATTCCGGGACGCTGCAAAGGCGCAGATGCCCGATGCCGGTTTTACGATCTCTGATCGTCGCGATCCTGCTCCCCAGGTCACCAAGACGCTGGAGCGTCTCCGCCAGTTCCTGACGCTCATCGGCCTGACGTCGCTGCTGGTTGGCGGCGTCGGCGTCGCCAATGCCGTCGCCACCTATATCGACCGCCGCCGTAAGGTGATCGCGACCTTCAAGAGCCTCGGCGCCTCGAGCCGCCAGATTTTCGTGTTGCATTTGGCGCAGGTGCTGCTGATCGCCGGTATCGGCATCGCCATTGGCCTTTGCGTCGGCCTGCTGCTGCCTTTCGCGCTCGATGCGGCAATCGGTGAGGCGCTGCCGATCCGGGCTGAATTTGCGATCCGCCCGGTGACACTCGGTATAGCGACCGCCTACGGCCTGCTCGTGGCTCTATTGTTCACGCTCTGGCCGCTTGGCCGGGCGGAGCAAGTGCGCGCCGGCGTTCTTTTTCGTGAAGAAGTGGCGCCCGAGCCCGCATTGCCGCGCACTGGCATTATCGTTGCGACTGCGGCCGTCGCTCTTGCCATTCTGCTGTTGGCGCTTGCAACGTCGGACTCACAAAAGCTGGCCTTCTATTTCTGCGTGGGGCTTGCCGGTGTCTTCGCCGTGTTTCACGGGCTCGGGTCGGCGGTTGGCGCGATTTCCCGGCGCTTGCCGCGCCCACACCGGCCTGAGTTTGCCTTGGCGATTGCCAGTCTTGGCGCACCTGGCGGCCTGACGCGCTCCGTCGTTCTTTCGCTTGGCTCGGGTCTTTCGTTGCTGGTCGCCGTTGCTCTCTGTGATGCCTCGATCGTCGACGAACTGCAAAGCCGGCTACCGAAGAATTCGCCGAACTTCTTCGTCCTCGATATTCCAAAGTCCGACATCGACGGCTTTATGGCACTCGTCAGGCGTGAACGGCCGGAGGCGCACATCAATCAGGCGCCGATGCTGCGCGGGCGCATCGTCCGCCTCAAAGACAAGTCGGTCGATGACATGAAGGTTCCGCCGCAGGCCCAGTGGGTGCTGAACGGCGATCGCGGCCTGACCTATGCCGACGAGGTGCCGGAGGGCTCGAAACTGACCAAAGGAGCCTGGTGGGCCAAGGATTACACGGGTGAGCCGCTGGTCTCCTTCGAGGGAGAGCTGGCGAAGTTGCTGGGGATCGGCATCGGCGACACCGTCACCGTCAACGTGCTTGGTCGCAATATCACGGCGCGTATCGCCAACATGCGGGAGGTCCATTGGGAAAGCCTCGCCATCAATTTCGTCATGGTGCTTTCGCCGAATGCGCTGATAGGAGCGCCGCATAACCTGATGGCCACCGTTGCCTTGCCGAAAGACGTCGGGCTGGCCCAAGAGGCCAATTTGGCCCGAAGCATCGGCAAGGCGTATCCTGCAGTCACGGCCATCCGCGTCAAGGACGCTATCAACTCGTTCAATTCGGTGTTCGTCAAAATCATGCACGCCGTCAGGGCCGCAGGCAGCATCACGCTTTTGGCTGGAGGCCTTGTTCTTGCGGGGGCTCTGGCGACGGCGCAGCGGCGGCGGATCAAGCAGGCCGTCATCATCAAGGTTCTCGGCGGAACGCGCGCCCGCATTCTCTCCATGCATGCCGTCGAATACGTGATCCTCGCTGGCGTGACTGCGGCGGTTGCTTTGGTGATCGGCAGCATCGCGGCTTATGCAACGCTTACGCGCGTCATGGACGTACCTTTTACGTTCTCTTGGGTTGCCGTCGCCCAGGCGATCGCCATATCGCTCGGCCTTGTCGTCATTCTTGGGGGACTGGGCACTTGGCGGGTTTTGGCGGCGCCGTCAGTGCCGCATTTGAGGACTGAGTAACCAGTCTCTCCAAGAATTCATCTTCGCAGGCCATTTTGGTGTCAGGCGTCTGCAAGGAACACCTTGAAAGTAACACCAACTCAATCCATATTGCCTGCGCAGTGCGACCGCTTCGCATCGTCACATGGTTGGCGTCCGATGTCAGGCGTCGCATGTTCGGCTTCTGAATGAGGCTCGCTTCCAAGAGAGGCACATAGGGAACCCCAATGGCACAATTTCTACCGCATAATACCCAGGCTCCGTCGGCTGGTGGTGCAAGTCGGGCGAATGTCGATGAAGGTCTCCGGTCGTACATGCTGCGCGTGTACAACTACATGGGCCTCGGCGTCGCCTTTACGGCTGTCGTGACGTTGTTCCTCATGAGCAACCCGGCGATTATGAAAACCGTTGCGCTCGGTCCCATGAAGTGGGTGCTGTTCGCCGGTATCCTCGGTCTCGGCTGGTTCGCTCAGAAGGTCATCTATTCCGGCAATACGGTCGTCGCACACGGCGCCTATTGGCTCTACTGCGCCATGTGGGGCGCGCTCATCTCGCCCATGGTGTTCGCCTTCTTCGGCAGCGGCAAAGGCCATCTGGTGTTCCAGGCTCTGGGCATCACGGCCGTGACTTTCGGCGGCATGAGCCTCCTCGGCTACACCACCAAGCGTGACATGACCGGCTGGAGCGGCTTCTTCTCGATGGCCTGCATCGGCCTGATCGTGATCTCGCTGGCCAGCTTCTTCTTCATCACCGATCCCGGCACCAGCAAGACCTTCAGTCTGGTCATCTCGTGCGTCGTCGTGCTGCTGTTTGCAGCCATGACCGCTTGGGAAACCCAGCAGATCAAGGACATGTACCTCAGCGCCGCCAGCTACGGTGGTGATCAGAACTTCATCGCTCGCTCGGCCATCTTCGGAGCCTTCATGCTCTATGGAACGTTCGTGTCGATGTTCAACAACATCCTGAACATTCTCGGGATCACGAATAGCGACTGATCACTTGGTCGATATATTAACCGAAAGGGCGTCGCTGACCGACAGTGGGGCCCTTTTGTATTTCAAGCCGCGGACTGTGGTCGGTGCCTTGCGCGGACAGCTGGATTTGGCTAAGAGGTCTATGTGGGGCAAACGCAGCCGCCCCTCTAGGCGACGCGCCCTTTAGGCATTGCCCAAGCGCTGCTCCGATGCTCGCTCCGGGACCGGTGCGACATAAAACGGAGCATAGGCCATGGGTAGCTTCACGATTTCTCCGAGCGATCTTTACGCCACGTTGGGCCGACCGAATATGGGCAGCTCGGGCGCGCCGACGATCCTCGATGTTTGCAAATGCGAAGACTACGACGTCGAGCCGCAACTCATTCCCGGCGCGCGTTGGCGCGACCATCAGCTGGCCGCCCAATGGGTCCATGAAATTCCGCGCGGGCAGCGGGTCGTTACGGTCTGCGTGCGCGGCAAGAAAGTGTCGCAAGCCGCGGCTGCCGAACTCCGGTTGCTCGGCGTTGATGCCGCCGCGCTGATTGGTGGCATGGAGGCTTGGAAAGCTGCCGGTTTGCCAACGGTGGCCAAGCGCCTCGGCATCGGCAATCGCGATGGCCGCGCGTCGCGCTGGGTGACGCGCATCCTGCCCAAGATCGATCGCATCGCCTGCCCCTGGCTGATCACGCGGTTCCTCGATCCAGCCGCGCGCTTCTTTTATGTAGAGCCCGCCCACGTCATCGAGTCCGCGAAGGAACTCAGCGCCATTCCCTATGACGTCGACGGTGTCGAACTGACCCACCGTGGCGAGCGCGACAGCTTCGACGCCATCCTGGAAGACTTCGGCCTGAAGGATGCGGCCCTCGAGCGGCTCGCTACGATCGTGCGTGGCGCCGACACCGCCCGTCTCGATCTGGCGCCTGAGGCCGCTGGCCTGCTCGCCATATCGCTTGGCATCTCGCACCAGTCCGGCCCCGAGGATCACGAGGCCTTGGAGCGCGGCTTCCAGGTTTATGACGCGCTGTACGCCTGGGCACGCTACGCTGCCGGCGAAACGCACAACTGGCCTGCCACAAAGCTGAAGGCATAAGCTGCCAAGCAAGTGCGACGGGGAACGGGGACATTGCGAATGCAGAATACGAAAGCACCAACTGACGCTGCGGATATCGCTGTTGCGCCGACGCCGACATACGCCGAAGCCTTCGGCGTCTGGCTCAAGATTGGCCTGTTGTCGTTCGGCGGGCCGGCCGGTCAGATCGCGCTCATGCACAAAATGCTTGTCGACGAGCGCCGTTGGATCGACGAGCAGCGCTTCCTGAATGCGCTGAATTTCTGCATGCTGCTGCCGGGGCCGGAAGCCATGCAGCTCGCGACCTACGTCGGCTGGCGTATGCACGGGCTGAAAGGTGGCCTCACCGCCGGGCTGCTGTTCGTGCTGCCCGGTGCTGCAATGATGCTCGGGCTCTCCATGCTCTATGCCGCCTTCGGTAAGCTGCCCATCTCGGAAGCCTTACTGACGGGTGTCAAGGCCGCCGTCCTGGCGGTCGTCGTCGAGGCGCTCATGCGCATCGCCAAGCGGGCGCTGAAAGGCAACGCCGACTGGCTCATGGCGGCAGCTGCCTTCGTCGCGATCTATCTCTTCGCCGTGCCGTTCCCAGTCATCGTCCTCGTGGCTGCTTTGATCGGTTATTGGCGTGGAATGGGTACATCTGCCAAGGCGCCGGCCGTTGCAACAGCTCCGGTTTCGTTCGCTTCAACGCTTGCCACCACGGGTATCTGGCTCGCGATCTGGGTGTTGCCGCTGCTGGCCATCGCGGTGCTTTTCGGCCGCGCGCACGTGCTCACGGACATCGGCATCTTCTTTTCAAAGCTGGCCGTCGTCACCTTCGGCGGTGCTTACGCCGTGCTAGCCTACATGCGCGAAGCGGTGCCCAGCCAGTTCGGCTGGCTTTCGAAGCTCGAGATGGTCGATGCGCTGGGCCTCGCTGAAACCACGCCCGGACCGTTGATCCTGGTCACACAGTTCGTCGGCTTTCTCGGTGCCATGCGCAAAGGCGGTGGCGATCCCTATCTCATGGGAACGCTCGGGGCGATCGTCACGCTTTGGGCCACCTTCGCGCCGTGCTTCCTGTGGATCTTTGTCGGCGCGCCCTACATCGAGCAGCTGAATGCCAATCCGCGCTTGAAGGCCGCGTTGGCGGGCGTCACCGCGGCTGTCGTCGGCGTCATCCTCAACCTGACTGTCACGTTCGCGATCGACGTGCTGTCGCCGAAATCCGTCGAACGTTGGTTTGGCCCGCTGAAGCTCTATCTCCCAGATCTTGCATCGCTGCATTGGTTTGCGGCAGCACTCTCGGCCGTCGCTATTGCCATGACGTTCAAGCTCCACCGCAACATCATCGAGACACTGGCGGTGTGCGGCGGACTGGCGCTAGCGGCGCATTTCGCGGGGATTGCCGTTTAGCCAGGCCTGAGAGGTATCACTCCTCGCTGGCGCCAAAGCGCTCGGGATCGAGGCCGAGCAGGCTCCATGTCCGTGCCATATGCTCCGGCAGCGGCGCCGTCACATCGATTTTTGGCTGGCCCTGCCGCGGATGCGGAATGATCAGGCGGCGGGCGTGGAGATGCAGTTTCATCTCCATGTTCTCGGCTGGCAGTTCCTGGCCGCCTTCATATTTGTTATCGCCGACGACGGGATGGCCGATCATCGCCATGTGCGCGCGCAACTGGTGCTGGCGTCCGGTGACGGGTTTCAGCGACACCCAGCACGCTTTCTGGCCGACGCGATCGATCATGCTGTAATGCGTCGTCGCGTGCATGGCGCGCTCCTGCTCGCCGGGCTCCGCCTTGCGCACCCGGTCGCCATCAGGGCCTGAGCTTTTCACGAGTGCTGCTTCGACCTTGCCTTGCGGCGGCCGCAGCACACCTTTCAGCAGCGCCCAATAAGTCTTGGCGGCACTTCGCGTCTGGAATGTGCGGCCGAGCTTGGCCGCCGCATCCCGCGTTTTGGCCACCAGCAACACGCCTGTCGTATCGCGATCGAGCCGGTGCACGAGACGTGGCCGGTCGCCGAAATGATCGGTCATGCCCGCCAGCAGTCCGTCGAGATGACGCTTGGTGCCGCTGCCACCTTGGACGGCAATGCCGAACGGCTTGTTGAGCACGACGACGTCGTCATCCTCGTAAAGGATCATGTTCAGGATGTAATCGCGGTCAGCCTTGCCGATGGCGGGCGGCGGCGGTTTTGCCCCGAACGAGCCGGGGAACGCGCCAGAACCTTCGCTGCCTTTGCCTGCCCCGGGCTTCTCACGCGCGACTTTGGGTACGCGAATTTCGTGGCCGCTCTCGACGCGGAAATTGGCTTCGACGCGTTTGGAATCGACGCGCACTTGGCCCGACCGCAGCATCTTCTGCAGATAGCCATGGCCGACATCGGGAAAATGGATCTTGAACCAGCGATCGAGCCGGAGCCCCGTCTCGTCCCGCTTCACGCGGATGGTTTCGACGGCGTTCTTCGATTTTGTCCCTTGGGAAATCGCATCGGTCATCGAAGTGCACCACCAAAGCCGGCCCGCGCAACGGCGACGCCTGCAATTAAAGCCATTAACGACAGGACGACAGAGCCGACCACATAAACCACGAATGGCACGATCTGCTGCCGCTGCATCAGATCGACGGCCTCCAGCGAGAACGCCGAAAATGTCGTGAAGCCACCGAGAATGCCCGTTGCCAGGAACGTCCGCCAGGCCAGCGAGCCACCAAGATGGGGCACGAGTCCCATGACCACGACGCCCATCAGGAATGAGCCTGTGATGTTGATGACGAACGTCGCCCATGGGAAGCCGGGCGCCATGCACTGCGTGCAAACGACGTTGACGAGGTACCGCGCGCCAGCGCCGATGGCGCCACCAAGGCTCGCGAGCAGAAAGAGTTGCATCCAGCGCTCCCAATGAGACCAGCGCACCCTATAGCGGGTCGCAGGTGGCCACGAAAGGGATATGCCAGGTCGTTAACGTGGCCGACCGCAGCTGCCCGAACGCCTGTCCAGATCCGGCACAGCTATTAATGTTTTATTAACTGTTGGCAGAGCTTACCGTCCCATCAGCCCCGTGACGGGCCACGACGGCCGTTCCAGCGAGGTGACGAGATATTGCGGGGCGCCGGCGCATCTTCTGCTTCGTCGTCGTCCGGCAGCTCTGAGCCTGGTGCCGCGCCGGCACTCGCATTGACGGCTGTTCGCGTCGCAAGCGATACGCCTGTCACGTCGCCGACCAACTGCATCCAGCCCTCGGCGCCTGGATGCATTGCTGAAAACCGGGCCTGCGTCTCGGCCTTGGTTTTACCGGTGACGAATTCGCTGTTGGCGAGGTTCACCATCACATAGCTGGTTTCCGGCACGCCGCGTGTGGCAAGCGCAGGAGCCAGCCGCTTCAAAATGGCGTTGCCTTCTGTCTCGGCGGTATCAATGCTGGCCGCAGGTTCGGCTGCGGGCGCAGACTTCGTTTTATCTTTGTCTGTCATCCTTGCAGTATCGCATAAAAACAGCCCAAGCGGCGCTTAAACTTTGGTAACGGCTTCGGCCGGGACCGGTAGCGGCCATAAACGGTCGAGGCGCCCAGCCATCGCCGGACGCCCCGCAGTTATTCAATTCCCTGCACGTCTTCAATTCAGTGTCTTCAATTCAGCGTCTTCAATTCAGCGTCTTCAATTCAGTGGTTCGTTGCAGCAGCGCCGTACGGAAGCGCGCAATGCCAGTGCTACGACAGTTCTGGCACCACCCAGAAGGCGCTTTCGCCGCGCTTCACGCGCTCCACGTTGTCAAAGGCGTTGCGGAAGCGCGCCACGTGGTTGTCCGAGGTCGGACCGGCGAAATGCGCCGTCAACACGACGTTGTCGAGGTTGAAGAGCGGATTGTTCGATGGCGGCGGCTCCTGGTCGAACACGTCGAGACCCGCACCAAAGATTTTCTTCGCCTCGAGGTGCTTGTGCAATGCCTGCTCGTCGATCACAGGTCCGCGCGAGGTGTTGACGATGATCGCCGTCGGCTTCATCAGTGCCAACTCGGCGGCCCCGATGATATGTGTCGTCGACTTGTTCAAGGGCGTGTGTAGCGACACGAAATCGGACCGCTTCAGCAATTCCCGCAGCAGGCGGAACTTGACGCCGAGTTGGTCCTCCTCGTCCTCGGTCAGCCGATTGATGTCGTAATAGTCGACGTTCATGCCGAATGCCTGGGCGCGGCGCGCGACCTTCTTGCCTATGTTGCCGAGGCCGATGATGCCGAGCGTCTTGTTGTAGAGCTCGTACATCGCAGGCGGCGGGCCGTTACCGCGCCAGCGGCCACCTGATACGCTGGCGTGCTGCCATACGACGCGCCGGGCCACAGTCAGCATCAACATCATGGCATGTTCGGCGACCGAGATGGCATTGGCGCCGCCGTTGTTGGAAACGGGAACTTTGGCCCGGCGCGCGGCTTCGATGTCGACGGCGTCATAACCGGCCGAGAGCAGCTGCACCAGTTTCATTTTCGGTGCCGATTTGTAGAACGCATCACTGAGCTTTACGTGCGGATAGCAGACGATGAATTCGGCCGTCGGCAGGGCTGCCTTGAACTCGGCGCTGTCTTCCAGAGCCAGCACCAGCTCCACGCTCGAGGGCGCGATGTCACGCGCCAGTTGGCCCACCGCCTCGGACGGCGGGACCACAATCATTTTCGGCTTCATTGGGGCATTTCCTTTATGGGTCGGCTCGGTTGATGGCATCCAGTCAACGATGGCATGGCTTTGCTGTCGAGTGGCTCGGTGACGCTGAACCCCATACCGGCAGAGGCGGGCCGATGCAACACGGCTGTTCGACGAGGATTCCGACGCAGGGCTCAACTTGCTGCCGACATTGCGGCATGGCAGCATTTACCTGAATGTAGAGCGACCAGACCAGATCTGACATGGAAGGAAACGCCGTGGAAACGCTGAAAATCGGTGACGTGACTATCACCAGCATCATCGAGCGGGATGGCCCGTGGCGCAAACCTGCCGACATGTTCCCAGCTTATGATCCTGCTGTCGGCGAGAAACATCTGGCTGATCTCGATCCCGTGGTGTTCGACCAGGCCTCGGGCAAAATGGTCATCACCTACCAAACGTTCGTCGTAAAGACGCCGAAACACACCGTCCTCATCGACACCTGCACGGGCGAGGACAAGGGGCATCCGCCGCCGATGGATTTCCCGAAGCAACCCTGGCTCGACAACTTCAAGAAAGCCGGGCTCTCGTTCGAGAGCATCACGCATGTGTTCTGCACACATCTGCACATCGACCACACCGGCTGGAACACGATGCTGCGCAACGGCCGCTGGGTGCCGACGTTCCCGAACGCCAAATATATCTTCCACAAAGGCGAGTACACCCACTGGGAAGCGACGACCAAGGAAGGCAAAAATCCGCCGGGCACCGTGTGGACGAACAATTGCCGGCCTATCGTCGAGGCCGGCCAGGCGCTGCTGGTGGACGACACCTATCAGCTCGACGATACCTTCACGCTGACGCCGACCCCCGGCCATTCGCCCTGCCATTGCTGCGTCAACATCCGCTCCAAGGGCCAAGAGGCGATCGTCACCGGTGATATGATGCACCACGCACTGCAGTGCCGCGAACCCGAGTGGTCGACGATCTTCGACACCGACCCGAAGCAGGCGGCCGCGTCCCGGCGCACATTCCTGAGCTCGGTGGCCGGGACCGGCAAATTCGTTTTGCCGATCCACTTCCCGAGCCCCACGACCGGCCGGATCGAAGCCGACGGCAACCGCTTCAAATACAACTTCGTGCGGTAAGCCAAGCCCGCCGCACGCCGCGCCCTATTGCGCGGTCAAGCCACCGTCGACGACCATGCCGGATCCCGTCATGAAACCGGCGTCGTCGGAGGCCAGGAACACGATCCCGAGCGCGATGTCCTCGGGCACGCCGAGTCGGCCGATTGGGTGCTGCTTCAAAGCGGTCGAACGGGCGCCTTCGACGTCATTGGTGCCGAGCTGCTTGGCACGCGACGCGAACGTCTGTGCGCCCATGTCCGTCTCGATGACGCCAGGATGAATGGAATTGACGCGGATTTTCCAGCCCTTGCGGCCGAAGGCCAGAGCGCAAGACTTGGTGAAGAGCGTGACGCCGCCTTTCGTCATCGAGTAGAGCGGATCGAGCTGCGAGCCGACGATCCCCGCCACCGACGCGAGATTGACGATGGCCGAGCCGTGCCGACTTTTCTGGCCGCGCTCGTTCAGAGCGGGAGCACAGAGCTTGGTGCCGAGAAACACGCCGGTCATGTTGATAGCGACCAGCTTGTGCCAGTCTTCGAGCGTCGCCTCCATGAAATCCCGGCCGAGAAACATGCCGGCGTTGTTGACCAGGATATCGAGGCCACCGAACTGCTTGGTAGCGGCGCCGACAGCTGCCGTCCAATTGGCTTCGCTGGTCACGTCGAGCTTGACGTAGGCAGCTTGACCGCCCGCGGCCTCGATCTCTTTGACGGTTTCCTGCGCGCGCTCTTCGAGGATGTCGCCGATGATGACTTTGGCGCCGGCCTCGGCCATGCGTCGTGCGGTTTCCGCGCCGATGCCGCGCGCCGCGCCTGAGATAAGCGCAACTTTGTCATCTAATCGGTTCATGATGCGTTTCCTGTTTTCGCTCAAAGCCAGGACCGGAGCCTATGCCGAGGTCCACCCCAAGAAAAGCGTCTTGCATGGTATTGCCGCGTGAACCCGCGCTTCCACCTTGGCCTGTTGATGGAGACGGCGTAAAACCGCGCCATGACCACAAAGCTTTCCGATCTCGGGTTGGTGCTCGCTGCTGCACATTTTTCCGCGGACAAGCACCGCGATCAGCGGCGCAAAGGCTCGCGCAACACGCCCTACATCAACCATCCGCTCGAAGTCGCCGAACGCCTCAACCGCATTGGCGGCATCGAGGATGCGACGGTCCTGGCGGCCGCCATATTGCATGACACGATCGAGGATACGGAGACAACGGCGGCGGAGCTCTCGCGCCTGTTCGGTGCCGACATTGCGGCCTTAGTCGAGGAGGTGTCCGACGACAAGGACCTGCATTGGAGGGATCGCAAGCGCCTGGAGATAGAGCACTCCGCGCAGGCCTCGCCCGCGGCCCGCCTGATCAAGCTCTCCGACAAAACCAGCAACGTCGCGGATACCGTCGCGAACCCGCCGGGCGATTGGACGCTGCAGCGCCGGCGCGACTACCTGACCTTCGCGGAGAAAGTCGCCGACGGCTGCCGCGGGCTCAATGGTCAGCTCGACGCCGAGTTCGATCGCATTCTTGCTGAGGCACGAGGCAAGCTGCGATGAGCGGTCGTATTGAGGACAGACCGTAGGGCGGGCCGATGCACGAGACACGGCACAATAGGCGCAGAGTCCAACCCCGTCGGGTCTCGCGTAGTGCGTCCATGCGGAGCATGGCTCCGCCATGACGTTCTGCCCGACCTACACCCGGCTCGTCGGTGTTGCCAGCCATCAGGCGGCCACAGCTGCTTTGGCGCCCGCTTTCACGAGCTTGTAGTTGATCGAGTCGACGAGGGCTTCGAAGCTTGCGTCGACGATGTTGGGCGACACTCCGACCGTGAACCAACGCTCGCCCGTAGATTTGTCCCGGCTCTCCACGAGCACGCGGGTTATGGCTTCGGTACCACCCGTTAGGATTCGCACCTTGTAATCGACCAGTTCCACGTCGCGGATGTAATGCTGATAACGGCCGAGATCCTTGCGCAAGGCGCGATCCAGGGCGTTGACGGGACCATTGCCTTCCGCGACCGACCAGAGCGGCTCGGGATCGCCCGTGATCGACACACGAACTGATGCCTCCGACACCGTAATCATGCGCCCGACTGCGTTATGGCGCTTCTCGACGATGACGCGGAAACTATCGACCGCGAAAAAATGTGGCACTTCGCCGAGCAGTCGCCGCGCCAGCAATTCGAACGACGCGTCGGCGCCTTCGTAGGCATAACCTGTCGACTCGCGCGCCTTGACCTCGTCCAGAAGCCGCGTCACCCGGTCGTCGTTTTTCGGCAACTCGAGGCCCAGACGTTCCAGCTCGGACAGAATGTTGGAGCGGCCGGCCTGATTGGAAACGAGCACGCGACGCCGATTGCCGACCAACTCGGGTTTCACGTGCTCGTAGGTCTCCGGCTCCTTCAGGATCGCCGACGCGTGGATGCCGGCCTTGGTCGCAAAAGCGCTTTCGCCGACGTAGGGCGCTTGCCGGTTGGGTGCGCGATTGAGGATCTCGTCGAGGATGCGGCTCGCGTGGGTCAGTTTCATGAGCTTCGCCGGCGTCACGCCGATTTCGAAACGGTCAGCGAATTCCGACTTCAATAGCAGCGTCGGGATGATCGACGTGAGGTTGGCGTTACCGCAGCGCTCGCCGAGGCCATTGAGCGCGCCTTGAATCTGGCGGCACCCGGCACGGACGGCCGCGAACGTGTTGGCGACGGCCTGTTCGGTGTCGTTATGCGTGTGGATGCCAAGATGCGACCCCGGCACGACGCGAGCGACCGCTGCGACGATTTCAGAGATTTCCGAGGGCAGCGTGCCGCCGTTGGTGTCGCACAGCACGACCCACCGCGCGCCATTCTCATAGGCCGTCCGGGCCACTGTCAGCGCGAATTCGGGATTGGCCTTGTAGCCGTCGAAGAAATGTTCGCAATCGATCAGCGACTGCTTTTGCGCGGCCCGCACGGCCACGACGCTTTCGGCCACACCCTGGACGTTTTCGGCGTTGGTGATGCCGAGCGCCACGCGCACGTGATAGTCCCAGGCCTTGGCGACGAGGCAAACGGCGCTGGCCGATGACTGCACGACCTGCTGGAAGCCTGGATCGTTCGCGACCGAGCGGCCGGCGCGCTTGGTCATACCGAAGGCGGTGAAGATCGCATGCGACAGCTTGGGTTTCTCGCGGAAGAACGCCGTGTCTGTTGCATTGGCGCCGGGATAGCCGCCTTCGATGTAGTCGATCCCGAGATCGTCGAGAACTTCGGAAATGCGGTGCTTGTCGGCCACCGAAAAATCGACGCCTTGCGTCTGCGCGCCGTCCCGCAGGGTCGTGTCGAAAAGATAGAGGCGGTCTTTGGGAGCAGTCATCGCTTGATTTCCCAGTTCGTGACGATTTCGCCTGTTTTCGGATCCTTGGCGTCCTTGATTTCGATTCCCATGCCGATCAGCTCGTCGCGAATGCGGTCGCTTTCCTTGAAATCCTTGGCGCGACGGGCGGCCAGACGCGCCTCGATCAACTCGCGTATTTTGAGCCGATCGATGCTGGTCGGATCGACGCCGCCGGCAAATACGTCCGGTGCTTCGTTGTCGTAAAGTCCCAGGAACTGCAGCGAGGCCTTGAGCTGGCCGGCCGCCTCCTTGTTGCGCGCCACGGATTTGGCGATGCCGTGGATGATGGATATGGCGCTCGGCGTGTTGAGATCGTCGGCCAAGGCTGCGATCACTTCGTCGTGGGGACCGCTGGCGGCCGGCACATCGTGCAGCAACGCCGCGAACTCGGCCAGTGTTGCCTTGGCCCTGACCATGCGTTCTACAGTCCAGTCGATCGGCTGCCGGTAATGTGAGCCGAGCATGGCGAAACGCAACACGCGGCCATGCCACTGCTGATTGCCAAACGATGCATCGGATTTCGGCGCGAGCAGCTGATTGATGGTGATAAAGTTGCCGAGCGATTTCGACATCTTCTCGCCTTCGACCTGCACGAAGCCGTTGTGCATCCACACGTTCGCCATCACGGGCGTGCCGTGCGCACAGCGCGATTGGGCCACTTCGTTCTCATGATGCGGGAACACCAGATCGATGCCGCCGCCATGAATATCGAACACTTTGCCGAGATGCTTGCCGGCCATAGCCGAGCATTCGATGTGCCAGCCTGGCCGGCCCGATGTGGCGATCCCGCAGGGGCTCGGCCAGCCGGGTTGCGCCGACGTAGAAGGTTTCCAGAGCACGAAATCGGTGACGCCGCGCTTGTAGGGGGCGATGTCGACGCGCGCGCCTGCTTCCATCTCCTCGAGCGGACGGTTGGCGAGGCGGCCGTAATCGGGCATGGACGTCGCGTCGAACAACACGTGCTCCTGCGCCACGTAGGCGTGGCCCTTGGCGACCAGCACCTCGCAGAGCGCCTTCATCTCTTCGATGTGATCGGTCGCGCGCGGCTCGACCGTGGGCTGCAAGACCCCCAACGCGGCGATGTCCCTGTGAAACTGTGCGGCCGTCTCTTCGGTCAGTTTCCGGATCGCATCGGTCGGTGGCATGTCAGGCCAGCGCTGCACCGCGCGGTCGTTGATCTTGTCGTCGACGTCGGTGATGTTGCGCGCGTACGTCACATGGCTGTTGCCATAAACGTGGCGCAGCAGGCGGAACAGCACGTCGAAGACGATAATGGGCCGCGCGTTGCCGATATGCGCCAGATCATAGACCGTCGGGCCGCAGACATACATGCGGACGTTCTTTGGGTCGATCGGCTGGAAGGCGTCCTTCTTGCGCGTCAGAGTGTTATAGAGCGTCAACGACATAGCGGCACCTGCAATTGATAAAGTCCTGGGCTTGCCCTGGCCGAGCCGGCGGGCGCTGCGGCTGTGTTCGACTGTATTGGGCAACGGCAGGATCGGGCCGAGGTGCGGATCGCACGCCGACGATGAGCTGGCTCGCCATCGGAATTGCGCCGCGACATATCTACAGGGACGGCATTGTGGCCGGCCTTGCCATGATCCGTTTCACGCCGTGCTTATGCGCCGCAGGGCCAGGATCGGTCAAGCCGTGCGGTGCAAAAGCTCGCGAAATGGTTCAGGCGATATCTGATCAATTAGCTGAATCGCGCTTCGACCTTGCCGAGCGTGCCAAAGTCGCCGACTGCATGGGTGCCCTGGTCGGCATAGACGATCCCGGTCATCGAGCCGGTCGTCAGGACCTGGCCCTTACTCAACGTGAAGCCGCGTTTGGCGACGCTGTTGACCAGCCAGACCAGGGATTTGAAGGGGTGCCCGAGGACAAGGCTGCCCGTTCCTTCGACGACTGTCTTGCCATCGATGACCAGGCTGGTCTTGTGGGCCGGATAATCGATGCTGCGCCAGTCGGTGACCGGCTTGCCCAGAATGATGCCGCCGTTGACGCCGCAATCGGCGAGCGCGGAACCCGGGCTGTCAAAGGGGATCGTCTGGAACCGTGGCGAAATGATCTCGATGGCTGGGATCATGGCATCCATCGCGTCCAGCACTTCGGCCTCGCTATAGGCCGCGGCCCTGGGCGCGATGTCCCGGCTCACACGGAACGCAAATTCCACCTCGAGGGCGACGCCGGGTTTTGCGACTGCTGCGCCGCGATGTTCGAAATCTTGCGCCTTCAATGCTGTTGGGCTGGCAAAAACGGTGGACTTGAAAATGGGGCCCAGAAACGGCTCCGTCAGGTGGAATTTCTGCTGCACAGCTACCCTGGTTGCCCCGGCCTTCCAACCGGCGACCGGCTCGCCCCACTGGGCAATGAACGCTTTCTGCGCCGCATAGCCTTCCTCGGGAGATCTGGGACGGCAGGCTTCGGGCAATTCGGCCAGGACGTGCCGTTTCCGGCGGGCGTCGACGAGTGCTTTGGCGGCTTGTTCGGAAGCGGGTCCGGTCATCGTGGCGTTCCTCAAGGGTTCGGCGGGCGAATCGGCTGGCAAGTAACGGCTGCTAGGAGAGCTTGTGGCGTTCAGCGGATCTGGGCCATGATCGCTGGCCTCGGGTTGTTATGAACTGTGAACGATCGGGGCTTGCGGGCTGCAACCTCGTTGACCGCATACTCCATCAGCACCATTATCTCGACAAGAACTAGCTTCAGAAGCTCAAGGGACGGCCCGGCAGGCCGTCCGGAGGCTGCGCGCATGACGAGGCCCATGAAAAGGACTGGTATTCTGGCGAATTGGACGATGTGGCCCGTGGCTGCATTGGCGATTGCACTTGCTTGTACAATGGTCTTTTTGCAATTCTCCAGCTCTGCGCAGGCACAGGGTTGGTGGCCGTGGGCGTCACCGGATCAACCGACTCAGCGGCCAGCCCCAATTCCACGTGAGCCGGTCTACCGGCCGCCAGGGCAACCCGGCGTCCCGGCGCCAATTCCCCAACAGCAAGCTCTGCCTGGCCAGAAGGCGCCGATCTGCCTCCAACTAGAGGCGCGCCTGGTGCAGGAAGGTCAGCGCGGTAGCTCAGCCCGGGATCAGCTGCCGCGCATCGAGGCTGAAATTCGTCAACTCGAACGTGCCAATCAGGCCGCACAGTCCCAGTTGGAACGGTCCGACTGTTTTGATTATTTTTTGTTTTCCAAGACGTTGCGCCGGACCCGGCAGTGTGTCGATCTGGCGGGGCAGGCGGAAAGCTCGAAGCGCCGCTTGGCCGAACTCGATGCCAAACGTCAGCAGTTGAAGGCAGGCGGCGGTCAATCCCTGACAGACGACATCTATCTGGAGTTGGCGCGGAACAAGTGTGGCCGCGATTATGAGATCCAGGCGCAGAAGATCAAGAACAAGGATCCATTTGCGTCGCTCTGGCAGGACGAAGACGGGCCCAATAGCGGCAGGGGCGGAAGCTTCGGGGGCGCACCCGGCCAGACAACCTATCGCACGGTTTGCGTGCGGCTGTGCGATGGATACTACTTCCCCGTGAGTTTTGCGACTGTGGAAAATCACTTCGATCGCGATACCGAAACCTGCGAGTCGCAATGCGCTGCCCCGGCGAAGCTTTACTATTATCAAAATCCAGGCGGCAGCATCGATCAGGCAACTGCGGTTCGTGAACGAACCCCCTATACCGGCCTCAAAACGGCTTTCCGCTTCCGCAAAGAATTTGTGCCGGGTTGTTCGTGCAAGCAGGCCGAGTATACGCCCGTTCCTGCCGATCGTGCACCGGAGCGTAAAACGGAAGCGCCAGCACTGCGGGGCGCTGCACAGCAGGTGCAGAGATAGTCCGCTGCACCGGTCGCTCTGCGTGCCGGAATTAGCGGATCAGATTGGGTTCGGTGTGATGCGCAGGGATGCAACCGAGACCGCCGGACAGTCTGTTTCGCTGCCTTTCGCGTTAACGCCCATTGGGCTGGATGGTTGGGCTGATGTCCGGCAACTACACGCGCTTGCCTTCGAAAAACTGGTTGGCGCCGGTATC
Source organism: Hyphomicrobiales bacterium (assembly GCA_025353015.1). Taxonomy (GTDB): domain Bacteria; phylum Pseudomonadota; class Alphaproteobacteria; order Rhizobiales; family Hyphomicrobiaceae. The sequence goes on from JANXRM010000218.1 coordinate 29,683, forward strand.
GATGCGCGCGACGTCGCTGCCTTCAAGATCGCCGTCACATCGTGGAGCTATACGCAGGATATCCAGGCTGCCCGCCTCACGGGAGCCTTCGTCGACGGTTATCTGGTCGGGACGTGTGGCTGGTTGCCGGCCGATGATACAGGTGTTACCGCCCGCGTGATGTTTCTCTATGTCAACCCGATGTTCTCGCGTCTCGGGTTCGGGAGGCAACTCCTGGGGAACGCCGAACGGCATGCGTTTGCTGCCGGGTTCAGGGCGCTTGCGGTTCGCACCCCCGTCAACGCCGTCGAATTCTTCGGAGGTCTCGGCTTCGAGGTCGCCTCGTACGGCGTCCATAGTTTCGATCCCGGCGCCGGCTTCCCGGTGGCGTTCATGCGCAAGGCGTTGGCCGCCAATTGAGACCGGAGCAGAGCGTCAATCCAAAGTAGCACTTACGGTGCTTGGTGGTTCACGTTCAGCGGCCGCTAGCCCGCAGGACGGCCGCCAGCGCGATCGCCTCGGTTTGGCGATCAGTCGTAAACCGAACCGTTTCCCCGTTGGTCAGGCGAATGTCGATCCAGTGCAGGTGAATGGTGTGCCCGCGAAAGATTTCGGCGAGCGCCGATAGGCCGATCAAGATAAATAGGCCGCCGCCGATCAGGAATTTGGGGGCTGCCAACGTCAATGCAACGGGAATGACGAACAGTGATCCAGCGCCGAGGAACAGGGCCACGGCAATCAGGTGGCCGATGACATTCGGCTCAAACAACTCGCCCGGTTTGACACTTGCGACGTCGGATAGCCGCAAGCGATGCTGACCAAAACTGACCGTGCGGCTGGCGGGATCAAAGCGCCACGCACGGGGAAGACTTTGATGAGGTGCGGTCACGGACGAGGTCCTGAAGCAGCGGTGCCGGCAATGCCGTGCCGTATCCCGGATTGCTGCCAGGCCTGCCTTGAGATCGATGTCTGATCGCGTTGGGACGGTGTCTGTGCAATCCGGCTGCGATGCTAACAGGGCGAGGTTTGCATCATGCTAACGCCCTATCGCTCGCCGCGTTTCCAAAGGGGGTTTGCAGCGAAGGACTGGATGGGCTATCAGTCGCTGCGAGTGCACCCATAGCTCAGCTGGATAGAGTGTCGCCCTCCGAAGGCGAAGGTCGTAGGTTCGAATCCTACTGGGTGCGCCAAAAAACAAGGAAAATCAGGTCGGCGGAAGTCATCGAAGGATGGCGGCCGTGGGTGATTGTGCACCGGTGGTGGGGGAAAAGTGGGGGAAGAGATTCCGGCGCAGTTCTCAGCCTCAACAATTGAATGTTGTACATAAATACGCTACCAACGTAGATCGCAGCATAGCGTTCATAAAAAAATATCGTTCGAGATTGTCATGGTCGGGCCCTATGTAAGTTCGAAGCACGTCTTCGACATGACTCCCGACCACCCATGGCTCCCCGAAGGCGGCGATAGAGGTGTGCTGTGAAAATCGGCAAAACGAAACGTCTTGCAGCTGCGGCGCGATGGGTTCTCGCGACAAGCGCGAGAATGACACCGGTGGGTATGGATATGAATGTGCTGCAACCCTAGCAGCAGCCCTCAGCTCGCAATCCTGATTTCCGGCGGTGCCAGATCCTGAGCGTCATTTGCCGCTGCCGGCGCCACCGGAAACGACACGACGTTGTCAGTATCAGCCATGCCGCGGCGGCGCTGACGAAACCAACGAAGGCCCGTGTTGAGCATCAATGCATCGCCGCGTGTTTCCTGCACCAGCAGGCCATCCTCGTCATCGAGCAACCGCGACAGCCGCGCCTCGATCTCGGCCAACGTGATCTCGCACGATGTTTCCTCCGCTTTGAGATACCAGACGTTGGCGAGGGGCCGCGCCCAGGCCGTGCCGAGGCTCATGATGGCCTCTGCCAGATAGGGCTGGTTCAGCGACGGCTTGGCGAGGTCGTAGGAGACGAGGTAGGTGCGCATTGGGGGGCTCTCGGGGGCAGCGACGGTTCAGTTTGAAACGGTGTTCTGTTTTCCCGGAGCAGCAGGTTCCGAGAACGTAGGAGGAACATGACTCGATTCTCGCTCATGTTCAACGTCTGTTCTCATTTTGCCAAATATTTCGTCGCAGCGGCCCCGACGAACGGCCGCTGACGTGCGATCACCGCTCACAAAAACAGATCAGCCTGCACGTCACTAGATATCGGCACCTTCCGCGGGATGCGGCGATAGCCGAATGTGGTCCGCTCCACGAGCCCCGGATGCCGCTCGGCAAAAAGTTTGGCCGCCTTTTCCCGCGAGCCCGGAAAGCGCTGCCCCCACCAGATTTCATAAAGACGGCTCGAGTCGCAATTATACCGCGCCATCAAGTCTTTGCGCCGGATGCGCAGCCAGCGGGCGATCCAGATTTCGATCGCCTCCGCTTCGCTCAACGCGCGCGGCGCACGGCGCGGCTTGGCTTCGGTTTCGGCAGAATGAACTTCAAACACGGCACATCCCTTCGGCAAGATCGCCCTTGACCTTGATTCGTTGTTTGTTCCATTGATCATCCGAAATCAAGCAATCTCGTGACCGTCGCAGATCTGGGTGAGATCGCACACGTCGCGAGCAGAAAGGTGTCGCCCGTGATCCTGTTTCCCGCCATCGACTTGAAGGACGGCCAGTGCGTGCGCCTGAAGCTCGGCGAGATGGATCAGGCGACCGTGTTCAATGACAATCCGGCAGCCCAGGCGAAAAGCTTCGAGGCGCAAGGCTTCCAATACCTTCACATCGTCGACCTCAACGGCGCCTTTGAGGGCAAGCCCATCAACGCCGCGGCGGTCGAAGCCATTCTCGGCACCATCACGATCCCCGCGCAGCTTGGCGGCGGCATTCGCGATCTCGCAACCATCGAGATGTGGCTCGGCCGGGGCATCCGTCGCGTCATCCTCGGCACGGTCGCCGTTCGCGATCCAGCCCTTGTCAAGGCCGCGTGCCGGGTGTTCCCGGGTCACGTCGCCGTCGGCATCGATGCCAAGGGCGGCCGCGTCGCGGTCGAAGGCTGGGCCGAAACCTCTGACTTGACCGCGATCGATCTCGCGCGGCGTTTCGAGGACGCGGGCGTATCCGCCATCATCTACACCGACATCGAGCGCGACGGCATTCTGAAGGGCCTTAATCTGCCGGCGACGGCAGAACTCGCGCGCGCCACCCAAATACCGGTGATCGCCTCAGGCGGCCTTGCGTCCATCGAGGATGTAAAGGCTTTGCTGCGCCCCGAGAACCAGGCGCTGGAAGGCGCGATTACGGGCCGGGCGCTTTACGACGGTCGCCTCGATCCCAGCGCCGCTTTGGCCCTATTGGCCGGCCGCGTGTGAACATCGCAACCGCCAACGCACGGCGGCGGACCGCAAACGCGCTCACGAAGAGCGCAAGCGATCCGCCGCGTGCAACGCGCGCCTTGATACGCTGAACTTGAGGTCAGGGCGCGCTTGGGTATTTAGGCTGAGAGGTCTTACGAAAGCACAAATAACCGGATGGCCGTCCGCTTTAAATTCGACGATCGCGCAACACGTGCCCGGACCGACGAAACGCGGCTATCGTTATCGTTCGCCAAGCTCAACCCAGCGCTGCAGAAACAGATCGAGCCAAGCGTGCACCTTGGGCGCCTGCATCAGGTGCGTTTCGAACTGCGCCTGCCGCGGCATCGCGCCCCGCATCAACAGCCGCATGGGATTGCCACCCGACCAGCGGTTGACCTGCGCGTAGGTGATTTCAGGATGGAACTGCACGCCAACGGCTGCTCCCTGATCGCCATAACTGAAGGCCTGATTGGGATAGGCGCCGTCCGAGGTCACCAGCAGCGTCGCCTCCTTCGGCAGGTCGAAGCCTTCGCGATGCCACTGGAAAACGTGCGACGGCAATGGCCCAAGCACCGGTTCCCCGGCCTGCGTCGGCCTGACAGCATGATAGCCGATCTCGACGCGGCCATGACAGCAATGATCGACCCTGGCGCCAAGATGCTGCGCCAGCATTTGCGCGCCAAGACAAATTCCGAAAAAAGGCTTGCCCTCGCGCAATGGTACGCCGATCCAGTCGACTTCGCGCCGGATGAACCCGAGACTGTCGTTGGCGCTTTGCGGTCCGCCGAAAATCACCGCGCCACAGTGATCGGCGAGTGTCGATGGCAAGGGATCGCCAGCGTAGTGGCGCCTGATGTCGAGCTTGTGCCCGTTGCGGACGAACCATTGGCCAACGTGGCCAGGGTTGGAATGCACCTGGTGCACGATGATGAGCACGGGCTTTCGCGGTGCCGCTGGGTGCGACTCCGGTAAACTCGCTCCGGCGCAATCGTCAAGGCTTCCATCACCCTGCACTTTCAGCATCGGGAACCTCCCGCCCCAGGGGATCAACGGGGCCGCAGCAGCCATGCAACGATGGGGATTACTAGGCGATGCGGCAAAATCCGCAAGCAGGCAAAGAGGACAGTATTGACAACGCCGGGGACAACCGAGCGCAGCCGCAGCCGGAACGCCCAAAATGCCCAAAATGCAACCGTGTCCGCCCGAAGTTCCGGCACCAGAGTGCGGTAGATCGACCGCTCTGCCCCCATCCGCGCATGAAAGCCCGTCGCAACCGGCCCCGGCGAAACAACAGTCACACGCACACCGTCACCAGAAACTTCATGCGCCACCGCCTCGCTGAGCGAGATCACGTAGGCCTTGCTGGCGTAATAGACCGCCTGATAGGGCCCCGGCACGAAGCCCCCAAGCGACGCGATGTTGATGACGCCGCCGCGTCCGCGCGCCCGCATGCCCGGCAAAAAGTGCCGCATCAGCCGCGTCAGCGCCATGACGTTCAAAGCCAGCAACGCCTCCATGTCTGCCGGCGCTTGCCCACCGAATTTCCCCGAAAGCCCGATCCCCGCACTATTGACCAGGATATCGGCATATCCGCCCGCCGCACTGAGGTGCCGTTCGATCGCTTCTGCCGCCCCAGGCGCACAGACATCCTGCGCCAACACATCGATGCGTGGCAGCGCTACCCCCTGGCGGGCCCCGTATTGGGAAACAACCGCGGCGCGGATCTCCTCGGCAGCATCCTCCAAACGCCCGGCATCCCGCGCCACGAACAAAACGCGATGCCCCGAAATCGCAAACCGCTTCGCAAGCGCCTTCCCGATGCCATCCGACCCCCCGGTGACAACCGTTACAGGCTCAAGTCCAACTCCTGTTTGCGGCGGCATGGCAGGTCCCACGACAATCCCTTGCGTTGACGGCGCGTCCGCAGGCACCATGCGGCAATCACATGATTCCGCAAGTTCCCACTCCGGAGACCCGCCCCGTGCCGACAGATGCCGTTGCCCTGACGCAGGATCTCATCCGGTTCCGCACCATCAATCCGCCGGGCGAGGAGGAGGCGTGCGCACGCCATCTCGGGCGGATTCTCGAAGGCGCTGGTTTCCAGTGCGATTACGTGCAGATGGGCCCGGGCCGCGCCAACCTGATCGCGCGAATTGGAAACGCGACGAACCCACTGGCCTTCACCGGCCACATCGACGTCGTCCCCTTGGGCGCACGGCCGTGGTCCATGGACCCGTTCGCCGCCGATACCGCCAACAACCGCATCTATGGCCGCGGCGCGTCCGACATGAAGAGCGGCGTCGCCAGTTTCGTAGCCGCAGCCGTCGAAGCTGCACCCCGCCTCGCTGCCGGCCCAGGCTTGCTGCTGATCATCACCGCTGGCGAAGAAACCGGCTGTACCGGCGCGCATCACATCGTCGCCACGGCACGCGGTCTCCTCGGTCAAGCTGGCGCCCTCGTCGTCGCCGAGCCTACGTCGAACACGCCCATGGTCGGCCACAAAGGCGCGCTTCGCCTGAAGGTGACAGCGCGCGGCGTCACCGCCCATGCCTCCATGCCGCACGAGGGCGTCAACGCGGTAATCAAGGCCGCCCGCGCCATTGCCCGCCTCGACGACTTCGAATTCAACATCGCCCGCCACCCGGTCATGGGCGCGCCGACCCTGAACGTCGGTTGGCTGCATGGCGGCATGAACATCAACTCGGTGCCCGATCAGGCCGAAGCCGGCCTCGACATCCGCACGATCCCCGCCCAGGCCCACAAAGCCATCGCCATGCAATTGGCGAGCTACCTCGGCCCCGATGTCGAAGTTTCATTGCTGGACGAGGCGGTGCCCATCTGGACGGAACCGGGCATCGCCTGGATGCAGGACGTTTTTGCGGCGGTAAAATCCGTCACCGGCATCGCGCCTGATATTGCGGCCGCGCCCTACTTCACCGACGCATCGGCGCTGACCCCGGCCTTTGGCGGCATCCCGACCGTCATTCTCGGCCCCGGCCCCGCCGCAATGGCGCACCAAACCGACGAATACTGCGAGATCTCCGCTATCGAAGTGGCCAAAGACATCAGCCGCCGCCTGATCGACGACTGGTGCAGCAAGGGCTGAGACCCCCGCCACAATCCCCCCTGATCCCTCGTCCCTCATTCCTGTACTCTCCAGCGAACCTGTGTAAGCTTGGCGCCGACCGGAACATCACAGATTCCGGCGCGATCAAGGGAAACGTCAGCGAATGGGTGAGGCAACCCCTCAAGGTGGCCTGTTCAGCATCAGCGGCAGGCAATGGCTGATTCTGCTGATGGTTCAGCTTGCCAACATGCTGTTCGGCATGACGATCACGCTCGCCAATCTCGTGCTCCCGCAGGTGCGCGGTACATTCTCCGCCACTCAGGACGAAATTGCCTGGGTGATCACGCTGAACCTGGTCGCGACAGCCGTCGCCACGCCCATGACCGGTTGGATGTCGAACCGACTCGGCTGGCGCACCATGATGTTCGGCACCGTTTTCGGATTTACCTGCGCCTCGTTCCTGTGCGGCATCGCCAACAGCCTGGAAACGCTGATCTTCGCCCGCATCGCCCAAGGTGCCTTCGGCGCCCCGATCATGCCGATGGGCCAGGCGATCCTACTGGCCACGTTTCCGCGCCATCTGCAGCCGGTCGCCCTGGTCATGTGGGGCGTGGGCGCGGTGTTCGGCCCCGTTGTCGGCCCCATTCTCGGCGCCATGGCGACCGACGCCTACAACTGGCGCGCGGCCTTCTTCATGATCGTGCCGCCGGGCCTCTGCACGCTGGTTTGCATCTGGTTCGCCCTCGCTGGCTACAACGAGCGAAAAACCATCGCCTTCGACTGGACCGGGTTTCTGGCGCTCTCCACATCAGTGGTTTGCGCACAGCTCATTTTCGATCGTGGCCAGCGGCTCGACTGGTTCGACTCCCAGGAGATCATCACCTATGCCTTCACCGGCGTTCTGGCGTTCTGGATCTTCGTCGTGCACTGCCTGACGGCGGAAAAACCGTTCCTCAACCCTCGATTACTTCTCGACCGCAACTTTTCAGTCGGCGTCCTCATCGCCTTCGTCATGGGCATGCTGAATTTTACGAGCCTCGTGCTGTTCCCGAGCCTGCTGCATGATTTGCGCGGCTACCCCGACGATGTCATCGGCACCCTGATCGCCGCCCGCGGACTCGGCAATTGGACGGCCTTCTTTTTCATCGCTCAACTAACCCGGGTGGCGCCGCGCCTGGCCATCGGCGCCGGCCTCGCAATTCAGGCGACCGGTGGCTTCTGGATGGCGCAATTCGACATTAATGTCTCCGATTTCAGCGTGTTCTGGAGCCATTATTTGATGGGTCTCGGCCAGAGCGTTTCGTTCACGCCCATGACCGTGATGGCCTTCACGACCTTGCCCCGTCACCAGATCACCGAGGGCTCCGCCGTTTTCACGATGATGCGCAACTTCGGCTCGAGCCTGTTCATCTCGCTGGCCGTGCTTGTTCTGGTGCGCTCCACCAGCATCAACTACGCCCGATTGACGGAGTTCATCACGCCCTATCGCGAAGCCATGACGCTGTTGCCCGCGCCGTGGAGCCCTGACACGACCTTGGGGCTCCTGCGCATCTCGAACGAAATCCAGCGCCAGGCAGCGATGATCGGCTACGTCAATGCCTTCTATCTCATGGCCTTCACGGCTGCCGCGGCGGTGCCGTTGTCCCTCCTGCTGCGCTCGGTCGCGCGCGAGCCACAATAGCGCCAATTGCCTGCCAGCTGCTCTTGACTTGGGACCCGGTCTTTCCGACCCTCAGATCGACGACGACGACACAACCGTAAACGCAATGGAACTTGGGGGCAGACGTGCAGCGCTATTCGCTCGGCATCGATATCGGCGGCACGTTCACCGACATCGTTGTCTACAACACGGTGACCGGGGCGCAGTCGAGCCACAAGGAACTGACCACCCACGACGATCCATCGAAAGCTGTCATGACCGCGATCGAGCGCGTCATTTCAAGCAACGCCATTCCGGCCGAAACCATCACCCGCGTCGTGCACGCAACGACGTTGTTCACGAATGCATTGATCGAGCGGAAGGGCGCGGTCACCGGCCTCATCACCACTGAGGGCTTTCGCGACACCTTGGAAATCGGCCGCGAACGCAAATACGAGCTTTACGACATCCACATCCGCAAGCCCGAACCGTTGGTCCCGCGCGACCTCAGGCTCGAAGTTCCGGAGCGCATGCTGGTCGATGGCCGGGTGCGAACGCCGCTCGACATGAATGCCCTGCTCGCAGCAACGGAGCAGCTCGTAAAATCCGGCGCAACCTCCCTGGCGCTGGTCTTTCTCCACTCCTATGCCAACCCGCGCCATGAGGCGGACGCCCAGGCCGCCATCGCCAAGCGGTTCCCACACCTCCACGTCAGCGCGTCGATCGATGTAGCACCCGAGATTCGCGAGTTTGAGCGCACCTCCACGACCTGCGCCAACGCCTATATCAAGCCGCTAGCGGAGAGTTACCTCTCGACGCTCGCCCGCGAGATCGCCGCCCGCGGCATTCCGGCGCCGTTGCTGATGATGCTCTCCAACGGTGGTCTTGCAGGCATTGCCGAGGCCAAGCGCTCCCCCGTCCAGCTGTTGGAATCGGGCCCCGCTGCCGGCGCCCTTGCCGCAGCCACGCTCGGTGCCGACGACGGCGGCAAACACGTGCTCGCGTTCGACATGGGCGGCACGACGGCGAAACTCAGTGTCGTCGATGACGGTCAGCCTAAAATCGCTTACGCCTTCGAGGCCGCGCGCCAAAAACGCTTCGTCGAAGGCAGCGGCTTACCGATCCGCATCTCCACGATCGAATTGATCGAGATCGGAGCAGGTGGTGGAAGCATCGCGCATTTGGACGAGGTCGGCTTGTTGAAGGTCGGGCCGCAAAGCGCTGGCTCCGAGCCCGGCCCCGCCGCCTATGGCCTGGGCGGCACCAAGCCGACAGTGACCGATGCCGATTTTCTTCTGGGCTATCTCAGCCCGGACTTTTTCGCCGGCGGCACCATGACCATCGACATGGCGGCTGTCGCGGCAGCCTTCAAACCGCTGGTAACCGCGGCGAACCTCGACGTGACAGCGCTCGCCTGGGGCATCCACGACCTCGTCAACGAGAACATGGCCAACGCCGCCCGCGTCCACATCGCCGAGCATGGCAAGGACCCGCGCGGCTACGCGCTTCTTTCGACCGGCGGCGCCGGTCCCGTCCACGCTTGTCACGTCGCAAAAAAGCTCGGTCTGAAATACCTGATCGCGCCGCGCTCGGCCGGCGTCGCATCAGCGCTCGGCCTCCTGGTGGCCCCGGCACGCGTCGACCGCGTGGCAACCGTCGCTCGCGAGTTCGACCAGATCGTCTGGGACGATCTCGAAGCCACATTCGTCCGCCTGGAACGCGATACCCGCGCGGTTATCGCAGAAACCGGACTTGACCCAAAGACGGCGGCCATCGCCCGCCTCGCCGACGTGCGCTATGTCGGCCAGGCCTCGGAACTGGTCGTGCCGCTGCCGTCAGGACCCTACACGCCCACGTCCCGCGCCGCATTCGACGCCGCCTTCGCAGCGAGTTACCGGGCATCGTTCACCCGCACGCCACCTTCCAAACAGGTGGAGATCATCAACATCCGCGTCACGGCGAGCGCCATCGTCCCGGGCGCCGCGCGCGTCATGACTGCAGCAAATGGCAGCGACCGCCAAAGCGCTCCGGCGAAAATCAAAGGCACTCGGCCCGCCTATTTCCCGGAGTGGCGGGAATACCGCCCCACCCAGGTCTACGACCGCGACGCGCTCGTCGCCGGCGACGCGTTCAAAGGCCCCGCCATCATCGAGGAACAATCGTCGACCTTGATCGTCACACCTGGCACCAGCTTCGCAGTCGCCGCCAGCGGTAATATCATCGTGACGTTGGTAGGCTAAGACGGCCAGAATCAGGTGCCCGGCGTCAACCTGACACCGCCGCGGGCTCCCGAGGTGGCAGTCTGATGCCAGACACCCCGGTCGGCCACTCCCAACTTCAACCGCGCACGCATCACTGACCACGCAGCGCCCGCGCCAACCGCTCGATCGCTTCGGCCTCGATGCTGCCGACGGGGCTGGCTGCGGCAGCAACCGCACCCAACATTTCGACCAGCTCCCGGTGCTGTTCAGCGCCAAGCTTCCGCATCACGGGCGTCAGCTTGCGCAAGCCTTCGCCCAGGTCGCGCACATCGCGCACCAGCCACCGGGCGTAAGTCATCATCTCCTCGGCATTCTTACCTTTGGTTTCGAATTTTGCCGTGATCTGCCGCCGGATTTCGGCGTGCTCGCGCTCTGTGACCGCGCCATCCGACTGCGCCACCGCCACCATCATGGCGACCGCTGCCACGCGCGGATCATCGACCAACGTGAGAGGATCGGCGTTGGCCTTTTTCAGCCACCGCCAGCGGCGCCACCAACTCGTCAAGTCCTGCGCGCTTTCGCCCAAACCTTTGGCTGCCTCGGCGGCCGTATGCAGGCGCCACAGCACCATCCCGAGCGCACCCATCACGGCAGCAATCAAACCGAGAATATGCATCGTCTGCTCCCTGTCGAGGGATAGCGTACACGAAGCATGTTAAAGAACCCGCGCTCGAACCTGCAGACATTCGAGACTGCGGCAGCTGTTCGTTCGCGCCGCGCCGTGACTTCTGCTCATACGGCGATTGCGACGCGCTCCGCAGGTTACTTTTTGTTAACCAATTTTCGTCAACGTCCGGGCGCGGTTCGGCCTTGATGTTGGTGCACCAGTCACCCCGGCGCCAATCGCCCGGGAGACCTGTGTGCGTATCGTAACCTGTGTGCGTAACAACGAATTCACTCGATCGGCCAGCCGGCCAATCGCCCCGCTCTGGTCGATGACCCTGGCGGCAACAGTGGCAGCACCATTTTTGCTTGCCGTGTTGACGGGGCCAGCCGCAGCGCAAGACCAAGCCACCATCAAGGATCGCCATATCGGCGCATCGCGAACGCGTGCGGCATCGACACCACGCAGCGAGGGTGATCAGGCCGTTGTCGATGGCTGGCCGCTTTACCGCACGGAAAAAGGCCAGGCCGCGTTCAACGACACCATGGCGACCCTAAAGGCCACCGACGCCGCAGCACCAGCCGCCACGGTCTTCAAATCCTGCCCCGAACTACAGTGCAATCTCACACTGCCCGCCATCGGTTCTGACGGCTGGATTCCCGCTGGCCGCATCTGGGTATCGTCCGAGAATTACGTGCTGATCGTGCACAGCCCGCGCCTGCGTCAGGGGCAATCCTACCGCCGCCGCCCGTTCAAAAGCATGCGCGTGTTCGTCTATCACGAGTTCCACAACGGCTCGCGCAACACCGATACGCCCGACACGATCTCATCGCACAGCGGCTCTGTCTATGTGCCCTTCTACATGAGCAAACAAGGCACCGACGCCCAGGGACGGCATTTCGTGGCAATCGTCCAAGTGGCGCCCTACGACGTCGTCAGCATCCACGCGACCAATCACGGCAGCGCCGGCCCGGGCATCGAAGTCGCGAAAAACGTCAATGATTCGCTCGAGCCACTACAGGCCCAAGCCGGCGTTGTGATCGGCACGATCATCAAAGCTGCAGCCCCGCATGTCCGCGTCGTCAACCATCGCGGCACCGAGGGCCAGCCGATGCTGTCGGCCTACGAGCGGCAGGTATCGGCGGCCCGTGCGCGGCCCGGTTCCGCGTCCGTGACCTTGCCGTTTGCGCCGGCACCAGCCCAGCGCGTCGCCGCAGTCACGGCCAGCCTGGACGACCTTATCCTGGCTCGCGGCGCATCGCCGCGTATCCCAGTTGCCGAGCGGGCCATCACAGGTCCGCAGCTCGTGCGCACCACAACGCTCGCAACGCGCGAGCCGGTCCTGATCGAGCCCCCCAAGCGCGCCACCCCGCCGGAATGCATGCTCGACCGCGCAGTCCCCTGCCGGATGCAGACGAAACTGGAGCGATAAGCGCTCCAGGCGCCGTGCATTCGCCAGATCCGCCGCATTCGCGCGTTCGCCAAAATCAGGTTAATGTCCGGTCCAGCACCAACAGCGGACCGGACAGAATGACCATTCGATCTATCGGCGTCATTGGCGCGGGAGCCTGGGGAACGGCCTTGGCACAGACGGCGCGGCTCGCCGGCCGCGATGTCGTGCTTTGGGCCCGCGAGCCAGACGTCTGTCGGGAAATCAACGCAGAGCACAGCAACCAAGTGTTTCTGCCAGGCGTCAAACTCGATAGCGGCCTGACTGCCACCAGCGATTTGGCCCATATCGCCCGCAACGACGCCATCTTGATGGTCGCGCCGGCCCAGCACGTCCGCAGCGTCGCCACGGATCTGGCAAGACATCTGAAACCGGGCACGCCGGTCGTCATCTGTGCCAAGGGCCTTGAACAGGCCACCGGCAAGATGATGGGCACGGTGCTCGCCGAAGCCTTGCCGGTCGCCACCGAGGCCGTCCTGTCCGGCCCGAGTTTCGCAGCCGACGTCGCCCGCGGTTTGCCGGCAGCCCTCACGCTCGCCTGTCGCGATGAAGCCCTGGGCAAAGCACTCGTCGAAGCCATCGGCTACCGCAATTTCCGCCTCTATTGGTCATCGGACACAACAGGCGTGGAACTCGGAGGTGCTCTGAAGAACGTCCTCGCGATCGCAGCCGGCATCGTCGACGGTAAAGGCTTCGGCGCCAGCGCCCACGCCGCCCTCGTCACCCGTGGTTTCTCGGAAATGCGACGGTTCGGAGCAGCCCTCGGCGCGCGTCCTGAAACGCTGGCGGGCTTGTCCGGCCTCGGCGACCTGCTGCTCACCTGCGGCAGCCCGCAATCGCGCAACATGAGCCTCGGCCGTGCCCTCGCCCAAGGCCAGAAACTCGCCGATGTCCTGGGGTCCCGACGGTCCGTTGCGGAGGGCGTGTTTACCGCGGCAGCCGTCGTCCGCGTGGCCGCCGAAAAAGGCGTCGAGATGCCGATAGCGTCAGCGGTTCACGCCATCGTCGAAGGCCGCCTCGACGTCGACGCCGCGATTGAGGGCTTACTGTCCCGCCCGTTTCGCGCGGAGGGATGATCTAAAGCGGATTGATGCAATTCGGGTTCGATGTGAGCACAATCGCAGTTCGAGCCTTACCTCGCCAGCCCGTAGGTTGGGTCAAGCTCTGCCCTTGCGCGACCCAACCTACAAGTGACGCCGCATGTCGCGGAACGCCATCACGCCGCCATCAATTCCCTTATCTCCTTGCGCAACTGCTCGATGGTGAACGGCTTCGCCAGGCACCGCACCGCTCCAGACTTGAGCCCGCGCGCCGTCTCGAGTATCTCGGCGTGCCCCGAAATCATCACCACGCGCAAACCAGGCTTGAGCGCGAACGCTTTCTCCGCCAACGCGATGCCGTCGAGTCCTGGCATCTGCACATCCGACACAAGCACATCGAAGGCCACCGTCCCGAGTGTCCCGAGCGCCTCGTTGCCGTCCCCCACTGTCGTCACGGAATGGCCGTCGATCTCGAGGGCCCTGCGCATGAAATCGAGGGCACCTTGGTCGTCATCAGCCAGAAGAATTCGCGCCATCTGCGTCTCCCCACGCTCAAGCTTCCGCAATGCGTCCAACGAACGGTAGCTCCCGGTAGCGGTGCGCCAGATCCATGCCGTAACCGACCACGAACACCGGCGGGCAGTCGAACGCCACATAGTCGGCCGAAATATCCACGGCCCGTCGCACCTTTTTGTTCAGCAGCACGCACGTGCCGATCCGGCGGGCACCGCGCGCCGCTACCAGATCTTTGGCGTAGGCAAGCGTCCGGCCGGTATCCAGGATGTCGTCCACCAGCAGCACGTCCCGCTCCGAGACGTCGAGTTCCATATCTCGCAGGATATCGACACTGCCCGACGATTTCGTTCCCCGCCGGTAGCTGGCGAGCGACAGGAAATCCACTTCCGGCGAGAGCCCGGCCCGATGCAGCCCGCGTAGCAAGTCTGCCGAAAAAACGAAGCTTCCCGTCAGAATCGGAATGACCAGCAATCGATCAAATTTCGCCGCCATGATTTCGCGGGAGAGCGCTTCAATACGCTCCGCGATCGTTGCTGGAGAAAAAACCACCTCGATACCATCAGGTCTAGAGCTTGTTTGGTCCATCGCTTCCTGCCGAATAGGTCATGCACGACACCAATAACGCCGCATGCGCAACCGCATGCTACCAGAACGCGGCCGAATGGCGAACGGATTGGCGGCCACCACATCCAGGTGCAACCCACTCGGATGGGGACAACACCCGTCACCGTCAGGACTTATCCACATCCCATCTTTGCCTGAATCATGGACGATGCATACGCGGTAGGATGCCCAGATCGGAAGTCGGCACGATCGCCAATAGCCTTCTCATGATTGACGTACCTAGATCACGGGGCGGGCTTACAAATTCGACCGAAGCAGATTAATTGATTCGGCAAGCGACTGATTTGAGAACCAAGCGGGATACGGCGTGATCAAGCTGCAGAACGTCGGCCTCAAATATGGACGCGGGCAGGAGGTGCTTCGCGACGTGAGCTTCCATTTGCGTCCCGGCTCGTTTCACTTTTTGACCGGGCCGTCGGGCGCCGGCAAGTCCTCGTTGTTGCGCATGTTGTTTCTCTCGCAATCGCCGACGAGAGGACAAATAAATCTATTTTCCCAAGATGTTAGCCGCGTCGAAGCCAGCCAGCGCGCGCAGTTGCGCCGGCGCATCGGCATCGTCTTCCAGGACTTCAGGTTGCTGGACCACCTCACGACCTGGCAGAATGTTGCCTTGCCGCTTCGCGTCGTCGGCAAACGCGAAAGCGACTATAAGGAAGACGTGACCGACCTTCTGCAATGGGTTGGCCTCGGCGAGCGGATGGACCATTTCCCGTCCGTCCTGTCGGGCGGGGAGAAGCAGCGCGCCGCCATCGCTCGCGCCGTCATAGGTAAGCCGGAGCTTTTGCTCGCAGACGAGCCGACAGGCAACGTCGACCCTCAGATGGCTCGGAGATTATTGCGTCTTTTCATCGAGTTGAACCGACTTGGCACCTCGGTCGTCATCGCCACGCACGATCATCAATTGATGCGCCAGTTCAGGGCGCCCCGGCTGGAGCTACATGACGGCAATGTCCGGATCGTTTGACAGACCACCAGGTCGGCCTCCCGCCCCCCCACCAGGTCACCCAGCGGGTCGCACCCTGCCGTTACCCCCGCCCGCCACGCCGCGGCCGCGGCTCGACACCTATACCAACGCGCCGAATTTGCTCTCCGGACCAGCACAGGGTCAGCCGCAACTTAGCCAGAGCCAACCAGGATCCAATCAGGCCGAGCTGACACAGTCGGGACCGGGATCGAGCCAGCCGGGACACGCACCGCAGGCGCTGCAGTCGCCCGCTCACCGTTCACAATCGCAAAATCCCCAACAATCGTTCCGGCTCCCCGAACCATCGGCCCACGCGGCAGAGCATCGGCCATATCCACCTGAATACCACGACGCCTCGCGGCCTGAACTCGAGCCGTCGCTGGACCACGAGCTTCGTGCCGAACAGCGGCAGCCCGACAAAATAGATCCGCAGATTTCCAACGCACCGATCGTGCCCGCGGGGTCCGTCACCGGCCAGTCGCTGACGCTCGTCATTTCGATCATGTGTTTCCTGGCCTGCCTGACCGCCGGCGCCGTATACATGATCAACCAATCGGCGTCCGCCTGGCTTCGT
The DNA here is from genome assembly GCA_025353015.1 of Hyphomicrobiales bacterium. Classification (GTDB taxonomy): domain Bacteria; phylum Pseudomonadota; class Alphaproteobacteria; order Rhizobiales; family Hyphomicrobiaceae. The sequence goes on from JANXRM010000218.1 coordinate 45,733, forward strand.
GACATCTCGAGCGAAGTGACCGTCCAGATCGAGCCGCGCGAGAAAATCGATACCGAACGGCAGGTCAAAGACGTCGCTGCATTCCTTGCAAAGCAACCGGGTGTCAAAGGCGTCAATCCTATGAGCCTCGACGCCTCGGCCGCTTTGATCGAGCCGTGGCTCGGCACGTCTGAAGGCTTGAAGGCCTTGCCGATACCGCGCCTGATCGCGATCGATCTCGATCGTTCAGCACCGCCTGACTTCGCAGCCCTTCGCAAAAGCCTGACCGAAACCTTTCCAGGCGTCACACTTGACGATCACCGGCATTGGCAGCAACAGATCCGCACCGTCACTCATTCGCTGGCACTCGGTGGCCTCGCCATTCTGATGCTGGTTGGCGCGGCCACCACGGCCATCATTATTTCCGCCACCCGCAGCTCCATGAGTTCCAATCGGGAAATCGTCGAAGTTCTGCATTTTGTCGGCGCTACTGACCGCTTCATCGCCCGCGAGTTCGAACGGCATTTCCTACGTTTGGGCGTGCGCGCCGGGTTGCTCGGGGCCGCGCTTGCGATGGTCGTCTTTTTGTTGATGCCAGCCGGCATGGAGCTCCTCGGTGGCGGCGGCGTCACCATCGCGGAACTCCGTCGGTTCGTCGGCACCGGTGTGCTGGATATCGCTGGCCACGCGGTGCTTGTTGCTGTCGTTGTCGTCATCGCCGCGTTGTGCATGCTGACCTCGCGGTTCGGCGTTTACCGGATCTTGAATTCTCAGCAGTGATAGTCGGGCGGGCGCCTTGGGCTTGGCGCAATCGCCTGCTTTGCTGAAATCGAAGAAGGACTATCCAGGCCTCGCAGACTGCTCCGGATGGCCAAATGGCGAAGGTATCGCGGATCATTGGAATGTCGACCTGCGTCCTCGTTTTGGCGCTGACCATTGGTTTTGCCGTTTTCGCAACCGCGTTGCGGGGTGAATTGCAGGCCGACGCAACCCCCGACGCCTCGACCGCCGACGGCATCGTCGTGCTCACGGGCGGTGACGAGCGCATCACTACGGGCTTGGAACTTATGGCCGATGGCCGCGGTCGCCGGCTCCTCATTTCCGGCGTCAATCGCGCCAATAGAAACCCCCAGGAGCTGTCACGTCGCATCGGCGAAGCATTGCCGGCCTGTTGCATCGACCTCGGCTATCAGGCCATGAACACAATCGGCAACGCCGACGAAGCCCGTCATTGGGCGATGCGATGGGGATTCCGGAGCATCATGGTTGTCACATCGGATTTCCATATGGCGCGGAGCCTTGTGGAATTTTCCCGCGCCATGCCGGACATCAAACTGATCGCCCATCCCGTACCGTCACGCTTTGGCCGGCAACCCTGGTGGAGCAGCCGCGCGCTCGCACAGACACTGGCTCGCGAGTACATGAAACTCCTGGCCTCGTCGGCACGTCTTGGCGCCAGCCGTGTGATCAGCGCCTGCAATAATTTCATATATATCGAGCAGCAGCCGGTCGGGCACCCCCCACCCCGCGTCAGCCAAAGAACGGGTTGATTGGCCGGGTTGACGTGCAGCTGCTATGGCCACGACCCCGCCGCTGCATGACTGCGACGGCTCATCTCAGCAAGCTCTGCACGATCTGCCACGATGTAGTATCGTGCCATCGGCACCTGAAGCCGACATCGTGCGCCAGCTGTCGCGTCGCGGTGCAGGCTCGACGCACCCTGATCGGGTACCGCGACGAATTGAGGGCACAAACGGAGACCGTCACGGACATGGTGAGATCGCTGATTTTCGCCGTAGCATTCTACGTCGTTACCGCTCTGTTTGTGATCCTCGGCATCTGGCTCTTGGCCGCGCCGCGCTCCTGGGCGATGCAAGGCTTGAAGCTACATGGCCAGACTTGCATCTGGCTGCTGCAAATGATCTGCGGCACGCGCATGGAAGTCAGAGGCATCGAGAAACTGCCGGCAGGGCCCTGCCTGGTGGTGTCGAAGCACCAATCGGCATGGGACACATTCGCATTGATTCCACTGTTCAGCGACCCGGCTTTGGTATCGAAAGACGAGCTGAAATGGATCCCGATCTACGGCTGGTTCTGCTTGAAGTTCGAGCACATCATGGTGAAGCGCAATCGCGCCGCCGCAGCACTGAAACAGATGGTGGCCGATGCCAAGGCCAAGACCGGTGAGGGCCGCCAGATCTTGATCTTCCCGGAGGGCACCCGGCGCGTGCCCGGCGCACCCCCGGACTACAAGCCCGGCTATGTCGCTCTCTACGAAGGTATCGGCGTTCCATGCGTGCCGTTGGCGCTGAATTCCGGCCTCTTCTGGCCACGGCGCATTTTCATGCGCTATCCCGGCACTATCGTCGTTGAACTCCTGGACCCCATCCCGCCAGGTGTGCCGCGGTCCGAATTTCGCCGCCGCGTGGAAACGGGCATCGAAGCCGCGAGCAATCGTCTGATTGCCGAGGCCGCAGCCCAACCAAATCCGCCGCCCATACCGATGGACGTGGCCAAAGCCGCTCAAATGAACGCGACCCAATAGCCGTCTCCCGTCCGCTTAGGCGCGCATTCTTGGACCATAACATGAACATTAAAAGAACATTCGTTGACAACGGGACGCTACCAGACTATTGAGACGTCCTGCAGCAAATTTATGCTGATCGACCAGAACAGCCAAATCAACGGCACCCGCCCTCGTAGTAGCAAGACTTCGCAACAGCCAGACAGTGCCATCGTCATGTCCGCCTCGATCACGCTCCCGGCGATCGCCGAACAGATTTGGGACCAGAAATACCGCCTGAAGGCAGCGGACGGGCAGCCATTGGATGCGACCTTGGCCGACACCTGGAAACGTATCGCCAAGGCCGCCGCCGCGCCGGAAAAAAAGCGCGACCGGGAACATTGGGAAAAGCGCTTTTTCGAGGCAATGAACGGGATGGAGTTCCTGCCGGCCGGCCGCATCATTGCGGGGGCAGGAAGTGGACGAGATGTGACGCTCTTCAATTGTTTCGTCATGGGCCGGATCGACGACGACCTGACGTCGATTTTCGACAACGTCAAGGAAGCCGCCCTGACCATGCAGCGCGGCGGCGGTATCGGCCACGATTTCTCGACGCTGCGGCCGTTTGGTGCCCCAGTGAAAAGCGTTGCTGCCGCAGCCTCTGGCCCTGTCAGCTTCATGGACGTCTGGGACGCGATGTGCCGTACGATCATGTCGGCCGGTCAGCGGCGTGGCGCGATGATGGCAACGCTGCGCTGCGATCATCCCGACATCGAGGCGTTCATCGACGCCAAGTCGGATCCGGCACGTTTGCGCAATTTCAATCTCTCGGTGCTAGTGACCGACGCGTTCATGACGGCGGTAAAACAGGATCGCGACTGGGCGTTGACGTTCGATGGTACGATTTATCGCACCATCAAGGCCCAGGCACTCTGGGACCGGATCATGCGCGCGACCTATGCCTACGCCGAGCCGGGCGTCATCTTCATCGACCGCATCAATCAGCGGAACAATCTCGCCTACTGCGAAGACATTCAGGCGACCAATCCTTGTGGCGAGCAGCCGCTGCCACCGCACGGCGCCTGCCTTCTCGGCTCGATCAATCTCACGCGCCTCGTCCGCGAGCCGTTTTCGGCAACAGCGCATGTCGATGAAACGCGCCTCGAGGAACTTGCAGCGCTCGCCATTCGATTTCTCGACAACGTCATCGATATCTCGGCCTACCCGCTGCCCGCCCAGCGCCGGGAAGCCAAGGCAAAGCGCCGCATCGGGCTCGGGCTCACGGGCCTCGCCGATGCGCTCATCATGTGCGGAAAACACTACGGCGACCGAGACGCGATCGACCTGGCGAGCCGCTGGATGCAAACGATCGAACGCGCAGCCTACCTTGCGAGTGCGGCTTTGGCAGCCGAGAAGGGCGCGTTTCCGCTTTATGACGCAGCCGCATTTCTGGCAGCACCCAATGTTGCAAAACTTCCCCCCGAGGTCCGGGAGGCCATCGGTCGGCACGGCATCCGCAATGGTTGCCTGACGTCGATCGCCCCGACCGGCACGATTTCGCTGCTCGCTGGCAATGTCTCGAGCGGGATCGAGCCGGTCTTCGACCTGAGCTTCACCCGCCGTATCCGCGAAGCTGGCGACACCGTGCGCGAGGAGCAGGTGGAGGATTTCGCCTACGCCGTCTTTCGCGAGCGGATGGGATCCGACGCACCTCTGCCCACCGCGTTCGTCACGAGCAGCGCACTTGCGCCCGGTGATCACCTGGCCATGCAGGCCGAGATCCAGCGCCATATAGACAGCTCCATCTCGAAGACTATCAACTGTCCCGAAGTGATTTCGTTCGAAGCCTTCAAGAGCATCTACGCCGACGCCTACGCCCAAGGCCTCAAAGGCTGCACGACGTTCCGGCCGAATGCGGTCACCGGCTCAATTCTGACTGCCCCGAACTCGATTGCATCGCAGCCGTCGCCGACGCCGGCAGCAGTCTTGGGATCGGAAAACCCTGCGGCCTCGGCAATTGCGAAGCTCCCGCAACCCGCATCCGCGCCCGAAGCCCCCGTTGAACATGATACTCCACTCGCACAGGCGGAGAATGGCGTCGTCTACATGTCGCGCCCGCTCGAACGCGATCAAGCGCTGCCCGGCTACACATACAAGCTCAAATGGGCCGGTAGCGATCACGCCATTTACATCACCATCAACGACATCGAGCGCGACGGGCGGCGGCGGCCGTTCGAAATCTTCATCAACACAAAGAATCTAGAGCATTACGCCTGGACCGTTGCCCTCACGCGCATGATTAGCGCAGTATTCCGCCGCGGCGGCGACGTCACGTTTGTCGTTGATGAGCTGAAAGCGGTGTTCGATCCCCAGGGCGGCCAATGGATGGACGGCCGCTATGTCCCAAGCCTTCTTGCCGCCATCGGCGAAATAATCGAAGGCCACATGCGCCGAACCGGGTTTCTCTCCGTCGCGCCAGCGCAATCGCAACCCATTCCGAAAGCCGCGATACAAGCCACCAAACCTGGCGTCCCGATTGGCCAGGCCTTCGGAACAGGCCCTGGCACCGAGATCTCAGGAAGGCCTGAAACCGGAAAAAGATGCCCACGTTGCCAATCCGGGACGATTGTGCTGGACTCGGGCTGCTGGACGTGCCGTGATTGCGGCTATTCGAAATGCGGTTAAGGCTGTAATTTTTGGCGACCAAATTTTCACTACGACATCTGAACCAGACGGCGCACAGCGTTTATTCTAATGCAAATTTCAACTTTCACGGCCAAACGTGACCTCATCACAAAAATGCGATCAGTCCTGATTTTTGCTTGAAACACAGCGTAACAATCCCATGTCTTTTGTGAACAAGTGCTTGCAAACGCTTCAAGTCAGATCGAGAGTAATAGCCATGCGGCATGCGATCGAACAGTTCGGCGCCGTTTATGGACGGTCCAACGGCAAGAGTGCGGAGCTTTCAGCTCCGTTGGCGGTCGAGTCTTGGCTTGGTGCGTCTGGCCGCCGTTTCCGGCACACCGTCTACAGCCTGATCGGTTGCCCTGCTCCTGAAACCGCCAATTTCATTTTGGTGCGCCGTGGCGCTGATGGCCGGAGCCAAGTCCTCGCCATCGGTCGCACCGAGACGACGACGGCGAGCCTCAATCTCGCGCGCATTCGTCGCGAAGGCGCAACACTCGGCGCCAACGAGGTTCACATGTACAATCAGGCGCTTTCGGATCAGGCACGAGCCGAGATCAATTTCGACATTGCGACAGCCCACGACGGTTCCGCCACCACATCGATCCATCACTGATCGCTCTGCGGCGGCTCAAATAGCTGGGTGCGGACGGCCGCTTCTGTCGCGAAGCGCGCATCTATCGCACCCGATCTCCATCGAACCGCACACCAAAAATGAAATCCGTCAAAAATACAAAACCCGGCGAATTCAATCGCCGGGTTTTCTCATGTCGAGTGTCCGTGCTGATCGAGTGACCGTGCTAAAAAAACTGAACATCATGAGTTCGCCACGCACCGGATGCGGCTGCGGATGCGGTTGCCGCCATGCTCCGGAAGGCATAGCCCGTCAAACACGATCAGGCGACGCGGCGCACCGGCACTCGGCTGAGGCTCTCGGCGACGAGTTCGACGGCCCGGCTCCAGTCCGTCACAGATTTTGCATCGAGACCAAACGCAGTCGCCGCGTCGGCGGGACTGCCGCCATCACGAAAAATGCGCGCGCAGGCCTGCCGCGCATAACCGAGGCTCTGGTTCCATTGCACGGGATTGATGTGCGCGGGGCCAGCTTCGCGGATGGTCCGGGGGCTCATGGAGAGGATCATGGGGCGCTCACTTCCGTTGTTTGAATTCACGCTGACTTCAATCACGAAGTTTCGAGAAGGACGGCAAGCACCAGGAGCGCTCTGGCAGCACCACGCGAGACCATGCCATATGCCGCTTAGAGAGACCGGAGTCGATCGCTCGAGGCACTTGCCGTTTTCTTGGGAGCGGCGGGTTCGCCGCTCCAATCCTCTATCGAAGCCTTCGTTGCGGATGCTCAGTGCATCCGGCTTCTGTCACTGTCTTCAACGCTCGAAAACTTGGCCGACGCCTCGGCCACAACGCGGACGCGACTGAGAACTGAACTCAACGCTGAACCAACCTGACGCCACTCACCAACATCTGACGCCAACTGACGGGTACGATCACTGACGCCACGCTCACGCGATACTGACGCAACGGATACCAACGCAACCGGAACCACTGACGCGACTGACGCAACCTTCGACATGGGAGACTCGATTTTTTTCTAAAAACGCTTGCACCAACTCAAACGCGACGACGCAACTGAAGCAGAACGCAACAAAGCAACCAGCACAAACGCGACACCACTCAACGCGACCGACGGAACACCAGACTGACGCGACAAACCCGTTTTCGTCTTATCGGCGAGCCGCTGCTGCAGACGCCCCAACCTGGAGGCACCAGCCGCTCGCCTTATTTTTTGCTACATACTTTCCAGTACGCTTTTGGGGCCACAAGAACGCGACGCAAAAGAAATGGGCCCAGACGCAGGTACATAGAACTCAGGTACAGACGCACGTGGACGCAACAGGGACGCAACTTTACGCTCGACCAAGACGCTACCGACACCACTCACACCACGAACGCGACGCTTACAAAATTCGATACGGCACCCACTGGAGATGGCCGACTGCACAACACGAACCCGAGAACACTCGTCACCCTGGCTACTGACCGATACGCTGGCCTTCGAAAATCGACGCTGGAACAAAACTGCCGTGGGACGTACGCCACTCACTCTACTTTCGGGGGCACTCTGGAACTGGATCATCGACTTGATCATCCCCCCGTTCTCGCTCGTTCCTGACACTGCGGTTTGTTGAAGTGCGTGTCGTGTGCCGCGAACGAGGCCTATATAGCCGTTGCTTTGTGACCACACCGCGACTGAAAAATGGACCGTTCGTGGTATTATCCTGACAGAACATTCACAGAACATCAAGGGCTCAGCAAATACGGGCTTGGCACCGGCGAGCGGTGTTAGAAAACATGAATTCGGTGCTTGTGGATAACTTTCAGGTCCGTTTCGACGGAAACCGCTCGGACGCAGCAAAAGCGGCTTGCAGCGACGCGATGAAGGTCACGAATGACGTCAGTACGTTCCATCCAGCGAACGACAGGCCGGCCAAGCGCCACGAAGCCACATCGCAACGCGCGACAACCGTTGTCGCGAGCTTGTCCAACAAGCCGCCCGCCCCCGGCGCCAAGGGCTTCAACGTGGCCGTGCAGGTGTCCGGGCCAGGCCAGAATTTCCATTCCACGCCAGAGTGATAGATCCCAAGCCCCGCATTGGCGAGGAAGCCGAGCGAAACAGCGAAAAACAGCAAGGCCGCGAACTTCGGTCGCTCGGCCGCCACCAGCACCAGCGCCAGAAACAGCGCCGGCACTCCGGCATAATAAGCCCAGCGCTGCATCCGACAGAGGGAACAGGGGTCGTAGCCGCCGTAGAACTCGAAGGCCAGCGCCGCCAGGATCGTGCCAAGTGCGAGCATCAGCGCAAAGGCCCCCGCGCGATAGGCAGGCTGGGCCATTTCAGGCGCACGATAGACCATGGGAACTCCAAACGACGCGACACAACGACGACCAAGGTGGACGATCACACCAGATAGCGATGAACTGCGAAGCCAGCAAGACAGCCATCACGATTGGCCGTCATTTGTGGCGCCGTTGCGATTCATGGCCTCGAACCGGCGATCTCAGCAAGCGCCCAAACTGCCCGCGCCGCCGAGCATTTTCGCCGCAAAATAAAGGGCGATCAGCGCCGCTGCTGCGACACCCGCAATCAACCCCAACCGCTTCTCGATGAAGGCTTTGATTGATTCGCCATATCGGTTGAGCGCCCAACCCAGCGCAAAGAACCGCGCACCACGCGCAATCAGGCACGAGACGATAAAAAACGGCAGCCCCACATTGACGACGCCCGAGAGGATCGTCACGATTTTGATCGGCGGCAGGTGCGAAAGCCCCGACGTCACCAGCAGCAGCATCGTCGTGTCGCGTCCGACGCAAGCCTTGAGATGCTCGAAGGCGTCGAGCTTGCCATAAAACTTGAGAATCGGCGCCGCTAGCGCATCGAAGGCATAGGCCCCGAGCAGATAGCCGGCGATGCCCCCAAGTGTCGACGCGATGGTTGCAATCAGGGCATAGCGGTAGGCGCGCTCCGGCTTGGCCAGCACCATCGGCAGAAACAACACGTCCGCCGGCACCAGGAAAAACGAGCTTTCGATGAACGCGATGATGCCGAGCCAAGCCTCGGCCGACTTGCGAGCGCCGAGCGAAAGGGTCCAGTCATAGAGGCGTCGGATCATGGGATGCGCCCAGGTTTATAAGCATGTTGTGCGACGACAGTGCTGACCGCACATAGCCAAGAGCGCCCTCGGGGTCGATGTGGCGTGTCGCCCAGACCCCGTTCATCCAATTGGTCCCCGCCAAGTATCCAACAAAAAAGGGGCCGGTGATGACCGGCCCCAGGTGGTCCCAGGGAGGGATCGAGATTCAGAAACGACAACGCCGGTCAGAACGGCCGGCCATACCTGAGGCTTTCCATGCTGATCAGTGACGCACGGTCGATGTCGGCTTCCTCCGGCGGCGGCCCGGCATCATCGCTGCGCCGGCCGAATACCGCCTCGACCAACCGACGCATGAAAACTGAGCGTTCTCGATGAGCCCGCTGCACGGCAGTCTGAAACAACGCGCGCTGCGCCTCGTAAAGCGGATTTTCCATCGTCATTTTAGTGTTGGTGCTCATGATCATCTCCTCTTTCGGAAACGTTTCGATGCATGAGATATCTATTGCCGGGAGCCCGAAAACAAACGATCATTACGAACCCAACAGATGAGAAAACCTCAATAACCATGCCCCGCCCTCTGCCTCCGTTGAATGCCCTTCGCGCCTTTGAAGCGACCGCCCGTCACCTGAGCTTCACGCGCGCTGCCGACGAGCTGGCGGTGACGCCGGCTGCCCTTAGCCATCAGATCCGCGGCCTAGAGGAGTTTCTGGACGAGCGCTTGTTCGAACGGAAAGCTCGCAGCATCGCCCTGACACCGAAAGGTGCCCTGCTATATCCAGGTCTCCACGCAGCGTTCCTGCAAATCCGCCAGTCGGTCGAACTTTTGCAGCGCGACCTCTCCGAGCGCGTGCTTGTCGTCAGCGCACCGCCCGGTTTCACGGCAAAATGGTTGGCCCCACGGCTCTACCGCTTCATGTTCGCCTATCCCGAAATCGATGCCCGTATTTCCGCGTCGAAAGAGCTGGCGAACTTCACCACCGATGGCGTCGACATTGCAATCCGCAATGCCCGCGGCGCTATGCCGGGTTTGTGGTCGCGCAAGCTCATGGGCATCCATCTAGTTCCGGTTTTAAGTCCGCGCCTGCTGGCGGTTTTGGGCGGTCTCAATTCCCCGCAGGATCTGCATCGCGCACCCTTGATCCATGACGATATGTTGGGTCTGTTGCCCGGTATGCCGACCTGGGCGCATTGGCTCGAAGCCCAGGGCGTCAACGGCATCGACCTCGGCCGAGGCTTGCGCTTCAACAGTCCGGATCATGCACTGGAGGCAGCTGGTGAGGGCGCCGGCGTGTTGCTGGCCCAACGCGAACTCGCTCACGATGACATCCGTTCCGGCCGGCTGGTTGCGCCCTTCGCCCAAGAACTGGAGGCTGATCGATCGTTCATGGTCACCTGCCCCGATGGGTTCGAGACCCGGCCGAAAATTCGCGCCGTCCGCGATTGGCTCGACAGCGAGGTGGCGCGTATGTCCACGCCGCCTGAGTCAGCCGTTGTCGGCTGACGAATTTCACGCAGCATCGCTGGTGTTAGCGACTAATCCTGATAGGCTCCGGGAGAGCCGAGGCGAAGCCAACCTGGCCGGAGCAAGACTGAACCGAATTCCCCGGATGCCGCGAAGAATCGAGCAGAATCGAGACGTAAAACACATCACGTAACGGAGAGACTCAGCCATGCAATTCACGATGAAAGGGCGCAATGCGCTGATTACAGGCGGCAGCCTCGGCATCGGACTGACGATCGCCCAGACCTTCGCCAAAGCCGGCGCCAACGTCGCCATCACCGCCCGCCGCGCCGATGTCTTGGAAAAAGCCAAAGCCGCCATTCAAGCAGTGAGCAGCGGCCGCGTTGTCGCCATCGCTGGAGATATGGCCAAGGCCGACGATTGCGCGCGCGTTTTCAAGGCCGCAGAAGCCGGACTCGGTTCCATCGACGTCCTGGTGAACAACGCCGGCACCTCGCGGCGCGGCGCCTTCGAGAGCATCACCGACGAGCTTTGGCAGCAGGATCTGGATCTGAAATTGTTCGGCGCCATCCGCCTCGCGCGCCTTGCACTACCCGGCATGAAATCGCGCAAATACGGCCGCATCATCAACATTCTGAATACCGGCGCCAAAGCGCCGACTGCCGAAGGCGCGCCAACAGCCGTGACTCGCGCCGCAGGTATGGCGCTCACGAAGGTCCTCGCTGGCGAAGGCGCCAAACATAACGTCCTCGTCAACGCCCTGCTCGTCGGCCGCATCGAGAGCGACCAATGGGTGCAGCGGCACGCCACCGAAGGCAAGAACCAGACGCTCGAGGACTACTACGCGGATATGGGCAAAACACTTCCCATGGGGCGACTGGGAACCGCACAGGAATTCGCCAACGCCGCCCTATTCCTGGCCTCCGATGCCGGCTCGTACATCAATGGCACCGCCTTGAACGTCGATGGCGGTCTCTGCCCAGTCGTTTGATCTAGCGAGAAAATAGCCCACGTCGCGACGAGGACGGGCAATCCCCGGCCTCCCGCCAGGGGAACGGCTGGCACCTGCGGGCGCCGGCCAAATCGGCGGTCAGATCACGAGGGCCCAGATTCCCGTGACGAGCCGGGTTCACGCATCTGCAATGGTTGGGGTCGTCCCAATTCCTGTCACGAGCGCCGAATAAAGAGTACCATGAAGGGGCAAAAGGGTCCGGCCCCGAATGACTACAATCGGCATTGGGCAGGCCCGAACAACGGCGGCGCATGAATCGAGTATTGCTTATCATCGGCGGCCTCATGGTCGGCATCCTGGCTGCGTTGTTCGTCGTGCCAGTCTTTGTCGATTGGACACGCTATCGGGGAAGCTTTGAGGAAGAGGCGACACGTCTCCTCGGCCGCGACGTCCGCGTCGGCGGCAAAGTGAACTTGCGCTTACTCCCCAGCCCCTACGTGCGCTTCGAAAAGATCCGCGTCGCCGATACCAAGGCGACCGTCGGCAAACCTTTGTTCACCGCCGAGGACTTTACCCTTTGGCTGTCCGTGTCGGCTCTTCTGCGCGGCGAGTTCGAGGCGAGCGTCATCGAGTTGCACAAGCCCGTCTTGACCCTTGTGTTGGACGAAAAGGGCGGCGGCAATTGGACGAATCTAACCGCGGCGACAGGTCAACCGGTAGCTGCCCCAGCCGCGTTCGCGTTCGATAGCCTCCGCATCAACAACGGAACGATCTCGGTCTACAGCGCCACCGGCGACGAACGCACGCGATTCGAACATATCAACGGCGAGGTATCCTCACCCGCCATCGAAGGCCCCTACAAGATCGCGGCAGCATTCGCCCATGCAGGCTCCCCTCGCGAAATTCGCATTTCGACGGCCAAGCCCGAGCCCGATGGCGCGATCCGCCTGAAGGGCACGGTTCGCGCACCGACCGCGGGCATAAATTACGGCATTGACGGCAAGCTGACGGATCTGTTCCAGCAGCCCCGATTCCAGGGCGAGCTGAGCGCGCGGCTGCCGCTACCGGCATCGGCCACGCTTGGCGCCGCACAAGATCCGGCAAAACAACAGGCTACACCAGCACAGCCCGAAGCCTCGTTCGAATTTAAAAGTGGGATCAAGGCCGACGCGTCGGGTGCCGAATTCAACGACTTGGCGTTGACCTACGACCAGGACGGCCAGCCGCAGCTTGCAACAGGCACAGCACGGGTGAATTGGCGGGACCGGACGATCGCAACGGCCCAGATTCATTCGCGTTGGCTCGATCTCGACCGTGTAACCGGGCGCAGCGCCAAAACACAACTTGCAGAGCAACTCCAACGTCTGGCGACAACCTTGGATGGCGCACTGCCACTCGATGGTCAGACGAATATTGGCATAAGTCTCGATCAGGTCACGCTCGGCAGCGACATCGTCAGCGGAGTGGCTCTTAAAGCCGAACGCAAGGACCAAATTCTCAGCCTTGAGGCCAGTGCCGGAATCCCGGGCGGCGGCCGCATCGAGGCCCAGGGCGTCGTCGATACCAGGACTGCAGAACGACTGTTTGACGGCGATTTCCACCTGCGCGGCACAAGCGCCTCGCGTTTCCTCACCTGGGCCGGCCGCAATACCACGGTGCCACAAATCACACGCGACGGACCATTCAACGTCAGCGGCAAGGCGGTCCTCGGCTCGACCAATTTCGCCGGGCGCAACCTCGACATCCAGTTTGCAGGCAATCGCCTGGAGGGCACCGCCAGCTGGGCGCACGGTACCAACGGACGGCAAATAACGTTGATGCTGGACGGCGCCGCGCTGGACCTGACGCCGTTTGCTGAGCCAGCGGCGAGCCCGCTCGCAGCACTTCGCGGCATCGCAACAAAACTGGTGGATTGGCCCGGACCAACCGCGACCGCCGTCCCAGGCAAAGCCGCCGACACAGCATTGCCGTTGATCGTTGCGCGTCTTCGCATCGGTCAACTGACAGCCGGCCGTGGCAAGTTCCAGGACGTCGCCACGGACGTGCGCTACGAAGCTGGCCGCCTCTCGATTTCAGAGTTGAAGTTCGGCTCCGAAGCCGGGTGGTCGCTCGACATTCAAGGCGACATCTCCGGTCTCTCAAATCCGGCGTCACGAGGTGCAGTAACCTGGGAGATGACAGCCGGTAGCGTGCCCGCGCTCCAGGAGTTCCTCACCTTGAGTGAGCTTGCAGGCCCATGGTTTTCAACGCCAGAACGGGCCGCAGCGCTTGTGCCGGTGCATATGGCAGGCCGCCTTCGCATCGGCGAACCAGGCGCCGGCACCTACGACGTTGCCTTCGATGGCAACCTAGGCCCCACGCGCGCATCCGGTTCTGCCCGGCTCGATGGTCTCGACGGCAAAGCGGACAACTGGCGCAATGCCAAATCCGATATCGCCATCACCCTCGAGGGCGGTGACATCGGCCGCATGATCGAGCAACTGGCGCCGCCATCCTGGCGGCCGGCACCTGCAAATTCGCGTCAGCCTGGCCGCATCGCGTTTCGCGGGATCGGCACGCCCAGGAGCGGCCTCATCTCCCTCGCAACGCTCGAAACAGCGGGGCTTGCAACGGAATACCGCGGCCGCGTCAGCACCACGGACACGGCCAAACTGGCGCTGGAGGGAGAACTTCGACTGGCCTCGACCGACATCGGTCAATCCTTGGCACTGGTTGGAGTGCGGCAACGCGCAAGTCTGATGAACCAGCCGGCTTCGGGCGTTTTTGCTCTTTCCGGCAACCTGGACCGCATGCAAGTCGCATCAGCACGAATGACCGCCGGCACCGCGATACTCTCCGGCGCCCTGGACATCGAGCAGCGCGCTGAGGGCGTCAAGCTCACCGGCAAAATTGCGACGAGCGAACTCAGCCTCGCAAGCGTGCTGGGCCTGATTACGCAGTCTCGCGCCCAAGCAGTGATGGGACCGCCGCCACCGTCACAGGCCACTGCCCAGTCGCCGGCGCTAGCGCTTGCAGCGTCGCGCCAGTCCGTATGGAGCGACGATGTCTTCGACCTTTCAGCCGTCGCCGACGTCGAGATCCAGATCCAGATTGACGCGGCCAAGACCACTCTGACGCCCGAACTCACGCTCGGAAAGTCCGGTTACGAAGTGGTGACGAAGGCCGGCCGCATCGAACTCAAGCTGATAGAGGCGGCTGTTCTGGGTGGCACCATGACCGGCAGTCTGCAAATTGAACGCAATCCCGTCGGTGCCTCCGCAAAAACGGCACTTCGCGTGAACAAGGCACGCCTCGAATCGATTGCAGCGTCCGGCACAAAACCGTCTGCGACGGGTGCAATGACTTTAAGCCTCGACCTGGAGGGCAAAGCGCTCAGTCCGCGCCATCTCATCACTACCTTGCGCGGCCAGGGCGAGATGACGATTGCCGAAGGTCGCCTCGATCGCCTGTCTCCCAAAGGCCTTCGCGAGACGGTCGAGGCTATGCTCGCGATCAAAGGCGAGCCGCCGCACGATGAGTTGGCCCGCCGCCTCGCCACGGCATTGGGAAGCAGCGCCCCAGGCAACTCGGTGAACATCGGCCAACGCATCTTGGCCCTGCAAGTGGCCGAGGGCAACGTACGCTTTGCCCCTCTGCTGATCGAAACGCCGGACGGACGCCTGAACGGAACCACCGTATTCGATCTCGACGCGCAGCGTTTCGACAGCGAATGGAAGATCGAAGCGAACGCCCAAGCGCCAAAAACAGACCAACCAACGGTGGCAGCCAAGCAAAGGCCGCCGTTGCCCGGCGTAACGGCCGTCTACGTCGGTTCGCTCGCGGCAATCGGGACCGTCGAGCCGCGGCTGCAATTCGATGCGCTGGCCCGCGAGCTCGCCGTACGGAAAATGGAACGCGACCTCGACGAGCTGGAGCGGCTGCGGAAACTCGACGAAGAGCGCAACCGGCTGGAAGCAGAGCGCCGCAAACAACTGGAGGCCGAGCGAGCGGCCGGTACGCCATCCATGTCCACGCCTGCAGCACCGCCTTCGGCCACCGTCCAGCCGGCGCCGCAGTCCTCGCCTCAGCCAGCGTCCGTATCGCCGTCGTCTCCAGCATCACCACTCTCACCACCGGCAACGATCGCACCGGGCCAGAAGCCCGCGCAGATCGACGTTCCGCTACCTCTGCCGCCCGTCCTGGTCCAGCCACCGCAACCCGCCAGCCGCCCGCCTGAGACAACCAACGGCGCACTGGTGGCGCCTCCATCTGAGACGCCAAACGTACCCGAAACACAATCAGTGCCCGAGCCACCTTCGCCGCCGGAAATCGGACTGACGCCGGCAGCAGCCCCTCCAGTACGCCCGGCGCAGCCGAAAGCAGCGCCCAAAAACGTATTCAAGGAGCAATTCAAGGCGGCCCCTTGACACAGTCCGCCACCTAGCCGTGCGCCGGTTTCGTCGCGACGACGCAGTGCATGGCATGGGCGTGGAAAAGCGTTCCCGTGGCGGTAGCTGCATCACGTGCGGATCGCCAGGCGGCCAGTTCGCTGTCGGACAGTTGCGAAACGACGTGGTCCTCCCGATAGCGCCAGATCGGACTCCCGGGTCGGTCCAGCGTCACCAAGGCAGGACAGCCTCTGACATCACGCAATCCCGCCCGCGCCATGCGCGCATAGAGGCTTTTGTCCGCGACGCCCCGTTGCCCAACCGACTGCGGCGGCGTCTCCGCACGCTCTCTGATCGTGTCCGGCACTGCCAGGCTCCACATCTGCCCGATATCGATCGCCCTGACGATAACGCCAACGCGCCCGCCGGGCCGCACCACCCGCGCCATTTCCGCGATCGCTTTGTCCGCGTCGCACTCCTCAAGCACCGTCACCGAGAATGCACAATCGAAACTGTCGTCGCCAAACGGCAAGGCCTCGGCGCTACCCGATTGAAACCGGATCGCATGCTCCAGGCCCTGTGCTTTTGCGAGACCCCGCGCCTCGCGCAGCAGAAAGGCATTGACGTCCAATGCCTCGATGGCAGGACCCGACGTCAGCGCCGCCAATCCCAACCGCTGCGCCAGAAGCCGGTCCAGCGCCCCCGATCCGCAACCGACATCGAGAAATCGCAGCGGTGCACCAGTGGCGACCGGCAGCCCGCCTGCGGGCACATTCAAGTCCTGAACCATGACGTCGATCAGCGACCGGAACATCGCCCGATAGGTCGGCGCCCGCGCCCGGTCTTCGAGTGCTGCAACGCCGCCGATATGCGCACCACCGAGCCTGATGACCGAAAAATTCTGGGCCAATGCCGTAACCACAGGGTCCCATTGCGACGGCGCTAAAAAGAACGGCAACAGGACGAGCGCCGGCCCCTCACCTTCGATGCGATAACTGATGCCGGCGTGCGATCCGGAGCGCACGAGGCTGCGGCTCGGCACACCGGCGACAGGACCGCCCGCGGAAGCCGGAACCAGATGTTGCGCCATGATCCGTGTGATCTCCACACCCCGGTCAGCAACCACATCGGCCCACCCTGGCGCATCGTATCCGGCCAAGATGCTCCGATGAGCCCCTGGCAAGCGAGCCATTGCTCGTGCCGTCGCTTCGAAGCTCATGCCGTGCGCGTCGGCAATCATGGTCAGGCGATCGGCGATGGCGCTGAATGGCGCTGGATCGAGTCGCGTCGGCACACACAGCACGAGACCCGCGATCCGCGCAGCATGGTCGCGGGCAAGATCTGCGAGATCGCCCGGCATCTGCGCCGCAAAGTAGGCGGCCCTCAAATCGAGATGACCCAGCAGCGCCAGCAACCGCTCGACGGTCGGCAGTTCCTCGCTCACGAGACCCCCAATGGCTTGCAGACGGTTCAAGCGGCTGTTTCACGAGACGACAGCGATGACCTGTCTGCCGACAGTCGCAAAGCCGGCGCCCGCACTCTCGTTTGCCATTCACTTCAGGAGCAGGCAAGTAGGACGCAACCAAAATTCTCGAAACCGGAACCACACCCATGCGCCAGCCCAACCTCGTCGTCACCTTGGAAGCTGACGCGCGCGCGCGCGGCGTCATCGCCGCAACGATCGGTGCGACGGCTCGCATCACCTATTTGTCTGACTTGCCCGCGTCCGATCGTGCCGCCGTGCTCAGCGCCGCAACGGTCGTACTGGCACGCAACACCGGCAAGGAGCTCGAAACAGGCGAACCTGCGCTCTTGGCCAACGCGCAGCTCATTCAATTCGTTACCGCCGGCGTCGATTACATCCCGCTCGGCCAACTGCCGCCGGCCGTTCCGGTCGCGAGCAACGGCGGCGCCTACTCAGAGCCCATGGCCGAGCACGCGGTCGCCATGGCTTTCGCGGCGGCGAAACGCCTGCTCGTCGAGCACGACAAGCTCAAGCGCGGCGAATTCGATCAGTTCCGCCCAAACCGCATGCTGGCAGGCAGCGTCTGCGGCATCCTGGGCTTCGGCGGCATCGGCATCGCGACGGCCCGGTCGATGCGCGCGCTCGGATTGCACGTTCACGCCCTCAACCGCCGCGGCAAGACCGACGAACCCGTCGCCTGGATCGGCCGCGAAAGCGACCTCGACACGCTGCTGCGGGCCGCCGATGTCCTGGTGCTGAGCTTGCCGCTGACGCCAAAAAGCAACCGCCTGATCGGTGCGCGCGAGTTGGCCCTGATGAAGCCCGACGCAATTCTCATCAACCTTGCCCGCGGCGAGATTGTCGACGAGGCGGCCCTCTACGCCCACGTCAAAGCGACGCCGACGTTCACGGCCTGCATCGACGCCTGGTGGATCGAGCCCGTGCGCCACAATACGTTCCGCATGGACCATCCATTCCTGGATCTACCGAATGTGATCGGCTCGCCGCACAACTCGGCCTCGGTGCGAGCTTGGCGCGACATTGCGCTCCGCCGCGCCACCGAGAACGCACGCCTCGCATGTGTTGGCGAAGCACCGCGCTATCTCGTGCCACTGGAAGACCGGATGATGTGAGTACGAAAGCCTGGCGCTCACGGCAACTTGGCCGAATGCCAGGCGACCATCTGCCAGCCGCCCCCGCGTTTCGCATACACATCCGTGAAACGCACGCCGAAGGCATTCGGCTTGCCCCCGGAAACCACTTTGATCTGCGCCACCCCGGTCAGCACGACGACGTCGCCGAGATCCTGTGCTTTGACATCGGACGTCTCGACCGACGTATACACGGTGGAGCCCGACTGCATGTTGCCGATCAAACTTTTCTTGGTATCGAGCCGCGCCGACGAATGCGTGTAGACGAGATCGTCGCCGATCACTTTTCCAGAAAGACATAATCTTTCGCCGCCATGGCATGCATGCGCTTCCGGTCGAGATCGATGATCGATTGTGCATTGGACATAGTAGTTCTCCTGCTGACTGCGACAAAGGGGTCAGACCCACCGGTCTGACCCCACGCGACTGCCGGCACCACGCCTCGCTCACGACGGCAGAATAACCGCCTTGCCCGTGGTCTGCGTGTCGAACAGCTTGTAGGCCTCTTCCGCCTGATCCAGCCGCCAGCGGTGCGTGAACAGCTTTTCCACGTCGATCTTCTT
>JANXRM010000226.1 GCA_025353015.1 Hyphomicrobiales bacterium
CGATCTGGCCGCCGGCGAGTACGACACGCGCGTTGCTCTGGAGGGACTGTTGGATGGCCGATCTGAGCTTGATCCGGATCGCGTCGTGCGCCATGGCCATCAGATCATGGGTCGGATGTCCCGGTGCGACGCGCAGATAGCGGTCAGTTGGTCCAAGTGAATACAGACACTCAAACCGAGGATTTATGAGAACCGCGGCAGGCGCGTAGGCGTCCAGAACGCGCCGCCGGCAAAATTCAGCGAGCGCGGCCTGCCGTGAGAGAACGTGACCATGCCCCTGCCGCGCCGGTAGCCACGGGGCATCGCCGGCACCGATCGAAAGCCCGATGTCACCAGACCGCGCACGTCCGATATTCCGATAAATCCTCTCGGATTTGGATATCACGTCGAACCGGCCATCGCTGTTGCCGATCGTCTCCGCATTGCCAAGCAATAAAATGCCGCTTTCGCGCAGCGCGAAATGAAACAGAGCGATGACTTTCGACTGTGCCTCGGAGCCGAGATAGATGAGAAGATTCCGGCACGACACGAGGTCGAGCCTGGAGAACGGAGGATCGGCCAGGACATCCTGGACGGTGAAGGTGACGAGTGCGCGCAGATCGTGCGTGACCCGGTAGCCGCGATCTTCCTTTGTAAAAAACCGCGCCAGCCGAACCGGTGACACGTCCGCCTCGATCGTGTGCGGATAGATGCCGTCGCGCGCGCTCGCGACTGATTCCGTATCGACATCAGACGCGAACACCTGCAGTTTCAGATTACGTTTCGCGGTCGTGATCGCCTCTCGGAACAGCATGGCTAGGGAATAAGCTTCCTCACCCGAGCTGCAACCGGAAATCCAAATGCGGAGGGGTTGATCCGCGGTGCGGCTACGAACCAGATCCGGCACGATGGTCTTTTCCAGGAGATCGAACACGGCGGCATCGCGAAAGAAGCTCGTGACATTGATGAGCAAGTCTTTGGCGAGCAGCTCAAGTTCGCCAGCATCACTCCGCAGTAGATCGAGATAGCGATGACCGACGTTGGTTTCTATTCCCCCGAGGGCCATTCGGCGCTCGATCCGTCGCCGCAGCGTGCCCTGTTTGTACAGCCTGAAATCATGCGCGGTGTTGGCGCGCAAAAGGTCGAGAATCCCGGGCAGCCAATCGGACGATGTCGTGGATGGCGTGGAAGTCTCAAGAGGTTTCGGCAGATCGATGCCTTGATCGTGCGCGATCAATGCGCCAGGAATTTCCGCCACCGGCAGCACAGCGTCGACCAAACCCGTCGAAATCGCGCTCTGCGGCATTCCATCGAAGCCAGCGTCGCCGGGGCGCTGCGCAATGACCAGCCCGCCATTGTCCTTGATGGTTCTCAGCCCGAGACTGCCGTCGGCGCCCGTCCCCGAAAGGACCACACAGACAGCGCGTCCGCCGCATTGCTCAGCAAGTGAATGCAGAAGGTAATCGAACGGCAACCGCGCGCCGTGACGTGCCTCCGGTGCCGAAAGATGCAAGGCCCCATTGGCGATCGAGAGGTAAGCTCCGGGCGGAATAACATAGAGGTGTCCGCGCTCAATCGGCATGCTGTCGGTGGCTTGCCGCACCGTCATGCTCGTGTGGCCCGCCAGCAGGTTAACCATCATGCTATCGTGCGTCGGATCGAGGTGCTGGACGAGGATGAACGCCATGCAGTGGTCGTTCGTCAGGGCCGCCAAAAACTTCCTGCAAGCATCCAAACCGCCAGCCGAGGCGCCGATCGCAACGACCGTGAAGTCCAGTGGAGCGGCAAGTGGGCCACGCGCAGAACCCCGTGCCGAGGCGCCAGTTTTCACGGGACGTTGACGGTTGGTTCCGGTGCTCGGTGGACGACTTGCCGGCATTGTTGATCGATCTCAGATCTGCGCGAACCAGAGGAAAGAGAACCGTGACAATAGCACGCTTTTGCCCCACTGGACCGTCATACAGCCGGTAGACAGCCGAGCCGACCCGGAAACCGGATCACGCGATCCGCCGCACGACGCCGATCAGGACAAGAAGACCCACCGCGCCGATGGTCGCCGAGATGATTTGGCCGATGATGTCGGTGCCCGTGAACAACCCGAGCCGCGGCAGCAGTGCGCTCGCAACGACCGCGCCGATGATGCCGATCACGATGTTCCCGACGACACCGAAGCCGTAGCCTTTGACGATGACCCCGGCCAGGAAGCCAGCAACTGCGCCGATGAGCAACAACACCAGTAGCGCTTCAACTTGCATGATAATTCTCCTCGATTGATTTGAATAGCGCGCTGCCGCGCAGCGCCTTTCCATGTGTCCGCAGTAAAGCGGTGAACTGCAGGCAATCCGATTTATGGCAGTCCACCGCATGCAACCGGTTAGCTCTTGACCTTAGGCAGCGCTTTCGCCTGCTCTGCAGTCAGGTCGAGCACGACGCGATCACCCTGCAGTTTGAACTGCGCGGGCATCACGTTGACCCGGGTCTGCAGGAAACCCAGGAAGCCGCCAATGTCGGCGTGCATCCCCAGCACCTTGTTTGCGGCGTCGCGCTGAAAGACTACGACCTCGCCGATCTTCGTGCCGTCACTGCTGTAGATCGGCTTGTCGATCCAGGTCTTCCCCTCCTGCTCGGTGAGAACCATGGCTGCCGTGCCCGATGGTGCCGACATCGGGGTCGTCGGTACTCCGGGAATGGTCGCTGCGCCCGGTGTCGGGGTTGTCTTGATGTCCTGCGCCATTGCCGATAGTCCGATGACAGAGGCAAAAGCGGCGGCCAGCGAGAGAGTACGGATCATGAGGTTCACTCCAGGTCTCGATTTTTGAGACCGCCAACTGCTCACGTCACTACGTCGGCTGCCCGGATCGGAAAACACCTACGGCCGGTTGCGCGCCAGGACTCTCGCAGCGACTGACGGCTGTTCACTTCTTAGGGACATCGATCCGATTGAGTAGTTTCCGAGGCTGCCGCGGCCTCGCCGCTATCGTCTAGGGTCGTCGAACCCGCCAGATGATGCTGTGGCGTTTCGCGCACGTGTCAAAGGGATTGCTGCTCTTTCAGTGCCGACGTGTCGAGGGTGCCAAAGAGCAAGGAGAGCGATGATGCGTTATTTTGCGTTGTGGGCCATGGGCGTTCCGATCACTGGCCTCATCCTGATGAAAGTGTTCGGAATACTTTGGATATCGAGGCGCCACTCTTACACGGAGTTTTGACGATGCATCCAACCCACAATACGTTGTCCGAGCCGATCCGAGCGCAATCGATAGAGCTTTTGAACAAGCATCTGGCCGCCGCGATCGACCTGCACGCGCAGGTCAAACAAGCCCATTGGAACGTCCGCGGGCTCGGGTTCATCGCCATCCACGAGCTGTTCGACAAGGTCTCCAAGGACGTGGAGAAATATTCGGACATGCTTGCCGAGCGGGCCGGCGGCCTTGGCGGCACAGCGCACGGCACTATCCAGGTCGCAGCGGAAACGTCCTTCCTCATACCCTATGATCTCGGCATCGCCGATGAGCCGAGCCACGTCTTCGCGATTTCCGGTTCACTGGCAGCGTTCGGCCAATCGGCCCGAGACGCCATCGGTCTTTCAACTGGTTTTGGCGATGTCACGACGGCGGATTTGTTCACCGAAATCTCGCGTGGCATCGACCAGCAGCTTTGGTTTGTCGAATCGCACAGCTCCCCGAAACTACCGCGATCAAACGTGATTGGATTGCATCATCCCACGAACGGGCCGGCATCAAATTCGCTGGGATGATCAACCTCATGAATGTCGACATAGCACATAACGACATCGCTTGCGGGGAAATGACGCAATGACCGCACTCCGCGTCCTATTGGTCGAGGATGAAGTGCTTATGGGCAAGCTTCTCGGTGAAGTACTCGAAGGGATGGGCTTTATCGTCTGTGCAATCGAGGCCACTGAGAACGATGCCGTGGCCGCAGCCATGCGGTGCAGGCCAGACCTCCTGTTGGTCGACGTTCAACTCGCCATTGGCAGTGGCGTCTCCGCCGTCGAGGAAATACTTCGCACCGGGTTCGTCCCGCATGTGTTTTACAGTGGCGACATCTCGGGCGTTCAAGCGTTGCGGCCAAGTGCCGTCGCAATCCAAAAGCCATTTCGCGTCCCCGATCTGGCGCGTGCAATCGAGCGCGCGTTGAGCGCGGTGGCGGGCGGTTTACCGTGAACATGGTATTCGTTGCCATGGATCGACCGCCGAAGAGCGAACCGCGGGTCGCAACATCACATCACGTTTTCGGCCGGGTTCGCCGGTCACGAGGAGCAAGTTCGCAATGACGTCGCACAAAATCCCCCACAAAGCACTCATCGTTGTTGCCGACGGCACGGGCGCGCGGTTCTTTCGCAACACGGGAAACGAAAGCAAGATCTCCTTGTCCGCCGACAGTTCGCTTTCGCCTGTGAATTTGAACGCCGAGGGCCCCGCAGGCAAGCAGCCGCCAGAGTCATCGCAGCAGGAAACGGACGAAGCGACGTTCGCAAAACAGCTCGCCAACGAACTCTATCGTCGTGCCCACAACGGGGATTACTCGGCCCTCGTGCTGATTGCCGATCCGCAGACTTTGGGCCAGATCCGCCCCTCCTTGCACAAGGAGGTTCAGCAACGGCTCATCACCCAGATTGGTAAGACACTCACGAAAGCATCACTCGCAGATATTCAAGACGCCTTGAAATGATCCGCTCGACTGCGGGCATGGGTTTGTAGGCTGTCTTGCACGACAGTTCGAAGGGCTCGTCTGACGAAGCTGCCTCCAACCCTGAATGTGGAGTTATGAAATGACAATCAACCGCAATGCCGTCATCGCCATCCTTGCTGTCGCCGTCGCGGCGTTGGGATACCTGTACTATCAAAGCCGTCAGAACGTTATTGAAATAAAGCTTCCGAGCGTCAAGATCGAGAAGCAGTAAGGCCGAACGAGATTTCGCGGACTTGTTCGTGCAAGACGACGGTAACGCCCTGACAGGACGTTGCCGTCTTCACGTCGTCAGAAACTCGGCGACGCCATGCAGTGGTTCGACGCGCTCACAGATGATCTTGAAGCTCGCGAGGAGAGGGACCGCCAGCAGGACGCCGACAATCCCCCACAGCCAGCCCCACAACATGATGGCGATGAAGATGGCAACTGGATTGAGCAGCAATCCGCGCCCCAGAACCATCGGAGTAACAACTTCGGCGGTGAGGGCTACAAGGACCAGCAGAATTACCGGCGCTGCGAGCGCCATGGCAAAGCTGTCAAACGTTTCTACTGCGACCATTCCAAGTATTGCCATGCTCGTTAGAGCCCCGACGTAGGGGACGAAATTGAGGATAGCCACCATGGCGCCCCACAGAAGGGGATTAGGCAGCCCGAGCAGGGCGGCCACAATCGCCATCACAATCCCCAATCCGACATTCACCGAAGTAAAGCTCAGCAGATAGAAGGAAATGTCAGTCTCGATCTGGCGCGCAATGTCGACGGCGCGCTTCTTGTCTCGAAATGTCGGGATCACCGTGACGAGCTTGCGCAGAAAGACATCGCCGGACGCCAAAAGGAAGAAGAGCAGGATAGTCACGGAGAGGATCGATCCGATGATCTGCGGCGTTCCCAACAGCACAATATCGATCAAGGCGGGCCGCACGACGCGCACCTCCTTGGGACCGGCGCCGTCAACGGTCCGGGTCTGCTCCTGCAGTTGGTCGGTGGCTCTCCTGATATCATCGAATGGTTTCGTGAAGCTTTGCAGCTTCTGCTGGATTCGATGGAGACTCTGCGGCGCTTTTTCGATCCAGCTCTTGGCAGGTCCCGACAATGCGAACAAGCCGCCGGCCAACATTGCCATAACCGACAGAACGACCAGCGCGGACGCCAGTGGACGTGGTACCTGCAGTTTTTCAAGAAGCTGCACCGGCGGCGCTAGCATCATGCTACCTGATTACCCGAGTGCCTCAGTGAAGCCACGAAAACCCAGCAAAATCGGGTGATTCGGACGTCGCGGGGGATCATCGATGGCACGCAACAAGGTGCAGTTCCAGAAGGGACTGAGCATGGCTGCCTTCAATCAGCGCTACGGCGGCGAGGATCAGTGCCACGCAGCGCTCGCGGCCTGGCGGTGGCCGAACGGTTTCCGTTGCCCGAAGTGCGGTGGTGCCGAGCACAGCTTTGTCGCCACGCGCCGGCTGTTTCAGTGCTCGGCCTGCAGCCGGCAGACCTCGGCCAGGGCCGGCACGATTTTCCACGCCTCCCGCACGCCGCTGATGAAATGGTTTCTCGCCATCCACCTGATGACGAGCGCCAAGAACGACATCGCCGCGCTGGAACTGGCGCGCCAGCTCGATGTCAAATGGGACACCGCGTGGCTGATCAAGCAGAAGCTGATGGAAGTGATGCGCCAGCGCAATTCGACCTACCAGCTCGAAGGCCTGATCCAGGTCGATGACGCCTATCAGGGCGGCGAAAAGCCAGGAAAACCGGGGCGTGGAGCCAAGAACAAAGTCCCTTTCATCGTCGCCGTGTCGACCGTTGATGGCAAGCCTCGTCATATGCAATTGCGCGTCGTGCCGGGCTTCTCGAAAGAGGCGATCCGCGACTGGGCGAAGGCATCGATCGCGCCCGGCGCGCAAGTCATCTCGGACGGGCTCGGCTGCTTCAACGGCCTCGACGAAGCAGGCCTCGCGCACACGAGAATCATCACCGGCGGCGGCCGGCCGAAAGACCCCGAGTTCCTTTGGGTCAACATCACGCTCGGCAACGTCAAGAGCGCGGTCACCGGCACCTGCCGTTCGCTCGACGAGCGCCACACGCCACGTTATCTCGCCGCCTACGAGTGGCGCTACAATCGCCGCTTCGACTTGGCCCTGAACCTCGAGCGCCTCGCCCGCGTCGCCGCGAAGACAGAACCAGCACCCTATGGACGCCTCGCCGCCGTCAGATCAAAAAAGTACCGCCACTTCGCTGAGGCATCCGGGTAATCAAGTC
>JANXRM010000234.1 GCA_025353015.1 Hyphomicrobiales bacterium
CTTTCGACCAGCGTGACCGGAATGCCGGCATTCAAGAACGCGAGAGTGATGCCAGTGCCCATAGTCCCCGCGCCGACAACGCCGGCACTTTTGACCTCGCGCGGTTTCACATCGGGGCCGATGTCAGGAATATCGGCAGCCTTCCGCTCGGCAAAGAAAGCGTACTGCAACGCCTTCGCGTAGGGACTTGCCGCCAGCTCCTCGAACAACGCCCATTCGCGTTTGACGCCCGTCTTGTAGTCAGTGCCGACGGCGGCTTCCACGGCTGCTATACAATTCCGGGCAGCCATGGGGCCGGACGGATGCCGCGCCAGACCTGCGCGCCGCTTCTCGAACAGCGCGTGTGGCGCCGTCGCCGGATCGATCATCGTGGCACTTGTCGGGCGGGGACCTTCTCCCTTCGCGAGCAACTCTCGCGCGAATCCAACAGCCCCCGCCACCACGTCACCATCGACGGCCCGATCGACCAACCCCGTCTTGGCTGCGGTGGCTGCGTTTACCGGATTGCCCGACACGATCATGTCCAGCGCCGCCTCGACGCCGATAACGCGCGGCAGCCGCTGCGTGCCACCGGCGCCCGGAAGGATGCCGATCTTGACCTCCGGCAGCCCGAGTTGCGCCACCGACTTTCCCACCACCCTGTAGTGGCAGCCGAGCGCCGTTTCCAGCCCGCCGCCGAGCGCCAGCCCGTTGATGGCTGCCACCACGAGTTTTCCTGACGCCTCGACGGCGTCGATCACAATGCCGAATCCCGGCTCCTTCAATCCAGCCTTGAACTCTGTGATATCGGCGCCGGCGGAAAAGGCGCGCCCCTCGCCCGTGATCACGATCGCCTTGATCCCAGCATCGGCATTGGCCGCCTCGATGGCTGCCAGCAGCCCCGCGCGGACGCCGTGCGCCAGCGCGTTCACCGGCGGGTTGGACAGGGTCAGAATCGCAATCTCGCCATCGCGCTTGAAATCGACTGTAGCCATCACACCCGCCCCTTGATGTTTGAACGTTTCTGCTCCGTGCGTTCCGCGAAGGCTTTGCCTCGGCGCGCCGGCCCGCTAACTTCTCTGGGTCAACTATCCGGGAGGATTCGCCGATGCTCAAGGGCCTGATGATGGACCGGCCACTGCTGGTCTCCAGCCTTGTCGATTTCGCGGCCGAGATTCACGGTGGTGTCACGATGACCACCCAGACCGTCGAGGGTGGGATTCAGCGCACGACCATCAGCGAAAGCCGCCGTCGAATCGCCAGCCTGGCCAATGTGCTGCTGAAGCTCGGCATCAAACCCGGCGATCGCGTCGCGACGTTGGCCTGGAACACCCAGCGGCATTTCGAACTCTACTACGCCATTTCCGGCATCGGCGCGGTTTGCCACACCATCAATCCCCGGCTTTTTCCGGAGCAGATGACCTACATCGTCAATCATGCGCAGGACAAGATCCTGTTCTTCGACACGACGTTTTTGCCGCTGGTGGAAAAGCTCCGCGACAGCTTCAAGCCGGTCGGTAGCTTCGTGGCGATGACCGATAGGGCGCATATGCCCGGATCGACAGGGATCGACAGCCTGCTTTGCTACGAGCAGCTCCTGGAGCTCGGCGAGGATACGATCGTCTGGCCGGAGTTCGACGAGAACACCGCCTCCTCGCTCTGCTACACATCGGGCACAACCGGCGAGCCGAAAGGCGCGCTCTTCTCGCATCGCTCGACCGTGCTGCATTCGTTGTTCGTGCTTGCATGCTTGCCGGGGCCGTTCGGCCTGGAAAAGCCGCTGCTGCCCGTGGTGCCGCTCTTCCATGTGAACGCCTGGGGCCTGCCCTATGCAGCGATGCTCTCGGGCACGCCCCTTGTGATGCCTGGCCCAAAACTCGACGGCGCGAGCCTTTTCGACCTGCTCGATGCCGAGAAGGTCTATTCTTCCTGGGGGGTGCCGACGGTCTGGCTCGGCCTCCTGGCCGAGATGGAGAAGCGCGGACGCAAGCCCGCCAACTTTTCCGAAGTGATTGTCGGCGGCTCGGCTGCTCCCGCAGCCATGATCGAAACGTTCGAACAAAAATGGGGCGTCAACGTCGTGCACGCCTGGCATGACCGAGATGAGCCCGGTCGGGACGTTCGGCAATTTGTCGCCGCAACAAAAGGCTCTGCCATTTGCCGAGCGCCTGAAGATCAAATCACGGCAGGGCCAGCGACTCTACGGCGTCGACTTCAAGATCGTCGACGAGGCCGGCCACGCGCAACCGCATGACGGCCAGGCGCAAGGCGAGCTGTTCGTGCGCGGGCCGACAATCATTTCGGACTACTTCGACAACCCGAAAGCGTCTGCCGCCGCCCGCGACAAGGACGGCTGGTTCGGCACGGGCGATGTCGCCAAGATCACACCGGATGGCTATCTGACGCTCGTCGACCGCACCAAGGACCTCGTCAAGTCGGGCGGCGAATGGATCAGCTCTATCGATGTGGAAAACGAGGCGAGTGGTTGCCCCGGAGTCGCCCAGGCCGCCGTCATCGCCGTGCCGCACCCGAAATGGTCGGAGCGGCCGCTGCTTGTCGTGGTCAAGGCGCCCGGCGCCGATCCGAGCAAGGCGGACATCCTCGCCCATCTGGCCACCAAACTCGCGAAGTGGCAGGTGCCTGACGATGTCGTTTTTGCCGACAGCCTGCCGATGACGGCGACCGGCAAAATCTCAAAAAAAGACCTCCGCGCGAAGCTTGCGGATTTCAAGTTCGAAGCCTGATCTAGTGCCGCGGTGTTGGCGGAATTTGTGCGATTATTCGCGTGATGTCTGCAACCGACGCACCGTGCCCGAAATCGCGGACGATTTCGAACAACCCGCGCGTCCCAACGCCCAGGACCGGCGCGACGAGCCCGTCGAATTTCGACCACATGTCGTGCCAGCCGACCGGGTTGGCGGGATCGCCCTTGGCCGCCTTGATGTCGATCGATTTCCGAGCGCCGTCGAATGTCTCGATGGCCAAGGTCGCCGCCGCAAACCCGATCTCCGGATCGACTGACGCTTCGATGCGCTCGGCCGTTGCGAGGACCGCTGCATCGGGCAGCCACGGCTCTCGGAAATCCGCCGCCGAGACCGGGTGCCCGTGCAATGCCAATGCAATGCAGTAGCGCAGATCAAATTTCGCCGCGAGTGGCGTGTCCGGCCGGCCGTTGACCAAACCCGTCATCTGCATGGCCAGCGGCGAAACGCGCGCGTGCGCCGACTTGATCTGCAATGGTGCAATGCCGGCACCGAACGCCGCGTCCACGGATGGGTGGACGAGGTGGCACGCCGCGTAGGGTTTGAAGCTGTTGTTGAGTATCTCCCAGCCCTGAAACTCAGGTGTCTTGAACCGATGTGTGCCGTCCTGGATCAACGCCCGGTCCATGCCGCCTTGGTCGAGCAAGCCGGGTGCTGCCACCAGACCGCCCGCGGCTAATTCAGCTGACAGCACGCCATCCATGGCTGCCTTGCCTGCGTGGAACGGCTTTGCCATCGTTCCGAACGAACCGGCTAATCCACCGGCCTGGGTCGCTGCCGCTGCAAGCGCATGCGCTGACCGCCCCGCATCGAGCCCGAGCAGTTTTGCCGATGCCGCCGCCGCCCCGATACGCCCGAACACACCGGTCGAATGCAGCCCCCGAGACGTGAGTGCCTGACCCAGTCCGTAGCCCGCGCGGGCCGACACCTCAAAGCCCGTCAAAAACGCTTCGAGCATGCCTTTAGCATCGGCGCCTTGCGCTTGGCCGAGGGCCAGCACGGCCGCCCAGACCGGCGCGCTGGTGTGCGTTATTCCCGGCACATACGTGTCGTCGAAATCGAGACAATGGGCGAGCGTGCCGTTGGCCAACGCCGCCATGGGTGCCGCCGCCGCCTCGCCGAACAGAACAGTCGACCGCCCCTGGCTTTTCCAACCGGCTACGGTATCGCGCACCACCCGGCCCGCGTCCTCATCCCGGGCGCCGATCGCAACGGCCAGCCAATCTGCCAAGCATAGACGCGCAGCGTCGATCACTTCCGTCGGCGCCGAATTGCTGCGCGATCCCGCAATGAATTCACCGAGAAGTTGGGCATTCGTGCTGAGCGATGGGCTCGCGGACATATAGGTCTCTCCTCAGGCCGGAACAGTGGCGACGCGCTTGCGCCACGACATGGCCAGCAGGCCGGCGAGCACGATAAAGTTGAGAATATTCGACGCCAAGCCAGTGGCAAAAGCCGGATAATAGGAACCGAACGCATCATAGATTGCGCCGGCGCTCCAGCCCCCAGTGGCCATGCCGCCGGTTCCTGTCAGCAGCAGCATCGGTATCCGCCAACTGGCCTCACGCGCTGGAAACAGTTGCCGTGCCGTCAGAATATAGGCGGGGATCAGCCCGCTGAAGCCAAGCCCGAAGGCGGCAGCGATAAAAAACAATCCGGCCTCGTCTTGGGTCGTGAGAAAGCCCGCCACCGCCGCCGCTTGCGCCGCCGAGCAGGTCACCAGCGTCGCGAGGCCCCCGATCCGGTCCGACAGCCAGCCCCAGAACTGGCGGCTGATGAACGCGCAAATCAGCAGAAGCGACAGCATGGCTGCCCCGCGCGATGCCGCCATGCCGAGATCACCGCAGAATGCGATCAGATGTGCCTGCGGCATCGCCATCGGCACGCAACATAGGAACGACGCCAGTGCCAGCAGCCAGAACGCAACCGCGGACGGCAGACCGAACACCCGCCCCGGTTCCTGTCCCGGCGCAACCTTGTCGCTACCCGGCGGCAAGCTTGGCGGCGGCCGCAGGAACACCGCTGCCATCGGTAGAACGAGTGCCACGATCAAAAGCCCGAAGCCGATCATCGTCTGCCGCCAGCCGATTTGCGCAATGACACGCTCGAACAGGGGTGGCCAGAAAGCGCCCGCCATGTACTGGCCGCTCGCGATCAGCGCCACGGCGGTGCCGCGCCGCTTGTCGAACCATCGCGTGACGTAAATATAGAGCGGCGCGTTGACGCCGGAATTGCCGAGCAGCCCCATGAAGAGGCCATGCCCGATATAAAGTTGCCAAGCTTCGCCGCCGGCCGAAATGGCGAGGCCAAGGCACACCGAAAGTGCGCCGCCCATGACCGTCCAACGGATACCGAATCGCTCGGCGATCCAGCCCATGCCGAGGCCGCCGACGCCGGTCCCGAGCCAGAACAGTGCACTGGCAGCCGACGGGATCGAGCGCTGGCCGCCCAATTCCACGGCAATCTGCTTCAGGGAGACGGTGACAATGTGCGGCGCGCCGAACGAGGTCGCGAGAATGAGCAGCGTTACGATCGCGATGCCCCAGGCCTCCCGGCTGTCGATGCGTTGATCCATGCTGCTGCCGCCCCCTCAGGCCCCAAACCGCAAGCCGTCATTCAATAGGACTTCGGCAATCCCAGCGCCTTCTCGGCAATGAAGCACAGGATCAACTGCGGACTGATCGGCGCGATACGCGTCAGCATCACCTCGCGCAGGTAGCGCTCCACATGATATTCCTTGGCGTAGCCGAAACCGCCGTGCGTCATGACGGCCTGCTGGCAGGCCTTGTAGCCCGCCTCCGCCGCCATGTATTTCGCGGCATTCGCTTCGACGCCGCACGATAGTTTCTGGTCGTAGCGCCACGCCGCGTTCATCACCATCAGGCGGGCGGCTTCCAGCTCCATCCAGCTTTCGGCGAGCGGATGCTGAATGCCCTGGTTCTGCCCGATCGGACGCCCGAAGACCTGTCGTTCCTTGGCATACGTCGAGGCCCTGTCGAGCGCCACCAGACCAATTCCCAGGGCCTCGGCCGCGATCAAAATGCGCTCCGGGTTGATCCCGTGCAGGATGTATTCGAAGCCTTTGCCTTCTTCGCCGATGCGGTCCTCGAACGGAATCTCGAAGTTGTCGAAAAAGACCTGGTTGGAGTCGACCGCCTTGCGGCCATGCTTCTCGATCTCGCGGATCTCGATGCGTTTGCGATCGATGGTCGTATAGAAGAGGCTCAGCCCTTCGGTTTTTTTTGCGACCTTGTCGGCCGGCGTCGTGCGCGCCAGCAGCAGCATTTTCTCCGCTACTTGCGCCGTCGAGATCCAGACTTTCTGGCCGTTGACGACATAGCGGTCGTTGCGCCGTTCCGCGCGCGTCTTGAGTTGGGTGGTATCGAGGCCAGTGTTCGGCTCGGTAACTGCAAAGCACGCCTTTTCAGCACCGGCGACCAGCGGCGGCAACATGCGTTTTTTCTGTTCGTCGGTGCCGAACACCACGACCGGGTTGAGGCCGAAGATGTTCATGTGGATCGCTGACGCGCCGGACATGGCAGCCCCGGACTGGGCGATCGCCTGCATCATCACGGCCGCCTCGGAAATACCGAGGCCCGAGCCGCCGTAGGCTTCGGGAATGCAGATGCCGAGCCACCCGCCCTTGGCGAGCGCCTGATGCAGTTCGGCCGGAAAGCCACCCTCGCGGTCACGTTCCAACCAGTAGTCGTCGCCGAATTGGCTGCATATCGCCGAAATGGCTCGGCGAACCTGGTCCTGCTCGCCCGAATAGGTGAAATCCATCGCCTTCTCCCTCGTTCGCACGAAGCTTAGCAAGCCGAGGCAGCCCGCGCGAGAGCCCACGATGCCGGCTGCCGTTTTTTCACTTGCCGATCGCAGCATTGACTTTTGACCGCAATTGCCCGATTTTACTGCCGTTCATCGGCCCTGAAGACCAGAGCCGCCGCTATGTGTCCTGGTTCTGCCAGGAATGCGTAGGGGTCAACGTCCGCCGGCGAAGGCTCGCCCGCGGGCGCTAATGTCGTTTGAGGTTTGCAGCCCGCAGTCTGGGCCTGCATCGAGGAGCTGACCTAGAATGCTCAAGGTTTGGGGACGCAAGACGTCCGTCAACGTGCAGAAGGTCATGTTCGCGGTGGGCGAGCTCGGCCTTCAGCATCAGCGTTTCGACTTCGGCGGCCCCTTCGGTGGTCTCGACACCCCCGAATATGGCCTACTCAACCCCAATCGCCTCGTCCCGACCATCGACGACAACGGCTTCGTGCTGTGGGAGTCCAACGCCATTGTCCGCCATTTGGCGCAGCGCTATGGCCGTGGCACCCTCTCACCCGCCGACGAGTTGAGCTTTGCCAAGGCCGATAGCTGGATGGACTGGTCACTCACCACAATCTTCAACGATATTATCGGCACCTGTTTCCTGCAGCTGATCCGCACGCCAGCTAAGGAGCGTGATGTCAGGGCCATCGAGGCTGCGGCAAAACGGGCCTCCGAGAAGCTAGGCATTCTGAATCAGCAGTTGCATGGCCGCGCCTACATCATGGGCGAGCATGTCACCACGGCCGATGTCGCCATCGGCACGCTCATGTACCGCTATTACAATCTGCCGATTGCGCGAACGCCGTTACCCAATGTCGAGGCCTGGTATGGCCGATTGACCAAGCGTCCCGCCTATCAGGCCCACGTCATGATCGATTTCCAGTCGATGAAAGTTCCGGGAGCGTAAGACATGGCGGAACTGTTCCAGAATCTGTCGGACCGGCTGTCGGGCGTTTTCGACAAACTGACCGGTCGCGGCTCGCTCTCCGAGAGCGACGTCAACGAGGCCATGCGCGAAGTCCGCCGGGCGCTACTCGAAGCCGACGTGGCGCTCGAAGTCGTGCGCTCGTTCACCGACAAGGTTCGGGCCAAGGCCGTCGGCGCCGCCGTTCTCAAATCGATCAAGCCCGGCCAGATGGTCGTCAAGATCGTGCACGACGAGCTGGTCGCTATGCTTGGTTCCGATGCGTCGCCGATCGATCTCGTGGCGACACCACCCGTCGCCATCCTGATGGTCGGTCTGCAGGGCTCGGGCAAGACGACGACATCGGCCAAGATCGGGTACCGGCTCAAGACCCGCGACAAGCGCAAGGTTCTGATGGCCTCGCTCGACACGCGGCGGCCGGCGGCGCAAGAACAGTTGCGGGTGCTCGGCGAGCAGACCGGCGTCGATACCCTGCCGATCGTCGCCGGCCAGACACCGTTACAGATTGCGCGGCGCGCCGAAGAAGCCGCCCGCCTCGGTGGCTACGACGTGCTGCTGCTCGACACTGCCGGCCGCACCACTATCGATCAGGAATTGATGGCCGAGGTGGCGCAGGTCAAGGCACAAACGCGGCCACACGAAGTGCTGCTGGTCGCCGATGCCCTGACCGGCCAGGACGCGGTCAACACCGCCAAGGCGTTCGAGAGCACCGTCGGCATCACCGGCATCGTCTTGACGCGCGTCGATGGCGACGGGCGCGGCGGCGCCGCTCTGTCGATGCGGGCGGTCACGGGCAAGCCGATCAAGCTGATCGGCGTCGGCGAGAAATGGGACGCGCTCGAGGATTTCCACCCCGACCGCATCGCCGGCCGCATACTCGGCATGGGCGACATTGTCTCGCTGGTGGAACGCGCCGCCGAAACCATCGACGCCGAGAAAGCCCAAGCCATCGCGCAGAAGATGCGCAAGGGCGTGTTCGACCTCGACGACCTCGCCGAACAACTGAAACAGATGCAGCGCATGGGTGGCATGGGCGGTATCATGGGCATGCTGCCGGGCATGGGCAAGATCAAGAGCCAGATGGCCGCCGCCAACCTCGACGAAAAAATGTTCAAGCGCCAGGGCGCCATCATCTCATCGATGACGCCGTTCGAGCGGCGCAACCCCAAAGTTCTCGATGCCAAGCGCAAGCGGCGCATCGCGTCCGGTTCCGGCAGCAAGCCCGAGGACATCAACAAGCTCATCAAGATGCATCGCCAGATGGCTGACATGATGAAGATGATGGGCAAGAACCCGGGCATGATGGGCAAGATGGCGAGCGCCATGGGACTTGGCGGCGGGATGGGCGGCGGGATGGGCATGGGCGGGGCACCGAGCCCGGCGGAAATTGAACGTATGCAAGCCGAACTTTCGCGGCTCGACCCGAAGGCGCTGGCACAGCTGCCGAAAGAACTGCGCGATCTCGTTCCAACGAAAGGCGCGCCGATGCCCGCCGGCCCGCCTCCGTCCGCGGCACCGCTCAAAACCGGCGGCCTACCCGGTCTCGGTGGGCTGATGCCGCGTCTTCCAGGCCTGCCCGGATTTGGCGGGCAGAAGCCATCGGCACTTCCAGGCCTACCGGGGGGCAAGAAAAAATAGCCCCATTTCGAAATTCCGGCCGGC
>JANXRM010000242.1 GCA_025353015.1 Hyphomicrobiales bacterium
ATGCTGGCCGCCTTGGCGAGCTTCCGCCCCTCGCTGGTGCGGCTGTTGATCAACGGCCGCTCGAACTCGGCGATGCCGCCGAGCATCGTCAGCATCAGCCGGCGATGCGCCGTCGTGCTGTCGGCCCAGGTTTCAGTGAGCGACCTGAAGGCCGCCTGGCTCGCCGTGATCGCCTCGATGATGTACCTATTGAACTGCAGATGCGTAATGGTTACCATTACATCATGCGCAACCACTCGCTTCGAGTGGGACGATGCCAAAGCTCAAGAAAGCGCACGCAAGCACAGGGTCGCATTCGACGAGGCATGCGAAGTCTTCGTTGATCCAAACGCCATCGACGAAATCGACGACGAACCGGAGGAAGAACGCTGGCGCCGGATCGGCAGAAGCCGAAGAGCGCTCCTCTTAGTCGTCTACACGGAGCGGACGCCGCGTCTCCGCATCATCTCGGCCCGCAAAGCGGAAAAGCATGAACAAGATCGCTACCAAAGGCAGGCGCTACCTGAAGAATGACCGTTGGCACGACGACAACGGTCCTATCCCCGACGAGCCGCTGGATTGGGATCCCCCCATGACCGAAGCCGAAATCCATGAAGCGGCCCTGACGGACCCAGACGCCCAACCGCTCACAGCCGCACAACTTGCGCGAACGAAGCGCGTCGCCCCCGTCAAAACGCTGCGTTGGAAGTTGCGTCTGTCGCAGGCTGAGTTTTCTGCCCGTTTTGGCATCCCGCTCGGAACCCTTCGTGATTGGGAGCAGCACAAAGCCGAACCCGACTCTGCTGCCCGCGTTCTTCTCAAGGTGATCGAGGAGAACCCGGATGTTGTCCAAAGGGCTGCGCAAGCTGCGGCATAAGACGCGTTCGGTTCTGCTTTCCTTATGTCGGCCGGGGAGCCTGCTTCCCGGCCGTTCTGCAACCTGTCCCTGCTACTAACTCCTAAATTATGAACAGCTGAAAAAACCCTGTATTTGCGGGGGCAAATCAGCTACTAATATACAAAGATACGCACATGGTCTCCCGCACATGAAAATCGGCTACGCCCGCGTCAGCAGCAAGCACCAGAACCTCGACCGGCAGATATCCGCGCTGGAGGCCGCCGGTTGCGACCGCATCTACCGCGAGAAGCAATCCGGCAAGACCACCAAAAACCGCCCCCAGCTGGCGCGTGCGCTTGCAGCACTCGGGAAAGGCGACATCCTCATTCTCGCAGAGTGGGATCGCGCCACCAGGTCTATGGTCGATGGCATCGCCATCATGTCCCAGCTCAACTCCCAAGGCGCCTTCTTGAAAGTTCTCGACCGCGCTCACCTCGATCTCACTACACCCGTCGGGCGCGGCGTGCTGGCGCTGCTAAGCGCCATCTATGAGGAAGAGCGCGAGCGCATCGTCGCCAGGGCCGCTCAAGGCCGCCGCAGCGCCAAGGCACGAGGCGTCCGGTCAGGGCCAAAACCGAAGGTCGTAGGCGACGACCTTTCCACCACTCTCGCCATGCACCAGGCCGGGCACAGCAACGCTGCCATCGGCCGGGCTCTTGGCCGCCACCACACGACCATCGGCCGCGCACTGGCGTCCCATCGAAAGCAACCCTCATGACCCTGATCGAACGCCGCCTTGCCGAGCTGGTCGACCTCTGCTCCGACGATGCTGCCCATCGCGGCGTGCTCTCGTCAGGCGAGCGCATCGCGGTCGCGATCGTGCTCGACCGGCAGGACTGGCTGGCCGAGGACAAATGGTCGTCAGCGGCCGACGCCGTCGCCTACATCGACGTCGACTGGCAGATCGCCGTCGACACCGTCAAATTCTCACGCTCGTCGACCGGTGGGCGCCCGGCAACTCCAGACAATGTCGCAGGCGCCAGCTGGTGGAACTCCCTCGCCGAGCACGAGCGCAAACGCCGGCTCGACGACATCGTGAGCAACCGCCGCCAACCGACCGTTGCTGCCGCCTGGGAGTTCGAGAAGCTGCGCCGCATCAGCCAAGGAGGCCAATCATGATCCACATGACCCGCGTCGACGACGCCTGCAACGTGCGCCGATTCT
>JANXRM010000341.1 GCA_025353015.1 Hyphomicrobiales bacterium
ATCGGAGCTTGCTGAACGACGCCAATCGATCAGCGTGGCCGCGTCGAAATCGCCGAACTGGCGGAATTGCCAGAAGGTTTCGCCGGTACCCGCGCGCCGCCGCCCATGGATGCCATGCGCGACCGTGCTCGAGATCCGCATCGCCTCTAGAACGAGGTCTGGCAGCCGGTCAGCGAGGCCGTGCGCCTGCTGCTGCAATTGGCCAAGGCTCCGCTCGCGCATGTCTGCTTGAGAACTGCCCTTGCCACGATCAGCAGCCACGCGAAACCCCTTCGGTTTAAAGCTCAATGTCTCGGCAGTCCGTTCGGCGTGCCCCGACAGCTCAGGGGGCGAGAACTCAGGCCCCGACATCCAGGACCTAACAATTCAGGCCAATGACGTCGCCAAATTCGCGATGACCCGGCCAACGCCCGTACCCTCCGCGCGGGCCGCAAACGTCAACGCCATACGATGCTTGAGAACAGGCTCGGCCAAGGCGATGACATCGTCGACCGAGGGCGCCAGCCGGCCATCCAGCAAGGCCTTGGCGCGAACGGCCAACATGAGCGCCTGACTGGCGCGTGGACCGGGCCCCCAGGCGACCAGCCGGTCGACATCGGCACCGGCCCCCTCGCCGGGGCGAGCTGAGCGAACGAGTTTGAGGATCGCATCGACAACTTTGTCGGCAACCGGAATTTGGCGGACCAAGCGCTGGATGGCCGCCAACTCCTGGGCCGTCAGCACCGCGTCCAGCCGGCGGTCTTCGGTCCCAGTTGTGGCAAACAGCATATGTCGTTCGGCAGCCTCACCGGGGTAACCGACATCGATCTGCAGCAGGAAACGGTCCAACTGGGCCTCAGGGAGAGGATAGGTGCCCTCTTGTTCCAGCGGGTTCTGCGTTGCCAGGACGTGGAACGGCGCCGGTGTATCATGACGTTGACCTGCGACCGTCACATGGTGTTCCTGCATGGCCTGGAGCAGAGCGGACTGGGTTTTCGGCGAGGCGCGGTTGATTTCGTCCGCCATCAACAGCTGCGCGAAGATCGGACCTTTGATGAAGCGGAAGCTGCGCCGGCCGGTGCCGCCGGCGTCTTCAAGAACTTCGGAACCGATGATGTCGGACGGCATCAGGTCCGGCGTGAACTGGATGCGCTTGGCGTCGAGCCCGAGCACACGACCAAGGGTCTCGACGAGCAGCGTCTTGGCAAGGCCTGGGACGCCGATCAGCAGGCCGTGGCCGCCCGCAAGTATGGTCACCAGCGTTTGCTCGATGACCTGATCCTGGCCGAAAACGACGCTGGCGGCAGCCTTGTGAACACGCTGCATGCGCTCGCCTGCAGCCTCGATGCGCTGAACAATATTGGTTTCGGTCGGAGATATGCTGGATGTTTGGGTCATGGGTTGGTGTTACGCCCGCTGCCTGTGGCTGCACGAAGTCATGTGCCAATGAGGTTGCCGAGATGGATGTGTGATCCTGGCCGTGCGAAAGTGGTCAGAATGTGAACTTGCGGCGCTAAGCATAGCAGTCCGGCCGGATTGCAGGGACATTAAAGTTGCGCAATGAAGCTGAGACGGGCGCCGTTCCGGAGCGTGGATGGTACAACCTCGGGATAACTAGGGATAAGACGTGACTATGGAAAAGGCTGGCCGATGGACAAGAGCGGGGCGGCAGGCGGTTTGATTGGGCTGGAGGCCATGCTTCGCGAGCAGGCTGGTGACCGGCTGCCGCCGGTCGACGCATGGAATCCGCCCTATTGCGGCGACATCGGCATGCGGATCAGAAACGACGGCGTCTGGTTCTATCAAAACAGCCCTATTGGGCGGAAACCGTTGGTCCGTCTGTTTTCCCGCGTGCTGCGCCGTGATCCCGATGGCCGGCACTATCTGGTGACGCCGGTCGAAAAGGTCGATGTCGCCGTTGACGATGCACCGTTCCTGGCGGTCGAGATGGAGGTGTCGGGGGCGGGCCTGCACCAAGAACTGACATTTCGCACGAACGTCGATGATGTTGTGCAATGCGGCAAGGAAAGGCCCCTCCGCTTTGCGGTGGAGGCGATCAGCGGTGGTCTGAAGCCTTATTTGCTCGTTCGTGGCCGGCTCGAGGCCCTTGTGACCCGGG
The DNA here is from genome assembly GCA_025353015.1 of Hyphomicrobiales bacterium. Classification (GTDB taxonomy): domain Bacteria; phylum Pseudomonadota; class Alphaproteobacteria; order Rhizobiales; family Hyphomicrobiaceae. The sequence goes on from JANXRM010000341.1 coordinate 2,099, forward strand.
CAATCTATTACGATCTCGTCGAACTTGCCGTGATCGAGGGCCAGCAGTTCGGCGTCTGGAGCGGAGGAATTTTTTTTCCAATGGAAGAGGCAAACGTGGTTTTGACCAAGGGCCTCGAGCAGAAATGATCTGACCTCGCGAGACTATGCCGACGGGGCCGTCGCGTCGTTCAACCGGGTTTTTGGGGCGAGTGGCGCCATGCCATCGTGCCTTGTGCCCTATTTGGGGAAGGGCCATAAGATCAGGCAACTCAAACGAATCGGGCCGATTGGTCCGACTTTGCAGGGCGCGAAATATGATGAGAACGGAAACCCCGCAGCCGATCCTGCTGAAGGACTACAAGCCGTCCAATTATCTGATCGACACCGTCCATCTGGACGTGGTTCTGGATCCCACCCAATCGCGCGTGACGGCACGGCTGAAGATGCGGCCGAACCCCAAGAGCAAAGGAAAACGCGGCCCCCTCGTTCTCGACGGCGAAACGGTGACGCTGGTATCCGTGAAGGTCGACGGGAAGGGTTTGGACGCAGAGGCCTTCCAAGTCGGCGAGACAACTCTGACAATCAAGTCGCCACCGGAAAAACCGTTTACGCTCGAGGTGGTGACCACCTGCAATCCGGACGCCAACAAATCGCTTTCGGGGCTCTATTTGTCACGCGGCGTCTATTGCACGCAATGTGAGGCGCAAGGTTTCCGCCGGATCTCCTATTTTCTCGACCGTCCGGATATACTCGCCACCTACACGACGCGGATCGAGGCCGATGTCGAAGCCGCCCCCGTGCTGCTGTCAAACGGCAATCTCGCCGAGCGCGGCACGCTCGATCGTGGCCGTCGCCATTACGCCGTCTGGCGCGATCCCCACCCGAAGCCGTCGTATCTTTTTGCGCTCGTTGCCGGCAATCTCAGCTCCGTGGCGTCTTCATTCAAGACAATGTCCGGCCGCAATGTAGATTTGACGATCTATGTGGAGCCGGGCAAGGACGGCCGCTGCGGTTGGGCCATGGAATGCCTCAAGCGCGCGATGAAGTGGGACGAGGAGCGGTTCGGCCGCGAATACGACCTCGACGTGTTCAATATCGTCGCCGTCTCCGATTTCAATATGGGAGCGATGGAAAACAAGGGGCTCAACATCTTTAACGACCGGCTTGTGCTGGCGAGCGCTGAGACGGCGACGGATGCTTCCTATTTCAATATCGATCGGGTGATTGCGCACGAATACTTCCACAATTGGACGGGCAACCGGATCACCTGCCGGGACTGGTTCCAGTTGTGCCTGAAAGAGGGGCTGACGGTGTTCCGGGATCAGCTTTACTCGGCCGATTTCCGCTCGCCGGCCGTGCAGCGCATTTCCGAAGTGAGAAATTTGAAAGCCGGGCAGTTTCCGGAGGACGCTGGGCCCTTGGCGCATCCCGTCCGGCCGGACCAGTTCATCGAGATCAACAACTTCTATACGATGACGGTCTACGAGAAGGGCGCCGAACTCTGCCGGATGATCCACACCCTGCTCGGCGCCGAAGGGTTCCGGAAGGGCATGGACCTTTATTTCGAGCGCCATGACGGGGAAGCGGCCACTGTCGAAGACTTCGTTGCAGCGTTTGCCGATTCAAGTGGTCGAGATTTTTCTCAGTTCATGACCTGGTACGGACAGGCAGGCACGCCAAGCCTTGTTTGCGATCTCAAGTACAACGCGCAGAAAAAAACTGCGGATCTGACGATCGAGCAGGTGCTGGCGGCAACGCCGGGCCAGCCGACCAAGAAACCGCTGCATATTCCCGTGCGGCTTGGGCTGCTCGGCGGCAATGGCAACGACCTGCCATTGGAACTCGCTGGCGGTGCAAAACTCGACAGTGGAATCATCGAGCTGACGAAGCGCAAGGAAACGTTCAGGCTGACCGGCATTCCGTCCCGACCGGTCGTCTCGCTGTTGCGCGGGTTCTCGGCGCCGGTCAATTTGACAATCGATCTCGACGATCAGGACCTCGCGTTCCTGATGGCGCACGATTGCGATCCGTTCAACAGGTGGCAAGCAGCCCAGGATTATGCAACACGGCTGCTCGTCATGGCGGTCAATGCAAGTGCGAAGAAAATGCCACCGCCGGACGCAAAGCCGTTCATCAAGGCCCTGGGCCTCATCATCGAGGACGAGATGCTGGAGCCGGCCTACCGGGCACTGGTGCTGGCGTTGCCGAGCGAGAGCGACCTTGCGCGTATCATAGGACGGGACATCGACCCCGCGGCTATACATCGGGCGCGCAATGCGCTGCGCCGGAAGATTTCCAGCCAGCTCGGATCGAAGCTGGAAATCTTGTACCGGGCACACGCTGTCAAAGGCCGCTATGCGCCGGATCCCGAGCAAGTGGGCAAGCGGTCTCTGCGCAATGCGACTTTGGCGCTACTGACCGTTCGCGGCCGGCCGGATGATATTGCGCGGGCGCATGCGCATTTCGAGAGCGCCACGAACCTGACCGACGAGATAGCAGGGTTTGGCGTGCTGAGCGATGTCCGTGGACCTGAACGCCAAGCGGCGCTCGACCGGTTCTTTGAGCGCTGGAAAGACGATCATCTCGTGATCGACAATTGGTTCGCCTTCCAGGCGGCGTCATCGCTTCCAGGTACGTTGACGTCCGTGCGGCGGTTGCTCAGGCATCCCTTGATGTCGCTGACCAATCCCAACAAGGCCCGGACGCTTGTTGGCGTGTTCGCGACCAACGCCATTAATTTCAATCGGCCAGACGGTAAGGGCTACACCTTCGTTGCCGACCGGATTCTTGAGATCGACCGCTTCAATCCGCAGGTGGCGTCGCGATTGTTGACGGCCTTTCGCAGCTGGAAAACGCTAGAGTCTGGCCGGCGGGCATGCGCGCGGGACACGTTGCAGAGGATCGCCAAGGCCGAGCCTTTGTCGCGCGACGTCTATGAAATCGTCGCCAAGATGCTTGATTGACACAGCGCGTTGATCTGAAACAGATTTCGAAGTGATGGGCTCGACAAACCAAGGCGCGTCGAGCGATAGTGATTCTAGTGATTCGGCGAAGCGTCTCGCGCCGGGATCACCATCAGGCAGCATTGAAATCAGGTTTTGGAACAAATGGCGGCAATACCGTCCATGGGCCGTAGCGGGCTCGTAATATCGACCGTTGCCCCGCTCTGGGTCGCTTGGAGCAGGCTAGGGATACGGCTGCCAATCCAATGGCCAGCGATCAGGGGGCGCCGGATGCGGCGCTCTGCTGCCATCGCCAACCTCTCGGTCATGGCGTGCTTGGGTGCGAGCCATTTGCCCCGTTCAGGTTTTGATCCCCAAGGTTTCGCCAGCGCGATGGTCCCCGCCGTGGATGCGGGGCCGTGGCTTTTGCTGCTGCTGCTCATGTCGAGCGCAGCGGCGTCCATGGTGTTGTTGACTTCCGATGATCCGGTCAGTTCGCCGATGCCCTCGGCTCCGGCGACACGCGTCGAGCCTGTGCTATCTTTCGGCACGCCCGCCGCAGCTTTAGGGCATCAGGATTCCAATGCGGTGGGCGGCCTTATCGACCGGATGGGTCATGACCTGCGCACGCCGTTGACGGCCATTATCGGTTTTTCGGACATGATGCAGTGCGAGTTGCATGGTCCTCTAGGTTCGGATCGCTACCAGAGCTACGCAGGGCATATTAGGGACAGTGGCGTATCACTGCTGGCTGCTATCGAAGCTGCGATGGCATCAACCGGGCGGGGCAATGACGCGGTTGCGACGGCAAGGACCGACGGCGAGGCGACCGTACAGCCAGTCCGCCTGCAATAAATAATTGCGACCGTTTTTGGCGGTACCGGCTATTGGCAACAGGAGCAAGATCGCAGCGGTTTTGGCCATGACGTTCCGGCGGCCATTAACGGGGCCCTGGCGGTGAGGCGCCTTCTACCGGCAACGATGGTCGATCGCTATCGCCGTTTTGCGAACCATCGTGACGCCTGCTGCCACCCGGAGGCCCCTTGCCAGGGGGTGGCCCGTCCGGATGCCAGCGCGCGAAGGCTTGGCGTTCATCTTTGTTCAATAGTCCGGCGATTATCAGGAACAATGCCTGGGCCTGTTTCCTGGCTTGAAGCTCGGATTCAAGGACATACGCCTGCGCGCGCGCGAAGGCGTCGCTATCGAAGGGCTCAGCCAGGAAGAGGGCACGGGCTGCCAGCCGTGCCGCCCGGACTTCGGCCCGCAGCGGGCGCATCGCTCGACGCTGTTCAGCCGTCTGTCGCATGATGGCTTGGCGGCGATCAGCTGGAAGTGTCGCCGAAAATCCCAGAAGATTGATATTGCCTGGGTTGCCGGGAAATGGTGCTTCCTGACGGAAACGCCAATAGGCACTGGCCAGGGCGCCAGCGATCAGCAGGTTGACCGCGAGCGAAACAATCAAGGCGATCGGCATCCAGTGCCGCAACCTGTTTTTGTCCAGCAATGGCGCCGCGGTCATGGTCATTTGCGTTCCTCGTCGGTGCCAGAAGCGATCCCATCGGCGTGCAGCGCGGCTATGAACTGGTCGACTTCCGTGTCGCCGCTGGCGCTGGCCATGACGACAAGTCCGCGAACGGGCGCGTGTGTCAGGTCGTGGACGCCAATGGTGATGCCGAACGCTAACGAGGCCGCCAAAGCAGCGGCAATGGGCCAGACGCGGGAAAACCCGCGAGCGCGCGATCCAGTTGCAACCGGTTGCGCAGGCGTGCCTCCGTCCGCGCTCAGCACACCGTTCGCGTTTCCGTTCGATCCTGCATTCATCCCCGACTGGGGTTGGCGCCGCGGCAGAGCAACGACAACATTGGGCGATTGGTCCCGCTGATGACCGAATTGCCGGGCGGAGTCGGAGGTTGAAGCCGTGACGATGCGGTCTGCCAAGGCTTCCGTGACACCGTCGCGAAGTGGGGGCTGGAGGTCGAGTAGTCGGTCGAGTGCGCGGGCCTCGGTGATGATGGCATGGGCCGCAGGATCGGATGCAAGGAATTGCAACGCCGCCGGCCGATGCTGAATTGGCCAACGGTCAAGAGTCGCGCCATAGGCGTCTGCCAGCGTTTGGAATTTTTCGAGGGTCATGGCCTCAGATCCTAGTTTGTGAGTCACTGCCTATCGTTGCTGTCGGGTAGCAGTGCGTGCCACTCGTTCTTCAATGCGGTCTTCAAACTGCGGCGGGCGCGCGCAAGTAGCGATTCGACGGCTTCATCGGAAATGCCGAGAATTGTGCCCACCTCGATCTGGCTCAGCCCATCGTAGTGGAACAAGGTGAGTGCCAACCGTTGCCGTTCCGGCAAAGTCTTGATGACCTCATCGACCCGGCTTGCCAGTTCGCGCTCGTCAATGCTGCGCAACTGACTGGCGGCCTCGATCTGTTCCGGCACTTTGTCCACGACAGAAACGCGGCGTCCTGCGCGAATCCGGTCGATACAAAGATTTGAAACGACCCGCCGGAGCCAAGGCTTCAGACCGCCTGGACCAAGCTCCAAGCTCTTGGCACTGCGCCAAAGCCGGACAAGTGCGTCTTGCGCCACATCTTCGGCCTCGGCGTCATCGCGAAGGATGCGGCGCGCGGTTGCCAGAAGATGAGGCAGATGGCGCGCGACAACGACGCGGAACGCGGAAGCATCGCCAGCAGCAATCGCCTGAAGCGAGCGCGCTTCCTCGATTGATCCGTCGAGCCCACGTTGGCCCGTCGACTGGGGCTCGGGCTCGCTTTTCCTTGCCACCGCCAACCTCATCGTCAACGGCCCCTCGCGGCCAAGATCCAATGCCTATCAGCAAACCGGGAGACAAGGATAGCTGCCCCCGGTGCATCACGCACAATCGGCAATACGTTTCAATTCTTGCCCGGTTCACCACCCGGTCCGGCGTCGGGCCCACGACCGCCGCGAGGCTGCATCATGGGTCGGTTGCCCTCGTCCGCTCCGCCGGACTGAGGTCCGCCATGATGACCGCGCCCGAACCACCGGCCACCGCCCGGCCGCTCGTCGCGCCCGATAGTGCCGTCGGTGTTGAAGTCGAGCTGCGCAAAGCGTTCGGCAGCTTTGGCCATGAATTGCTCACGCGTGACCTTGCCGTCTTTGTCAGCGCCGTAATGGTGGATGAAGCGCTTGACGCGATAGTCGACCATTTCCTTGCGCAGCAAGTCGAAATCAGCCTTGTCGATGGCACCGTCCTTGTTCCGGTCGAGAACCGCAAAGCGCTTCTCCGCTGCGGCAAGGGCTTCATCTAATGTGATGACGCCATCCTTATTGGCGTCAGCGCCTTGAAGCATGCGCAACATCGGCATGCCGCGGCCCATCGGCTCGGCGCCGCCACCTCCAGCGAGCCCGTTGCGGCCCCGCATCATGGGCGGCAGATCGTCGTCTGAAATGCGGCCGTCGTTGTTGAGGTCCATCTCGGCGAAACGCCGGCGAACGCTCGCCAGAAACTCGTCCTTGGTGACCTTACCGTCTTTATTGGCGTCAAACATCCTGAGCAGCATCTCGCCTCCGCCAGAGCGATCGCCTGCGCCGCCGTGTATACGGCCTTTCATGCGTTGCCACATGCTGGCCTGGCCCGTCATCGCGGCCTCGGCTTCGGTTGCGTCGATGACGCCGTCGTTGTTCTTGTCCAGGCGAGCAAAACGTTCCCGGTGGCGAGCGTCGTATTCATCTTTCGTGAGGGGGCCAGAAAGCCGGCCGCCGAAGCCACCCATCCCATGGCGATCAGATCCGGGCTCGCCGAAGTCACTGCCAGCGCCACGCATGTGGGTCCGGTGGCCTTGGGCCGAAACGGCGGCGAGCGCGCCAAGTCCAGTCAGCAGACCGGCAGCGATCAAGAGTTTTGTCTTTTTCGACATAAAGATCTCCGTGGTGGGGGGCCTCGATCGTCACGGGCCCAGCTTTCAGCCCTTCGAGCCATGCTTTCAGCCCTTCGAGAGCTAAAACGGGCGCGGCCGGCGCAATCCGTCGCCGCCAGCATGTTTCAGCAGATGATCTGGTCGAAAAGGTGCGCGACATCGCTGAGCGATTGTTGCAGGGCCGCCTCCAGGCGCACGAAGTCAGGGCACTCGCCGGATTGAGCCAGGAGGAGCTTGAGGCCATCGGGGGCTTTGGCGGGATCGAATGTGCCGTCCAGGCAGAGGCGCAGGACCTGGGTCAGCCCATTGAGAAGCTGGGCTGCTGGGATAAGTATTGCGGCGTGCTTGGGATCCAGCGCTCCATGGCGCGACAGGTTTTCGAGGGCATGAACCGTGTTTTGGGATAGCAGCTGCGGATCGGACGCCGCATGGATCAACTGCAGGTATTGCGCCATGAATTCGATATCGATCAGCCCGCCGCGCACGGTTTTGAGATCCCAGATGTCCAGGGTGCCCTTCTCCTTCTGGATGAGATCGCGCATCTGGCGAACGTCGGCGGCAATGCGCGTTTGATCGCGCGGCCGCACAAGGGCGTGGCGTATGGCGGCTTCGACCTCGAGATGCAGATGCGGTGGTCCCGTGATGACGCGGGCCCGGGTCAGTGCCAGATGTTCCCAGGTCCAGGCCTCGGTCGCCTGATAGTCGATGAAACTGGCCAATTGGGTGGCAACAGGTCCCTTGAGGCCCGAGGGCCGCAGCCGCATATCGACGTCGTAGAGCGCGCCCTCGGCTGTCGGCACGGAGAGCGCACTGATCAGGCGTTGGGTGAGGCGGGCAAAATATTGGATGGGCGGCAGCGGCCGGGGACCGTCAGAAAGCTGGGCCTCGCTGTCGAAGTCATAGACAAGAATGAGGTCGAGATCGGAGGCGGCGGTCATTTCGCGGCCGCCGAGCTTGCCCATGGCGATGACGGCCGCCCCACCGCCGGGCACACGGCCGTGTTGGCGCACGAGATCTTGCTCGACCCGGTCCTGAAGGGCCGCGATCAACCGCTCGGCCGTCTGGGCAAAGGCACCACCAGCCTGGGTTGCCGGGATGGTGCCCGAAAGAACGCGGACGCCGATGAGAAAGCGCTGCTCGCTGCCGACGACGCGGGCGCGGTCCAAAGCCGCCTGCAAATCATCGGCGCCACCAATCTCGTTGGTGATCAGGGCGTCGAGATCCTGCTCGTTTGGGAGTTGGCCGAAAAAACCAGGTGCCAGCACGGCATCGAGAAGGTTGCGCCGGCGGCTCATGAGGCCAGCGAGGCGCGGCGCGGACCCCATGATGTCGGCAACGAGCCGCAGCAGGCTTGGATTGGTGCGGAGCAGCGAAAAGAGCTGCACACCCGATGGCAGCCCCGCCAGAAAACGATCGAAGCCCGAGAAAGCCTGATCGGGGTCGGCTGTATTGCCGAATGCTTCGATCAGCAGCGGCTGCACCTCGGTCAGCAGTTCGCGCGCGCGGGCAGAACGGACGGCGGGATAGCGACCATGGTGCCAGCCTCGGATTGCGGCGATGACATCGGAGGGACGATCAAAACCCATCCGGCTCAAGGTTTCGAGGGTCGCTGGATCATCGGCCTCGCCGGCAAAAACCATGTTGGCGCCGCTACGTGTCAGCTCGGGCACGTGTTCGAAGAGTGCTGCGTAATGGGTTTGAACCGTCTCCAGTTGGTGGGTCAACGCGGTGGCGAAATCCGTCGTCGATTGGAAGCCGGCGAAGAGTGCCAGGCGCTCCAGATCGGCAGGGTCGGCGGGCAGCGTTTGCGTCTGTTCATCGGCTAGCATTTGCAGCCGGTGCTCGATCGTGCGCAGGAACTGATAGGCGGCACTAAGCTCGGCCTGGACGTTGGGCCTGATCCAACCACGGGTAACAAGTTTGGCCAGAGCATCGGTGGTCGCCGGCGTGCGGAGATCAGGCTGTCGGCCGCCGGCAATCAGCTGCTGGGTTTGAACGAAGAACTCGATCTCACGGATGCCGCCGCGACCGACCTTGATGTTGTGGCCGGCAACGCCGATCTGGCCGAAACCGCGGAACGCGTGGATCTGGCGCTTCATCGCGTGGATGTCTGCAATGGCCGCGAAATCGAGATATTTGCGCCAGATGAAGGGGGCGAGATCGCGCAGAAGCGACCGACCTGTTTCGAGGTCGCCCGCGATGGGACGCGCTTTGATGAGGGCCGCCCGCTCCCAATTCTGGCCGAAACTCTCATAGTAGTTAAGTGCGGCCGGTATGGAGATGGCAACCTGGGTGGCACCGGGATCGGGCCGTAAGCGCAAGTCGGTGCGAAAGACATAGCCGTCTGCCGTGCGCTCCTGCAGCAGCTTCACGAGATCGCGCGTAAGACGGACAAAGAACGTCGCCATGTCGAGGTTTGGCCTCGGGCGCGCGCGCGCTGGATCGAAGAATACGATCAGATCGATATCGCTGGAATAGTTGAGTTCGCGCGCTCCGTGCTTGCCCATGGCAATGACGGCGAAGCCCGAGCGGGACGCGGCCACGGCCCGATCAGCGTCGGTCCAATCGCCGCGTGCCGCCGCTTGAGCAAAGAGAAATTGGACCGCAGTTTTCGCAGCGGCATCCGCCGAAGCCGTGAGCGCCTCCGTGACCTCATGGACTGTCCAGATGCCGCCGAGATCGCAAAGCGCGATGAGGAGCGCGATTTCCGACTTGAACTGGCGAAGGAGGCGCATCGCTTCGCCATGCTCTGTTGCTCCCTGCAGTGCCAACTCCAGATTGCGACAGAGCTGCGCGAGATGCCATGAAGGATCGGCCTCGAGGAGGCGCAAAAGGCGTAGCGGATCGCGGCGGATGAGCCCGGTCAGATAGGGTGAGCAAGCAAAAATACCGAGTAGAAGTGCTCGAACCGCGGGCATTTGTACGACATCAGTAAACCTTGGCGGAGTACCAGCGTCACGAGCCTCGTTCATCAGATCTTCGAAACGGGCATCCGCGGCAGACGCGTCGAAGCCCAGGGGAGCGGCCTGAAGCCGGTTATGAAGCTTGGCCGAAAGATCGATCGGCGTTGGCATTTGTCAGACTTTCTCGTCGGCGATGAAATCGGGTGCTGCCGAGGATGCCATGGTTCGATGGTTGGCTG
>JANXRM010000370.1 GCA_025353015.1 Hyphomicrobiales bacterium
TCGACGCTGCTGGCCGTGTCCGCCGGATGGAGCCACCCCGCAAGCAGCTCGCGCGCATGCTTCTGGATCAGACGCGAGAGCATCACTCCACGTTCAACGCCAATCTTCCCCAGGAGACCCTCTGATGCCGGTCTCGCCAAACGACGTCGCGTCCGCGCTCGCTGAGCAATCGTGGACTTTCGCGAAGACGATGCCGGACAATCCACACGAGTACATCGACCGCAAGCATTGGGTCGGCGAAATCGCCTTCGATGCCGTTGTCACGCACATTCGCGAGCACGGCTACAAATTGCCGTTCAAGGGGCGTGACTACATCTGCCTGGACGTCGGCCGGCATCGATACTGGACCATGGGCGACACGCTCAGCAACACGTGGATACTCAACCGGGCAGTGAACCGGCAGCGGTGATTGCTGCCCGATCGCTGCCCTTGCGTTTGTTGAGTTTTCGCGTTCAACCCGGCGGCGAACCGCTGCCATATCTGAAAGAGCCCCACATGCGATATCGTGGCATCACGATCGACAAAAACTTCGACTTTCGATTTGCAGTTGACGAGTACGCGGCGGACGATTTCGAAAGCGCCTGCGAGATGATCGACGATCTCCATTCGCGGTCGTTCACGCACCGGGGCGTTCTAATCGAGCCATCCGGCGAACTCGTGGATGCGGACGGCCTGGGCGGCTTTGGTTTCGAGATCGACGGCAAAGAATACCGCCTCACGGTGACGACAAGGGGAAATCATGTTGATGTCGAGGCAGGGCGGCAGACGGCGATCCGATTGATTGATTTGCTTCTCGGCTGAACTGAACCGCAGCCATTGAAACGGCCCGCCCGGCGTCCCCGGCGCGGGCCTTTTTCGTTAGTCGCTGCCATGGCCCGCGCTTAGACGTCCAAGCGGCGACCGGCGGCGCATCTGATTTCTCGTCCAAGCGGTCTAAACGTGTCCAAGCAAAGGAAATTCCGCTTGGACGGGCCTTCGTCTAAGCGGCGCTGGCTTTCGAGATCAGCCGCAGCACCGGGCCGCCCAGCTTGCGGTAGTTGTAGGCGCTCGCGCGGCTCATATCGGGAAAGCGCGCCATCAATTCTTGTGCCGTAGGTTGCCGGCCATGGATGCGGCGGAACTCGTGCACGTGACCAAGCCATTCCGGGTTTCGCTCGCAGACGAATTTGCCGGCCCGCTTAGACTGTTCGGGCGCTGGCGGCGGCGGCGCATCTTGGTTGGTGGGAGGCATCAGCGCCAGTGCCGGCGCCAGTTCGGGCCGCGCGGCGGAAAGGGCTTCGCGGCCGGCCCTGGAAAGCCGGAAGACGCGGCCCCAGCATTCGATCAAACCGCGCGCGCGAAGTTCGTGAAGTTGTTCCGCATAGTGCGCCGGCAGATCAGGGACGGCCACGCACCATCCAGAAAATGAGGCGCCGATCTCGCTGATGTCGGCGAGGGCCTGAATGGTCGGATCGCTGCTGCCTGTGGTGTCCATGATTTGGCCGCTACCTGATTTGCCCGGTGCGCGCGAGCGTGCGTTTGTTACACCCGCCCTTCAAAATATGCAGATTTGCTAATTCGCGCCGCGCCGGCCATCACGAATGGCCATTTCGGGCATGAGCTTGTGTTGCATATGTTATGGTGCGGCATGGCACAGACAGAAATCCTGCACATGCGAGTGACCGACAACATCGTTCAGCTACTCGACGAGCTTCGGAAGGTTGATCCCGACCTGCCGTCCAGAACGGAAATGGCTCACCGCCCTATCCGGCGCCCGGCCGAGCACAAGCCGAAGGTCAACAAATGATCCGAGGCCTTGCCGCCACCTGCGCGCTCGCGCTTGCCTCATCGCCCGCCCTCGCCTGCGATCTCAGCAGCCTCGTCGGCTATACGCTGATCGCTGCGAAGACCGTGGATGGGAGCATCGATAAAGACGGCCAGCGAACCAGCGACTTCAATGGTTGCGATTATGACCGCGTGATCGTATTCGACGACGGCACCGGCGTTGCCTGTAGCCAGTACGGCTATCAATACGCCTACCGGCCAAAGGCCTACGTTTTTGCGCGCGGCTCAGCCCTGAAGCTCTGCGTCGGGAGCCAAGTTTACGAGGCCAGACATATTCGCTGACAACCGATGGAGGCTTGCTCCTGGTGCTCGTCGTCGCGAACAAAAGAGAGGCAAAGATACAACGCTGAAACGCCACCTTCCGGCGCTGAACTGTGCCATTGCCTCGTCGGACAAATCTACGCCAAGCCGGCCGTCAAGATGCCCGCTCCGAACACGAGCACGCGGGACTGCGGGCATTTGGCGATTGGTCGCGGGCGATTTTGGCCGGAACGATGAAGGCCGCCGGGACGAACCGTGCGGCCTGAGGTTGTATTGGCCTTTAGGGCCGGCCTCAGTCTCCAATCATCCCCGTCCCACTATGCCGCCTCCCGCGAGATCGGCCGATCGGCGGTCGAACGGCGGCGCTGCTTGTTCAGGTGATCTTCGATGTCGGCGCCGTTGTAGTAGATGCGCTTTCCGATCTTCGAGTAGGGAATTCCGCCGCCCGTCCGGCGCCCACCCTCCAGTGTCTTCGGGCTGCACCCGAGAAGCGCCGCCGTCTCGTCCACGTCGTACCAAGTCCCGCGATCGACCTTGATTGCCATGGCCACCCCCATGCTTGCCCCGGTGAAGGGCGGTTGACGATGGAATAAGTATGGATGGCCCTCAGTCCCAGGAACGGGACATTCCGGATCGTGGATTTTGTCTCAATTGCAAGTCGCGTCGAAGCTGACGCTCGCTTGATCCGCAAGTCGCGACATGACGCCGCCATGTAGCGCTGATGTATCTCGCAACCAAAACGAGAAACGGCGGCTTGCGCCGCCATCTCATCAAGTCATTGATTTTATTGGTGAACTTCTGGTGAGCGCGGTTGGGATCGAACCAACGACAAGCTGATTAAGAGTCAGCTGCTCTACCAACTGAGCTACGCGCCCATTCCACCGGCATATCAGGCCATCGGGAACGGTTGCCAGAAGCAAAAAGGGGCGAACCCGCCCCCTCCGTCGGACCATGATCTAACCGATGATCGCCGTGAAGTCCAGCCGTGTTTACCTCAGCTGGAATTCCGGGTGCATTTTGCGGCAGGCGATCCATCGCCCATGACAACAGCGCGGCGGGAACAAGCCGCTTGTCAGGATTTTCCGGGATGGCTCTTCATGCCGCGCGACTGCGACCGCGGCGGCGGCGCCAATGGAGCAACAGCATCCGTTGGCCCTCCCGGTTTGCCCGAACCGAAGGCCTCGAACCGGCGCACCGCGAGTTCGCCGGCGATCCCGACCGGCGCAACGGGTATCCCCTCGGTCCGCAGCCGCTGCATCTGTTCGTCGCGCCGGGGGTGCCGCCCGATCGCGCCACCATCCGCGACGACGCGCCACCAGGCGATTTGCCCGCGCGTTGCATCGTCGAGTGCTGCAACCACAGTCGCCACGTGTCGCGGGGCGATGCCGAGATGGCGAGCGATGGCGCCGTGGGTCGCGATCCGTCCAGCAGGGATCGACGCAATCACAGCGGCCACTTCGCGGCTGATCCGCTCCGTCGCGGCTGATCCCGGCATGGCGTCCTCCGCAGCATTCAGGCGTCTACGACCCAACCGCACCAAGCGTCTCGCGCCGGATCTGCGTACCACGATTGACATAGCCGCACATGGCCAACCCCAGTCCGGCAAAGATCGTCATCATGGCCGTGCCGCCATAGGACACTAGCGGCAACGGCACACCGACGACCGGCACGACGCCCGTTACCATGGCAATGTTGACCGAGGCATAGATGAAGATCGTCAGCGCCGAGCCAGCGCACAGGAGCCGGGCGAATTGACTGCGGCAGAATAAGGCCATGCCGAACAGCATGAAGACAAGCACGACATAAAGTCCGATCAACGTAACGCCGCCGACGAATCCCCACTCCTCGCCAAGCATCGTAAAGATGAAATCGGTTTGCTTCTCGGGCAGGAAATTGAGTTGGCCTTGTGTTCCGAGCATGTAGCCCTTGCCCGAGAGCCCACCTGAACCCAGCGCGATCTTTGACTGCAGAACGTGATAGCCGGCGCCGAAGGGATCGCGTTCGGGATCCATGAAGGTGAGGATGCGTCGACGCTGGTAGTCGTGCAGGTGATTCCATAGGACCGGCGCCAGACCACCAATCGCCAGGGCGCCCCCCACAAAATAGAAAAAGTTCACGCCAGCCAGAAACATCAAGCCGAGACCGACCGACGCGAAAAGAACGGCCGTGCCGAGGTCGGGCTGTTTCAGCACCAGGACGACGGGTACCGCAATTGCAAAGAGTGGCACGGCGACCCAGAGCGGCCGCGAAATCCTGTTTGGCGGCAGCCATTGGTAATAGCGGGCCAAGGCTGCCACCAACGCCACCTTCATGAGTTCCGAGGGCTGCAGGCTGAACTCGCCAAATCTCAACCAGCGGCGGGCCCCCAAAGCTTCCGTTCCGATCAAGGGGATCAGGACCAGTGCCGTCAAGGCAACCAGATACGCTGGATACGCGAGCCCAAGCCAGAACCGCATTGGCACCACGGCGATGCCGAGGATCAGGCCAACGCCGATCAGCAACCGCAGCAAGTGCTTGTCGGCATAGGGCGTGAAAGAACCGCTGGCGACAGAATAAAGCACCGCAACGCCGAAACTCGCGATAACGACGACGAGCGCAATCAGTGCCCAATTGACGGCGAGGAGCCGCGCGGCAATCGGCGTGCGTCCATCCCGCTGCTGCGTGGAGACCATTATTACCCCCGGTCGCCGTCGGCGCGGATCGTACTGTCGCCGGGAACGCCGGAATAGGCCGGCCGTGCGGTCGGGTCCTGGGCAAGAAGGTCAGCCATCAGCTCCTTCACAACAGGGCCTGCGGCTGCGCCGCCGCTTCCCGCGTGCTCGACGACGACGGCGACGGCATAACGAGGCAGGGCCGACGGTGCGTAGGCGACGAACAAAGCATGGTCGCGCTCTTCCCAGCGAAGGTCGGAATTGGCGCGCTCACTCGAGGCGCGGCTGACCTGGGAGGTGCCTGTTTTGCCAGCCAGCCGGGCCGTTCCCTCATTGAGGCGCGCCGCGTGGCCCGTTCCCCCCTCCTCGTTGACGACCGCGAACAAGCCGCGGCGGATCGCGTCCAGACCTTCGGGCCTGATGCCAAGCGCTGGGGGCACGGGAAATTGCTCCCCAGGCGCTGGCCGCACCAGTGTCGGAGTGACCGCATTGCCCGTCGCAAGCCGTGCCATCATGACAGCCAGTTGCAGCGGCGTCGTCAGGACAAAACCTTGCCCGATCCCGGCAAGAATAGTTTCGCCGCCAAGCCAGCCTTTGCCGAAACGCCGTTGCTTCCATTCGGCATCGGGGATGACGCCGGACTTCTGCAACGCGATACCGCAATCGAAGGTCTGGCCGAGCCCCAAGCGGCGTGCCATCCGCGCAATCGCATCGATGCCACAGCGGCGGGCCAATTCATAGAAGTAGACGTCGCAGGATTCGCGCAGCGCCTTATGCAAGTCGCTCGAGTCATGGCCGCCACGCTTCCAGCACCGGAAGACCTGGTTTGCCAGCTCGAACTTGCCCTCGCAGGCAATCCGCTCTTTCGGCTTGACGACGCCCGCTTCAAGGGCCGCCAGCGCCACCACCATCTTGAATGTCGAACCGGGGGGATAGGCGCCGCGGATCGCCCGGTTGACCATCGGATTGAGCTGGGCTGTCTGCATGCGGCGGAGCGCCCTGCCGGCCGTTGGATCGGCGAATTCGCTGGTATCGAACTGGGGAACCGATGCCATGACGACGACCTCACCCGTCGTCACGTCCATCGCCACGGCGGCTGCACTTTTTTCGCGCGACAAGCGTGCGAGTGTTCGCGCCTGCATCTTGGTATCGATCGTCAAAACGATATCGGATCCGCGGACCGGCTCGCGCTGCTCGATATCGCGCACGATACGGCCGCGGGAGTCGACCTCATGCTTGATTTGTCCCCCCGCGCCGCGGAGAATATTTTCCATCCCAAGTTCGACGCCGGACTTGCCCGTCCGCATTCCCGGCAGCCTCAGCACCGGATCGTCATCGAGCGCCAAGCGGCTGACGACGCCGACATAGCCGACGACATGCCCGACGGTGCGGCCGTGAAAGTATTGACGACGGCTGTCGATTTCGGTGCGCACGCCCGGCAATTGCGGCGCAAACAGGTTGACCTCGGCGATCTGCTCGAATGTCAAATCCCCCGCCAGCACCATCGGCACATTGGGTGGCTGGCGCCAGGCACGTTGGACAAACCGCTCCTGGTCTTCTTCAGTCATCGGCACGAGCCGTGCAAAGAGTGCCAAGACCTCCTTCACATTGCCCGCCAGCGAGGGCACCAGCACAACGCGATAGCCCTCGCGGTTCGTCGCCAGCAGTTCCCCGAAACGATCGAGAATGCGGCCCCGCATCGGTGCCACAATCTGTACGTTCAGCCGATTTTCCTCCGCCAGCGGCACATAGCGGCCACCCTCGACGACCTGCAGGCGAAACAGGCGCGAGCCGACGAGTCCGAAGACGCCGGCCTGGGCCGCGCCGATCAACAAAGTCCGGCGCGTAAAGCGCAGGCGTTGCGCGTTGTCGTCGCTGTCGCGGCCGAACATTGCTGCTTCAAATCCTACGTTCGAGGTTGAGAGACTGCGGTCCGGCCACCCAGCGGTCGAGTGGATTGAGCAGCGCTTGAACAAACGGGTAGGCCAGCACCAGAAGTGCGCCAGCTTCGGCCATCGCCCGCCCATCGGCAAACCGCAAAAAATAAATTGACGCAATGAGCCATGCAATCACGATCAGCCCGACCGCGACAAAGCAGAAACCGGCCCACCCGTTAAACCCGCTCCGCGACGCCGCGGTGCGGTCCAGAAGGGTCGTCAAACCGCATCCCGATAGATACACCAGCGACCAATATCCCAGCGGTCCATAGCTCAACACATCGACGGCCAAGCCCGCCGCAAAAACAACCGAGAGTGGCATCAGACGTCCATGCGCGCGCAGCCAGAAGTGCACGGCGGCAAACGGCAGAGCCGGCAACGCGAAGTCGACGCTTTGCCCAAGGCCCCACGGCAGCACGCACAGCACGACCAGCGCCAGAACCGTGCCCGCTGGAATGAGGAGTGCCAAATTCCGCACGTCGTCGCTCCCTACTTGGCATCGCCAGACGCGCTGACCGCGGCGCGGCGCTGGCCTGCTCGTTTCTCGGCGGGACTTGCCGACGGTTTGCGTGGCTCTTCGCCTGCAAGATCCAACGCCGGCGATTCGAAAAACAGCACGCTGACATGATCGAGCTCGTCGAGCCGGGCATGGAGCGCCACCCGAAACGCGCCGCCATCGTCGACCACGGCACCAATCCTCAGGCCGCGTGGAAAAAGCCCACCAACGCCCGATGTCACGACCTCGTCGCCGATGGCAATCGCTGCATTCTCCGGAAGATGGGCGAGCGCCGGCTGTGGGCCATTGTCCCCGATCAATACACCCCGTGTGCCCCGTTCGCCAATCAGCACGGGAATGCGGCTGTTGAGATCAGACAACAACAAGACGCGTGCAGCCCTGGTGCCGGTGTCCAGAACCCGGCCGATGAGCCCATCGCCACTGACGACGGGATAGCCAGCCTTCAGGCGTTGTTCCCGTCCGGCATTGAGGAGGACGCTGCGCGCGAACGGCCCCTTCGCATCGGCGATGACGCGGCCGGTCACGAACTCGAAACCTGGATCTTCAACGACGCGCGCGAGAATGCCTAAGTCCGCCAGGCGCCGCTCCAACTCATGCGCTCGTGACTCCCAGCCTTTGAGTTTTTGGACCTCGTCGCGCAACCTGTTGATCTCATCGCCAGCCGACGCATATGTGGCGATCTGCCGACCAAGGCGGCGGAGGGGCGCCAGCGGCAAGGCGATCGCCTGCAAGGCTGGCGAGACAAATTCGGCAAGGGCCTGCCGCGAATTCTGGACAGCGGGATGGCCAATCCGGCTCATCGCCAGAAACCCAAGTGATAAGAAGAGCAGCACGAACAGCGTCACGCCACGCCGGCCACCCAGCACTTTTTTCAGCGGGCGACGGCTGAACACATCGTCCTTGAGTATGATCATGCCGGATTCCCTCGGTCGGTTGACCGTAACCGTTTGGCTG
>JANXRM010000398.1 GCA_025353015.1 Hyphomicrobiales bacterium
GAGATTGAACGCGAAATCCTCGCCTTTCATCCGCGACACGCCCTTCACGCCCGGCACCTTCGACAGTAGCGGCACATGCTCGGTATCGTAGACCTCGTTGAACAACGCCTCCTTGTCCCGGTCGACATCCATGCTGACGACGAAGACATATTTGGTAGCAAAGGGCATCGCAGGCTCCCGTGACTGGTGACGTTCAACGTTCCGGCAGAGTGGGCCAACCCCAGCCCAACTTCAAGGCCGATGCGGTAACGGGCCGATGCGAAGAATTGATCCGCCGGCAAGGCATCGCGCAAACACCGTGAACGTGCTCCGTCGCCCTGAGCCCATTCCCTTGCGCACTCGCGTCACCTATGGCACCGAGAGAGAATGCGTGAAACTTGCGCGGTGGGAGACACAGGCATGACGCGGGATAGCGGCGGGAAATCGAAGAAAACTGACAAGGGACAACACGGTGCGCTCGCGGGCGTCAAGGTCGTCGATCTGACGCGCGTGCTAGGCGGCCCGTTCGCCACTCAATTGCTGGCCGATCATGGCGCCGACGTCATCAAGCTCGAACCGCCGGCCGGTGACGAGGTGCGCGACTGGGGCCCGCCGTTCCACGAGGAAGACGCCTCCTACTACATCGGCATCAATCGCAACAAGCGCTCGGTCGGCCTGGACTTGGGCCAACAGGGCGGCCGCGATGTCCTCCTGCGCCTGCTCGAGGGCGCGGACGTGCTGATCGAGAATTTCAAACCCGGCTCCATGGAAGCCTGGGGCATCGGCTACGACACGCTCAAGAAAAAATTTCCGCGGCTCATCTACTGCAAGATCTCGGGTTTCGGCAGCGACGGCCCGCTCGGCGGCTTTCCCGGCTACGACGGCATCGTCGGCGCCATGACCGGCCATTACAGCGTCAACGGCAGCCAGGAGTCCGGCCCCATGCGGTTGGGCCTGCCGGTGGTCGATATCTCCATGGGGCTTTATTGCGTCGTCGGCATTCTCATGGCTATGCACGAGCGCCAGACCTCGGGCGAGGGACAGGCGATCGAGGTGACGCTTTATGATTCAGCACTCTCGTTGATGCACCCGCATTTCCCGAACTATTTCCTGTCTGGCAAAACGCCGCAGCTGACCGGCAACCAGCATTCGAACCTCGTGCCTTACGGCATGTTCGACACCAAGACCTGCAAGATCATGATCGGGGCGGGCAACAACCGCGCCTTTAAAAAGGTCGCCGAGGTGCTGGGCCGGCCAGAGATTGCCGACGACCCGCGCTTTAAGACCAACGGCGACCGCCAGAAAAACCGCGATGCGCTGAACGAGATCCTCGAAGCGAAACTCAAAAACGTGGATGGCGTCACGTTCTCGCTGGAATTGCTGAAGGCGGGGCTTCCTTGTGGTCCCGTTCTCGACACCAAGCAGGTGCTTGAAAGCCCGCACGTAAAGGCGCGCGGCTCGATCATCGAAAAGGACTGGTACAAGGGCATCCGCACGCCCGTGACGCTGTCGCGGACGCCCGCGCGGCTGAAATCGGCGCCGCCAAAGTTCTCGCAACACGCTCGTGAAGTCCTGCGCGAGCACGGCTTCGACGAGGCGGCCATGGAAAAGCTGGCGGCAGCAGGGGTTCTGGTGGAAAAGCGGAGAGTGTGAGGTAAATGTAGGGGAGAAACGACCGATGGCGACCAACCAAGACGCATTCGCACCAGCGCCATGGTGGTCGTGGGTTTTTCCGGCGGCGGCATGGGTCGCGATGCTGGCCGCGTATGTGCTCGGGGTCGGGCCGGCCATGGCAACGGTTGCCGGCCTCGTCCTGGTCGCGACGGTCTTTGCGGCCGTCTATCACGCCGAAGTCGTCGCCCATCGCTTGGGCGAACCCTTCGGGACGCTGTTGCTCGCCGTCGCTGTCACCGTGATCGAGGTGGCTCTGATCGTCTCGGTCATGATTGCAGCCCCTGAGGCCAAGGCAGGGCTGGCGCGGGATACCGTCTATGCCGCCGTCATGATCGTCTGTAACGGCATCGTTGGCTTGAGCCTGCTGTCGGGCGGCGTGCGTCATCATGAGCAGGGCTTTCAATTGCAGGGAGCCAGCGCCGCATTGGCGGTTTTGGCGGCGCTGACCGTGCTGACGCTGATCGTACCCAATGTGACGACCAGCGCGCCCGGACCGGAATTCAGCAAGGCGCAACTCGCCTTCGCGGGCATCGTTTCGCTGGTGCTCTACGGCTCGTTCATTTTTGTTCAGACGATCCGGCATCGCGACTATTTCCTGCCGCCGGGCGATGCAGGCGAGGAAGCGCATGCGCCGCCGCCGCCCAAAGCCGTTGCGTTGCGCAGTGCGGGCATTCTGGCCCTGGCGTTGATCGCCGTGGTGGGACTGGCAAAGCTGCTGACACCGACGCTGGAAACCTCTTTGGCGCGGATGTCTGCCCCCAAAAGCGTCGTCGGTATCGTCATCGCCGCCTTGGTGCTGCTTCCGGAGGGATTGGCCGCACTCAGAGCCGCGCGCGCGAACCGCTTGCAGACAAGCCTGAACCTCGCGCTCGGCTCGGCGCTGGCCAGCATCGGGCTGACGATTCCAGCCGTTGCGGCTGTTGCGTTATTCATGGGGATGCCATTGCATCTGGGCCTCGGCGTCAAGGACGAGGTAATGCTCGGATTGACGCTCTTTATCGGTGTCATCACGTTGGGCACAGGGCGGACGACGGTGCTGCAAGGGATCGTGCACCTCGTCGTATTCGCGGCCTTCCTTTTCTTTGCTGTGGTGCCATAGTGCCGACTGCGACCCCGGCCAATCAAAAGCAGCGTCAGGCCCCAAATCGCCCCCACCGTGACATTCCTCCTGCCGCGTGCTTTGCTTGGGGTTGATCCATTCCAACCCGATACAAGGAGCCCGCGCCCCATGTCCGATCTTCCCAAGCATGTCGACATCCACGAGGAAGGCCCGCGCGAAGGCTTCCAGATCGAACCCGGCCCAATTTCGACCGCCGACAAGATCCGCCTGATCGAGGCCTTGGCCGAAACCGGGCTGCATCACATCCAGGCGTGCTCGTTCGTCAACACGCGGCTCGTGCCCGGCTGGGCGGACGCCGAGGCCGTCGTCGCGGGCTTCAAGGCAAAACCCGGCGTCGACTACACGGCGCTCTGGTTCAACTCGAACGGCCTCGACCGGGCATTGGCGTTCAAGGACAAGCTCACACTCTCGGGCTCGATCGCGCTGACGGCTTCGGAAGGCTTCACCAAGAAGAACCTCAACCGTACGCACGCCGAAAACCTCGAAGCCATGCGCAAGCAGACCGCGCTGCACCTGGCCAAGGGCGTGCCGGTCAAGCGCATCGGCATCATGGCGGCGTTCGGCTGCAACTACCAGGGCGATATTTCACCGGCTCAAGTCGTAAAGACCGTCGAGGACGGCATGACCATTGCGCGCGAAGCCGGGGCCGACATCACGCTTATTTCGCTCGCCGACACCATGGGCTGGGCCATCCCGCCCCGCATCGAGCGCGTCATCGGCGAGGTACGCGCTCGCTTTCCCAAGCAGACCATCGCCTTGCATTTGCACGACACGCGCGGCATCGCCGTCGCCAACGCGCACGCCGCGCTGAAGATGGGCGTGGCGCAATTCGACACCACCGTTGGCGGCCTTGGCGGCTGTCCGTTCGCGGGCCAGAAGGGGGCGGCGGGCAACATCTGCACGGAAGAGCTGGTGCTGTTGGCCCATGAGATGGGCATCGAAACCGGCGTCGATCTCGACAAGCTCATCGAAGTCGGGCGCCTGGCCGAAAGCATCGTTGGCCACCAGCTGCCAAGCGAACTCATCCACGCCGGCAGCCTCAACGCTTTCCGCAAGAAGGCGGCGTAACCCATGTCCGCCACGCCCCTCACCGGCCTCAAGGTTCTCGAACTCTCACACACCGTCATGGGCCCGACGGCGGGGCTCGTACTGGCGGAACTCGGTGCCGACGTCGTCAAGATCGAACCGGCACCGAAGGGCGATCACACACGCGGCCTCGGCGGCTTTGCGTCGGGCTTTTTTGCGGCCTTCAATCGCAACAAGCGCAGCGTCGCGCTGGACCTCAAGCAGACGGCGGGACAGCGGGCCTTCCACCGTCTGGCGGCCAAGGCCGATATCGTGCTCGAGAACTACGGGCCGGGCACCATGGAGCGGCTTGGCTGCGGCTACGACGTGCTGGCGCCGCTCAATTCGCGGCTCATTTATCTGGCGCTCAAAGGGTATCTCGCGGGTCCCTACGAGCATCGCCCGGCGCTGGATGAAGTCGTGCAGTTCCAGACGGGCCTTGCCTACATGACAGGCCCGCCCGGCAATCCGCTCCGGGCCGGTGCCTCCATCGTCGACATCCTGGGCGGCCTTTTCGGGATCATTGCGGTGCAGGCAGCGTTGCGCGAGCGCGACCTCACGGGCAAAGGCCAGCGCGTCTCGTCGGCGCTTTTTGAAAGCGCGGCTTTCCTGGTATCGTCGCACATGTCCGGCATCGCGATGACCGGGGAGGACATGCCGCCGATGCCCGCGCGCAAGGGGGCCTGGGCGATCTACGAGGTATTCCCGTGCGCGGGCAATGGCCAGCTGTTCATCGGCGTTACCAGCGACCAGCAATGGGCGCGCTTCGTCGAGGAGTTCGGCCTGCAGGAATTAGCCAAGGACCCGCGCCTCGCGACCAACATCATGCGCCGCGACGAGCGGGCGTGGTTGATCCCGCAGCTCAAAGAGGTGATCGCCCGCCACACGCAAGCCGACGTGGCGCAGAAACTCGACCGTGCCAAGTGCTCGTGGGCGCCGGTCGGACAGCCGAAAGACCTGTTCGAGGACGCGCACCTGCTGGCGACTGGCGGATTGCTCGATGTCTTCCTCTCGCGCACCGGCGGCACCGATGGCGTCAAGTCCCGCCTGCCCGCCTTGCCGATTGAATTCGGGGAGAACCGCGAGCGGCCGGGCGTGCGCCGGCAATCGCCGCGCCTCGGCGAGCATAATGCGGAGGTGTTGGGTGAGGCCGGATTTTCTGCCGCCGAAATCGCGGCACTTGCGGCCAAGAAAACAATCGTGGCGGCTTAAGCCGTCGTCCGTAGGGTGCCGCGTCTTCGGCGGCGTATTGCACCGATCCGGGCCGCAGCCGGTGCAATACGGCGCGAAGTGTAGAGCGCCTATTGCAACCCTATGGTCTGCCGCCTACTCCAGCCGCTGCACGATGCCTGAACGTTCGGCCATCAGTTGCTCGGCGGTGCGCCAGATGTCCTTGCCGTGCATCTCTTTGCGGATGCCGGAGATCCAAAGCTCGTCGACGCCGGCGGGGCGGAAATAGCGATCGAAAAGCTGGTCAGTGCCGCGTTCGATCGCTTTTTCCGGAACTTCATTGCGCTTGTCGGTGACCGCGTCGCGGAAACTGACCTCGTGGAACATGAAGCGTGCCGCCGGCGATGCCGTGCGATAGCGGCCGGCGAGATAGACCGGCACGCACATTGAGGCGCAGACGCTGCGGCCTTCAACCAACGTATCGACGGCGTTGGTCCGCTGCATGGTCTTGAGCAGGCGCACCACATCGCCGCCGTGGTCGACCTTGCCGCCTGGGGAGGCCAAGATCAGCAGGAATCGGGCGCCGCTGGCCTGATGCGTGCGGAATGTCTCCTCGATGCGGGCCGCTAGCGGAGCTTCAATGGCGCCACGCCAGCGCATAACGATCGTGCCGCCCTCTTCCTTGGCAGTGAACGTGCCGCGGCGGCTGAACATCCCCTCGAGCGTATCGCTGAATTGAAAGCCGAGGACGACAGCTGCAACCGCGAACACGCCCCAAAGCAAGCGCATGACTTGGCGCTCAGACATGGCCGCATCTCCTGAAGGATGGCAAATGCTCGGTCGAACACTTTTTCTCGGTCGAACACTTGGACGCACAGACGATAGCCGGAAATCTCCTAAGGAGCCCTGCACGCAGCTTTCCGACCACGAAATTCTGCCCGTTTTTGGTCGGAACTAAACCTCTGCCAAGGTTGCATCAGCGGGTCGGACCCAATCGCCCTGGCCTTGCGCACCAAAGCGTGGCGTCGCAGCGCGCAGATGGTATAGACTAGGATTATGACCGATACGCCCGACATTCTCGCCAAAATCACCCGCTATAAGCTGGCTGAAATCGCCCGCGCCAAGGCTGAACGCCCTGAGGCGGTGATCGTGGCGGCCGCGCACCGTGCGCCACCCGTTCGGCCGTTCGCTGCAGCCCTCGAAGCGCAGATGCGCAGCGGCTATGCGCTTATCGCCGAGATCAAGAAGGCGAGCCCGTCGAAAGGCCTGATCCGCGCCGACTTCGATCCGCCGTCGCTGGCCAAGGCCTACGCCGCGGGTGGTGCCACGTGCCTCTCAGTGCTAACCGATGCGCCGTCGTTCCAAGGCGCGCCTGAGTTCCTGACCGCAGCCCGCGCCGCCTGCCAGCTGCCGGCGCTGCGCAAGGACTTCATGCTCGACCCCTATCAGGTTGCCGAAGCCCGCTTGTGGGGCGCTGATTGCATTCTCATCATCATGGCTCAGATCGACGACACGGCTGCGCAGGGCCTGGCTGCCGCCGCGCGCACCTTCCGCATGGACGCCATCGTGGAAGTTCACGACGACCGCGAACTCGATCGCGCCCTTGAATTGCCGTGCCGCCTCATCGGCATCAATAACCGGAATCTCAGGACGTTCGAGACCTCACTTGCGACCACCGAGCACCTGGCGCCGCGCGTGCCGAAAGACCGGATCGTCATCGGCGAGAGCGGGATCGGCCGGCACGCAGACCTCGAGCGGCTAGGAGCCGCGGGCGTCAGAACCTTCCTTGTCGGTGAAAGCCTGATGCGGCAAGCCGATGTAGCGGCCGCCACGCGGACGTTATTGCAAGGCGAGGGCGCGCGCTCATGAGCCGCCTCTCCCACCTCAACGAGCGCGGCGAGGCGCACATGGTGGACGTCTCGGACAAGCCCGTGACGAGCCGCACCGCTATCGCCGAGGGTTTCATCGCGATGACCGCTGAAACGCTCGCGCTCATCGAAACCGGAACGGCCAAGAAAGGTGACGTACTGGCGACCGCCCGGATCGCTGGAATTCAAGCCGCCAAACGCACACATGAGCTGATCCCGCTCTGCCATCCGCTCCTCATTACGAAGGTGACCGTCGATCTGACCCTGTCGCGGGCGCCCCCGGGCGTGCATGTCAAGGCCACGGTCAAGGTCGGCGGCCAGACCGGCGTC
>JANXRM010000460.1 GCA_025353015.1 Hyphomicrobiales bacterium
CTAAATTTTTGTCTGGTAGCGGCGCTCAAGGGCGACGGTCCATTTGCCGATCGGGTAGCAATAGAGAAAGAAGCACAATAGAACGAAACCGTAGAGCGGTGCCAAAAGTGCGGGACGCGAGCCTTCCGCGGCCAACACCTCGTTCGTCAGCGTGATCATCTCGGAGACGCCGACGACGGAGGCATTCACCGTCGACATGGTGATCAGCGAATAGAGGTTCATCCACGGCGGCAGCATGCGTTTCGTGCATTGCGGCAGGATGATCTCGGCGAAGGTTTGGCGGCGCGTGAAGCCCAGGGATTCAGCCGATTCCCATTGACTCGTCGGCACCGACTGGACGGCACCGCGCACGATCTCGGAGACGTTGGCCATGACGGGCAACGAGAAGCCGAAGATCGCCTTGGCCCAGTCTGGAAACGGAATGATCAGGCTGCCGATGCGGATCTGAAACGGCAGCAGCAGCACGCACAGAAACAGCAACACCAGCCAGGGCGAGTTGCGGAAAAACTGCGTGGTGAGGCGCGCCGTTGTCTGCAATGGCTTTGAATGCGACGATTGCATAATGCCGAGAGGCAGGCCGGCGGTCGTGCCGATCAGCATTGCCAGCGCCGAGATCAGCAGGTTGAACAGAAATCCTTGAAGGAGAAGCGGCGACCAGACCCAGATCACTTCAAGCGCTGAGCGCTGGCCGCTGCCGGTCGTTGCCGCAGAGGCGGCCGAAGCTACGAGACAGAGAACCGCGACAACTGCCAGCGTGCGGCCGCTGACGATCGGTCCGAGCGCGCCGTTCGGCACGACGAGGAAGCCCGCCGCTGGTGCTTCGATCGGCAGGCCACGGTTTGGCGCCGCGGGTGGCATGACCTTCATGGCTCAAGCTCCCTGTCCGACGCCGGGGACGCGCAAGCGGCGCTCCAAGGCCGACATGCCCCAGGCGAACAGGCTCGCCAGACAGACGTAGAAAATCAACACGGTCAGCATCATCTCGCGGACGTTGGTCGCATCGGCCCAGATCTGCTTAGCCGTGTACATGAGTTCGGGCACAGCGATGGCGTAGGCGAGATTGGTCGTCTTGATCAGGTTGACGAGGTTGTTCGACAGTGACGGTAGTGCTGTGCGGATGGCGAGCGGCAGAACGACGTTGCGGTAGGTCTGCCAGCGCGAGAAGCCGAGCGACTCGGCCGCCTCCACCGTTGAGCGCGAGACGGCCTCGATGCCGGAGCGAAAGATCTCGATGTTGAAGGCCCCGGCAAACAACGACAATGAGACGATGGCCCAGCCGACGTTCGAGAACAGCGGTTCCAACGCGCCTGACGCGCCGGCCGTTCGCGGCAGCAGATTGCCGAGGCCGAAATAGAAGAAATAGATCTGCACCAACGGTGGAGTATTGCGGAAGAGGCTGATGAAGCCATCGATGCCGAGCCTGAGCAGTCGTGATCGTGAGCCTTGCGCCCAGGCCCCGATAATACCGATCAGCAGCGACAGGACGACGGTGATCAGCGACAGCTCCAGCGTCAGCCACATGCCCTTGAGCATGCGCGCGCGGTCGAAATCGTCGTACATGTAGTTGAGGTTGATGCCGGTGGTGTCGTAGAGCCAGCGGAACCAATCGTAGACGCGTTGCATGGCATTCCCCCGGAGCAGCGCTTGCGACACCGTTATGTCAGGCCGCTTCGATCTCGGAAATCGCCCTGTCGATATCGGCGCTGGTCAGGAGCCAATCGTTATCGAGGTCGGCGACGACCTTTTTCATGAAGCGCCCCGATAGCCCGATGGCGCGCGTGCGGTCGCCGAGGTGGTCGTAAAGAATGGCCAGCGCCAGTTGCTGCGGGCTTTCGCCCTCGTAGGTCCATTCGAATCCCCAGGTCGTGAATTGCTGCACCTCGTAGTGCTCGCTGAGCTTTTTGCCGTCGACGGTGACGATCAAGCCGTCGAACGCGCGCTTGCCTTCGTACGTTTTCATTGTTGGGAACTCGTTGCGAGATGTGATGACGTGGTCGAGGATGCAAAAGGGCGCGACGCGTATGCGGGTATCGTAGCGGTGCCGGTTGCGGCGCGCAAAGGAGAGTTTGCGGTGGCCGCTTTCACGCCCTTGTGGTTGCCGTGGCTACCGTTCGCAATTGACTTCTGCCAGGCGCCCCGCGCAGGTTCACCTGACGACCTTCAGGGAGATGCCACGTGCCGTCCAAGCTTCGCGTCCAAGCCTGCGTCTTCGATGCCTATGGGACACTGTTCGACTTTGCCTCGGCCGCCGCCGGCTGCAAAGACGTGCTTGGGGACAAGACCGCAGCCCTGACCACGATGTGGCGCGACAAGCAGCTGCAATATTCGTGGCTCCGAAGCCTGCAGGGCCTGCACGTCGACTTCTGGCAGGTGACCGGCGACGCGCTCGATTTTTGTCTCGCGACCATGGATCTCAATGATCCTGCCCTGCGCGCGCGCCTGATGGACCTTTACAGGACGCTGAAATGCTTTCCCGAGGTGCCGG
>JANXRM010000010.1 GCA_025353015.1 Hyphomicrobiales bacterium
AAACCATCAATCTTGTGGCGCCGGCAACGGTTGCTGACGTTTGGCACCGGCACATGGCCGACAGCGCGCAATTGGTCGATCTGGCGCCGGCTGGGCCTTTGAAATGGACCGATCTTGGCAGTGGGGCTGGTTTTCCGGGCCTGGTGGTGGCGCTTTTTCTGGCCGGACGGGTGGGCAGCAGCGTCACGCTTGTCGAAAGCGATGGGCGGAAGTGTGCTTTTCTTGGCGAAGTTGTGCGTCAGACCGGCATATCTAGCGCATTGGCTGTGGAGATTATGAACGCCAGGATCGAAAATCCTTCGATTCAAGCTAAGGCTGGCACTGTCAGTGGAGTTGGGGTCGATGTGATTTCGGCACGTGCGTTGGCACCGTTGGATAAGTTGTTAGCGCTGGCGATGCCCATGTTTGGGTCGAAAACTGTGGGCCTCTTCCCAAAAGGCCGGGATGTGATGGCGGAAATCGATGCAGCCCAGCGGCTGTGGCGTTTTGAACACGAGTTGAAGCCGAGCCTGACCGATGCCGACGCCAGAATCGTCGTGCTGCGGGGACTTGAAGCCAAGACGCGCTGAACATGTTGCGTTGAACCCTATGGGAGGCAGACCCGTGACAGGCACACATAGCGGCGTTCATGTGGGAGCGGGCGGTATTCGAACGCTTGCGATTGGGAATCAGAAGGGCGGCGTTGGCAAAACGACCACGGCCATCAACCTCGGCACGGCGCTAGCGGCGGTTGGTGAGCGGGTTTTGATCATCGATCTGGATCCGCAGGGTAATGCCTCGACGGGGCTTGGAATTTCGCCAGCAAGCCGACCAGTCACTACATACGATGTGCTGGCGGGAGATGCGACGTTGGAGCAGGCGATCCAGCAAACGCTGGTTCCGGGGTTGTCCGTGGTACCGGCGAACGCCGATCTGGTGGGCCTCGAGGCCGAATTGATGGCTGAATCGAACCGGCCGTTCCGGCTTCGTGATGCGATCATGGGGCTAGCGGCGGCCCAACGCGGGCGGTTGTTGGCGGATACTTTCACGTATGTGCTGATCGATTGCCCGCCGTCGCTCAGCCTATTGACTTTGAATGCGATGGTGGCCGCGCAAGCTGTGCTGGTGCCGGTGCAGTGCGAGTTCTTTGCACTGGAAGGCATTTCGCAGCTGAAAGACTCGATCGATCAGATCCGGGCGACGTTGAACCCGAAACTTGAAATACAAGGCGTGGTGCTGACCATGCACGACGCGCGGACGCAGCTGTCGCGGGATGTCGCCGACAACGTGCGCCATTTCTTTGGGCCAAAAGTCTATAAGACCATGATTCCACGTAACATTCGAGTTGCCGAGGCGCCATCTCACGGCAAGCCGATCCTGATCTATGACAAGGATTGCTCGGGCAGCCAGGCATACATGCAGCTGGCCCGTGAAATCATCGAGCGTGAGCGCGGAATCAAGGCGGCCTAATCGCTGCATACTAGGACACGAGCAGGGGATCGAAAACGATGGTTGCACCAATGCAGAAGAGCCGCCTGGGCCGTGGATTGGCGTCCTTGATCGGCGAGCCGTCGCAATCAGAGCCGCGGTTGCCACCGGAAGGCGAGCAGCGGGTGGTTGCCGTCGATATGGTTCGTGGCGGAAAATTCAATCCCCGCAAAGACTTCCGTGACGGAGACCTCGCCGAGTTGGCAGAGTCGATCCGCCAAAAAGGGCTGGTGCAGCCCATCATTGTGCGGCCCGACCCGGGCAATGGTGGTTATGAGATTGTTGCAGGTGAACGGCGGTGGCGGGCCGCGCAGTTGGCGGGGCTGCATACGGTTCCGGTGATTGTGCGCGATCTCAATGATCAGGAAGTGCTCGAACTCGCGATCATCGAGAACGTGCAGCGCGCCGACCTCAATTCGATCGAGGAAGCAGGCGGCTACAGCGATCTCATGGAGCACTTCGGCTATACGCAAGAACGCATGGCCGAAGTGATCGGCAAAAGCCGCAGTCACGTGGCCAATACGCTGCGGTTGCTGAAACTGCCCGACGGTGTGAAGGCGCTGGTGCAAAGCGGGCGGTTGACTGCCGGGCATGCGAGGGCCCTGGTTGGCCGGGAGGATGCCGAGGTACTGGCGATCCGGATCGCCGAGGAAGGGCTCAACGTTCGCGATGTGGAAGCACTCGTGCAAAGTCTCGACAACCCGACGGAGCGGCGGCGGGTGCGCGAGAAGGATGCCGATACGCGAGCGTTCGAGAAGGATCTTGCCGATACACTTGGGCTGAAAGTCGAAATCAAGCGCGGATCGGGCGAGAGCGGCACGTTGTTGATCAAGTATGGCAACTTCGACCAGCTTGAATACATCAAGCAGCGCATCGGTCAGGGTCAGGGACCGGCGCAGTAAGGGTCGCATTGCGAAGTGTCGCTTGACGATCGGGCGGCGGATGCGCTGGATGCTCTACAAGACGGCGTGAGTAGAATGGGCCGATCAGCGATGGCGAGTGACACCCTAGAACGGCTGGCGGCGACCATCAAACAGCGTCGTAGTGCAACGGCCGCCAAGTCTTATACGCGGCAACTGCTCGAGGGTGGTGCGCTCAAATGCGCGAAGAAGCTCGGCGAGGAAGCGGTTGAAACCGTGATTGCCGGCGTGCATCAAGATGATGCGAGCCTGACCGCCGAGGCGGCGGATCTCATTTTTCACCTGCTCGTCTTGCTGGAGGCGCGCGATGTGCCGTTCGCGGACGTGCTTGCAGTTCTCGAGGGTCGCATGGGAACGTCCGGTATCGATGAGAAAGCCGCTCGGGGTTGAAGTCCGTTTGTTCGCGTGGAGTCCGGGAGAGTAAAGGTGCGTGATAGCCATGACGCGGAATTTGGTCCGGCTGCGGTTGCCGGTCGCTCCAGCGTGCAGTTCTCGCCCTACCGGCTGTTTGCGCGCGACGAGTGGGCGCGGCTTCGAGAAGACACGCCGATGACGCTGGTGCCGCGCGATCTCGAAGCGCTGCGCGGACTGATCGAAGAATTGTCGATGGAAGAGGTGGAGCAGATTTATCTGCCGCTGTCGCGGCTGCTCAACCTCTATGTGGCGGCGTCGCAGGAACTGC
The DNA here is from genome assembly GCA_025353015.1 of Hyphomicrobiales bacterium. Lineage (GTDB taxonomy): Bacteria > Pseudomonadota > Alphaproteobacteria > Rhizobiales > Hyphomicrobiaceae. The sequence goes on from JANXRM010000010.1 coordinate 3,070, forward strand.
ATGCTGTTACGTCGAAATTCCTCGGGCGGCGCGACGGCAAGGTGCCTTTCATCATTGGTTGCGCCGGGTCGGTCGCGGTCGGCAAAAGCACGACGGCTCGTGTGCTCAAAGCATTGCTGGCCAGGTGGCCGGATCATCCACGCGTCGATCTCGTGACGACGGACGGGTTCCTGTGGCCGAACAAGGAATTGGAAGCACGCGGGCTGATGCAGCGGAAGGGATTTCCGGAGAGTTTCGATACGGCGCGGCTACTCTATTTTCTCGGAGATGTGAAAGCCGGCAAAGCAGCGGTCGAAGCGCCTGTCTATTCGCACTTCCACTATGACATCATTCCAGGGCAAACGATCACCGTCGACCGGCCCGACATCCTGATCGTCGAAGGCTTGAATGTGCTGCAGCCGGCGCGGTTGCCGAAGGGCGGGGAGGCAATTCCGTTCGTGTCGGACTTCTTCGACTTCTCGATCTATATCGATTCCGACCCGAAGATGATCGAAGGCTGGTATGTGGAACGCTTCATGCGGCTCCGGCATACCGCATTTCGCGATCCGGCCGCCTATTTCCATCGCTATGCAGCGCTGACAAACGAGGAGGCGCATGCCAAGGCGCTGGAGATCTGGAACGGGATCAACCGGCTCAATCTCGACGACAACATCCTGCCGACGCGGCAGCGGGCCCGCCTCATCCTGACGAAAGGCCAGAACCATCGCATCGTTAGCGTGGCACTCCGGAAGCTGTGATGTATCTGCCGGCAGACCTCATGGCGCGTGGAATTGGTTCACGATGTGACTGCATGACCCTTGGGCGGCAGGCCTGTGCTCCTTATGCTGGAAGCGCCAGGTCCGGTTGTCTGTCTGGACCCACGGGAGGACGCGTATGGAAGCCGCACCGAAATTCCAGGATGCCGACACGATCAATCTGACCGAGACCTTTGACGCGATCGTCGTTGGCTCTGGAGCGGCCGGTGGGATGGCGGCGCATGTCCTGACCGAGCACGGGCTGCGCGTGCTGATGCTTGAAGCCGGAAAGCACGTCGATACAACCCAGACGCTGAAATCGCAGCAGTGGCCTTACGAGCATCCGCGGCATGGGCATCTGCCGCCGGATACCAAGGTTCTGGACGAAAGCGATTATGGCCGGTTCAACCCGCCTTATGCCAAGAACTTCGGGCGCTACACAAATGTCGTGAACTGGCAGCAGCTCGGCGAAGGGCCGGACTACACCAAGGACCTGTTCGTCAACGAGGTGGAGCATCCCTATACGGGCACGCAATTCTCGTGGGTGAGGAGCCGCGCGCTCGGCGGCAAGACGAACGTGTGGGGCCGGCTGGCGCTGCGCCTTTCGGACTATGATTTCAAGGCTACGAGCCGCGACGGGTATGGCGTCGACTGGCCGATCGGCTACGCCGACGTGGCGCCCTACTATGATCGCGTGGATCGCTATCTCGGCATCTCAGGCGTCAAGGAAAACATCCCGTGGCTGCCGGATTCGATCTATCAGCGACCGATGAAGCTCAACGAACCGGAAGTTCATATCCGTTCGAAGCTTGCGGGCTCAGGTAAAGTTCTCACTCCATTCCGGCTCGGAGTGACGACCGAGGGCTTGAAGCACAATAAATACCGGTCGCGGTGCTTCGGTCGCGGTGCCTGTCAGCGGCGGGTCGGCGGGTGCGATATCCATGCAGCGTTCGATTCGCCAACGGGCCTGATTTATCCGGCGTTCGATACAGGGCGGCTGGTCGTGCGGCCGAATTCGACGGTGCACGAGGTTCGGCTCGATCCGGTGACCGGGCGGGCGAGCGGAGTTTCGTTCTACGATTCCCAGAGCAAGAAAAGCTACGACGCCAAGGCGAAAGTCGTCGTGCTCGGCGCCTCGACACTCGAATCGACGCGCATTTTGCTCAACTCGAAATCGCGCATTTTTCCAAAGGGACTGGCCAATTCGAGCGGGCATCTCGGGCACAATCTGTCCGAGCACGTGATGGGGCCGCGCGTCGAAGGCATCTACAAGCCGCGCGTCGGTGGCGAGCGGCGCAACGAGGATGGGCGGCCGGGAGGCTTTTACATCCCGCGCTTCCAGAACGTGGATGATAAATCCAAACAAAAGGGGTTCATTCGCGGATATGGCCTCGAAGGCTCGGCGGGACAGGAGATGTTTCCGGAGCTAGCGATCGGCGTCAGCGGTTTCGGGCAGGCCTACAAGAAGAAGGTGCGCGATCACGCCGGCGCGATGGTCTACATGTACGGGCTCGGCGAGGTACTGCCGAAGTTCGAGAATCAGGTGTCGCTCGATCCGAACGTGAAAGATGTTTACGGCATTCCGGTACTGCGGTTTGCCTATAAGCACGGCGACAATGAAAAGAAGATGTGCGCCGACATGACGGTGAACATGCAGCAGATTTTCGCGGACTCCGGGCTCGAAATCACCAAGGTCAAGAGTGACCGGCTGACGGAGGGATCGTCGGTGCATGAGGTCGGCACTGCGCGGATGGGCGCCGATCCGAAAAACAGCGTGCTCAATCCATTCCTGCAGGCGCACGACGTGAAGAACCTGTTCGTTGTGGATGGCGCCGGGTTCGTGTCGTCCGGCTGCCAGAATCCGACGTGGACGATTTTGGCTTTGGCGTGGCGGTCGTGCGACTACCTCGCGCAAGAGCTCAAATCTGGCAATCTGTAGAGGCTGGTCCGTATGTCTCAGTTGACCGATTTGAACCGGCGCAAGCTGCTTGCGCTTTCTGGAGCCACATTCGGTGCGGCATTCGTGCCGGACGTGGCGCTGGCGCAGCAAAAACGTGCGAAAAATGCCGCGCCGGCTGCCGTCAAGGAGGTGGCTGTTGCTGCAGGCGCTGGCCGGAAATTCTTCACTGCATCCGAATTTGCGCTTCTCGATGAGATGGCGGAAGCAATCATTCCGGAA